>CAZSCC010000242.1:0-10746 GCA_964604905.1 uncultured Planctomycetales bacterium
CCGGCTGGGCGCGCCGCGCGGCATCGATCGCGGCGTGGGCCTCCTCGGCGCCCCCGAAGGGGACATCGGCGACTTTCGCTTCCGTGGCCGGGTTGATCACGGGCCAGGTGCGGCCGCCGCGGGCGTCGGCCCAGGCGCCGTCGATGAGCATTCGGAAGTTCATGGGGCGGCCATTCTACACCGGGGTGGCGTAAATCAGCCAGGCAGTTTTGCGCCACCGGGTGGCGCAAAACTGCCTGGCTGATTTACGCCACGCATTGCATCAAATATGTGCTAGACTGGAGGCAGCTGCAACGGAGGGAGGCATGGGGAAAGAGATCGTGTACTGCGACGGCTGCGGGAACATGCTCCGGGAGAAGGAGTTCGCCCGCGGGCTCGCCCATACCCAGGACCACCGGCACTTCTGCGTGCGCTGCCTCCCCCTCTACGCCCCGGCGCCTACTCCCACGCTTCCGGTCGCCGCCTCGGCCGCGGCCCCCGGAGCGACCCGGCGCTCCGGATAAAGATTCTGGCGCACCCCGGGTCCGTTTGGCAGAATGCGGCCTCGATGACCGACCCCAAGACGCATCTTCACTTCCTCAACGACCCGGAATTCAAGGAGCTCACCGCCAGCAAGACCCGCATTTCCATCATTCTCACGATCGCCACGTTGATCATCTACTACGGGTTCATCTTCCTCGTCGCGTTCAAGAAGGAGTTCTTCGGAAAGAAGATCACCGAGAACATCCCCATCGGCATCCCGATCGGGGTAGGCGTCATCGTCGCCTCCTGGGTGCTCACCGGCATCTACGTCCGCTGGGCGAACTCCCGGTACGACACTCTCGTGCAGAACGTCAAGAACAAGGTCGAGGCGCACGATGCAGGCCGCCCTTAGCCTCCTGGCGACCTCGGCCGCCGCCTTCACGCCGCCGGCCGAACAGAAGATCAACTGGACCGCCATCCTCTTCTTCTTCATCTTCGTCGCCGTCACGCTGGGCATCACCTACTGGGCCGCCAAGAAGACCAAGACCGCGAAGGAGTTCTACGCGGCGGGCCGGAACATCACCGGGTTCCAGAACGGGCTCGCGCTCGCCGGGGACTACATGAGCGCGGCGTCGTTCCTCGGGATCGCCGGGATCGTCGCCACCAAGGGTTACGACGGCCTCATCTACTCGGTGGGATTCCTCGTCGGCTGGCCGATCTGCATGTTCCTGATCGCCGAGCCACTCCGAAACCTGGGCAAGTACACGTTCGCGGACGTGGTCGCCTTCCGGCTCAAGGTGCGGCCGATCCGGACCGCGGCGGCCACGGGGGCCATCCTGACGGTGCTGTTCTACCTGATCGCCCAGATGGTCGGCGCCGGCCAGCTGATCGGGCAGCTCTTCGGCCTGAACTACTACATCGCCATCGTCATCGTGGGCGCCGTGATCCTGGCCTACGTCATCTTCGGCGGCATGATCGCCACGACGTGGGTCCAGATCATCAAGGCGGTGCTCCTGATCGGCGGGGCGACCATCCTGGTCCTG
Source organism: uncultured Planctomycetales bacterium (assembly GCA_964604905.1). Taxonomy (GTDB): domain Bacteria; phylum Planctomycetota; class MHYJ01; order MHYJ01; family JACPRB01; genus JACQFK01. Next base: position 1,506 of record CAZSCC010000242.1, read on the forward strand.
ATGATCCTCTGGGAGTTCGGGTTCAACTACGGCACGCTCTTCTCCGCCGCGGAAAAGAAGTACGGCGCCAAGTTCCTCCAGCCCGGGGGTCTCGTCTCCGACCCTGTCGACGCCATCTCGCTCGGGCTCGCGCTCATGTTCGGCACGGCGGGACTGCCGCACATCCTCATGCGTTTCTACACGGTCCCGAACGCCAAGGAGGCTCGGAAGTCGGTCTTCTTCGCGACCGGCTGGATCGGCTACTTCTACATCCTGACCTTCACGATCGGATTCGGCGCGGCGGTGATCGTGGGGAAAGATGCGATCCTGGCGGTCGACAGCAACATGGCCGCCCCGATGCTCGCAAGAGTGCTGGGAGGGAACGTCTTCTACGGCTTCCTCTGCGCGGTGGCGTTCGCCACGATCCTCGCCGTCGTCGCGGGACTCGCGCTGGCCGGGGCGTCGGCCCTCTCGCACGACATCTACGTCGGCGTCATCCGGAGGGGACAGGCCACGGAGGCCGAGCAAGTGCGCGTGGCGCGGATCGCGACGATCTGCCTCGGCGTGATGGCCGTCCTGCTCGGGATCGCATTCAAGGGCCAGAACGTCGCCTTCATGGTCGGACTTGCCTTCGCGATCGCCGCCAGCGCCAATTTTCCGGCGCTCCTCATGTCGATCCTCTGGAAGCGGTTCACCACGAAGGGCGCGGTGGCGAGCATCGTGACGGGCCTGGGGCTGGCCGTGGTCCTCATCATCCTGAGCCCCACGGTCTGGGTGGACATCCTGAAGAACGCAAAAGCGATCTTCCCGTACAAGAACCCGGGGCTCTTCTCGATGACGGGGGCCTTCCTGGCGGGGATCGTCGTCTCGCTCTTCTCGCGCGAGCCCGAGGCCGAGGCGAAATTCGAGGACGAGAAACTCCGGACCTACCTCGGCGTCGGCGCGGACTAAGCCTTCACCACGACCGTGGCCTCCTCGATCGAGGCGTGACCCGACTTCGGGAACGGCCGCGGCATCGGCTGCGCGGCGCCGTTCGTGTCGATCGTCCGGCAGCGGAACGTGTACCGCCCCTCCGCCAGGCCCGGAAGTTCGACCGTCCAGTGGGCCTTCGTGAACGGCATCGGCCAGCGCGCGGGCTTCCCCTCCCACGAGGCCGGCGGCGGCAGGATCTCGGCCTCCTTCCACGGGGCCTTCGTGAAGGTCGGATCGTCCTCGGCCCACTTCTCGCCCGCGGGCGTCACCCAGACCTGCACTTTCGAGAGCCCCGAGATCCCCACCTGCGCGAGGCCCCACACGCGCTGACCCTGGCCGGCCTTGATCTCCTTCTGGAGCGCGAGCGTCCGCGCGTAGGTCTTCATCGGGCTGTCGATGTCGTTGTTGCCGTCGATGTAGGTGTCGTTCGCGACCGCGAGGTTCGAAAGCACGACGTGGTTCAGCCACTTCACCGACTTGAACCCGTACGCCTCGGGGACGACGATCCGCACCGGCCCGCCGCGCTCGGAGGTCAGGAACTGGCCGTTGAGCTTGAAGCAGACGATCACCGGCGGCATCCCGGGCGGGTCCTCCAGCACGCGGCCGATCGGGAGCGAGCTCTTGAACATCTGCTTGGGGTCGTCGTTGTGGTAGCCCCAGTAGAAGAGGCGCCGCAGGTCCTCCTTGGGCTCCGTCAGCCAGACGAGGTCGCGGAGCGGCACGCCCTCCCACAGGCCCATCCCGAGTGGCCGGCCGATGTTGTTGCAGGTCATGATCTTCGGGAACCGCACCGCGCGCGTCTCGGCCAGCTTCATGAGACCCGCCCAGTCGAGCGTGACCGGCTTGCCGAGCTTCGCCTTGTTCTCGGGGTCGGAGAGGATCTCGAGCTTCCACGACTCGCGGGTCATCCCGACCTCGGCCATCTTCTCGGGCGGCAGCTTGTGCGGAAGCGGCTTCCCGCGCGAGACGTCGCGGAACTTCTCCTGGGGAGTGAAGTAGGGTTCGGGCGGCTCGCCTTGGGTGGCAAACGACGGCCGCGCCGCAAACGCCGCGGCGCCGAGGAGCAGGTCGCGTCTCGAAAGTTCCATCCCTTCCTGTTACCTATTCCGCCTTGAGCGGCTGAAGGTCCGCCGATTTCGGATCGAGACGGAGCACGTAGACCTGGCTGTTCGTGTCGACCGCCCAGAAGAGCTTCCGCTTCGCGTCGTACATGAGGCCGAGCGAGACGTTCCGGCCGTTCTTGCCGTGGGGATCGTCGCCCGTGATCTTGAGCGAGACCCATCGGTTTCCGGCCGGGTCGTACGCGGGCGTGCGACGGACGCCGTCGGCCCCCGGCGCCATCGTGCACCCGGCCAGGCAGAGGTCGTTCTCGATGTCATAGCGGATCTGGCAGAGGTACAGGACCGCCGCCCCCGCCTCCTTTCCCGCCGGCGAGATCGGGGAGACGGTCCACGTCTTGACGTCGACCGCGTGGAGCTCGCCCGTGAAGGGGACCTTGTCCCCATACGGCTTTCGCGCGAAGAGGAGCCGCTCGCGCTTCGCGTCGTAGAGCAGCGTCGAATTGTCGACCACCGCGCCGGGGAGCTTGCCTCCGGTGAGCTTCTGCTCGACCCACTCCTTCCCCTCGAACCGGTAGAGGCCTCCGTTCTGAGTCCAGCAGACGAGGCCCTGAGGCGTGGGCGTCAGCGTCAGCGTGTAGAAGCAGTCGCCGTAGACCATGCCTTTGGGCTTCTCGAGGCGGCCCGTCCAGTCGCCCACCGTCGGGTCGTAGACGAAGCACCCGTCGCGCCGCCCCGTGAAAAGCATCTTCTTGAGATTGGGATCATAGCCGTAGTTCTGGTACGTGTGGCCTGTCACCCAGGGCCGCCGGTTGAAGTTCACGCCCTCGGGGTACTCGGTGTTCGTGTAGAGCTGCCCGAGCGGGAATTCCACAGGGAAACAGAGCTCCCAACGGTTCGTGCTCAGATGGTATTGGAGGACGTCCGTCCCACCGTGCGCCGAGTGGCCGCCGCTGAAGCGAAGCATGAGGTTTCGGTCGGGGTCGAGGACCGCCGTCCCCCAATCCCGGTTGAGCGCCGGCAGGTGGGGCGGCTTCGTCTTCACCCACGTGTTGGCCGGCAACTCGGCCAGGACCTTCTTGAACGCCACCGGGTCGGGCTTCGGGCCCTCGAGATAGAAGTCCGGATGGAGCCGTCCCGTGCGGTAGACGCGCGTCTCGGGGGCGACGCCCTTCCCTCCCGTCCACGAATCGCCCGCGATGTCGTACGTCCACTCGCCGTCGTTGTGGTCGCGGTACTGTCCGCCCACGTAGTCGGTGCTCGAGGTGTAGGTGTAGCCGCCTTTGAGAACGACCTTCCCGTCGGCGGCCGTAAGTTGATGGTTCGCGCGCGGCGGAGGGGCCTCCTTGGGGTGGCGCAGGGACCACTGCCGCCTGGCGGGATCGAAGACCCAGGTGTCGTTCGTGAGGTAGTCGAGGTGATCGCCGCCGAAGATCAGGAAGACCTTTGACTTTGCATCCCAGACGATCGGAGAGAGCGCCCGCGGGGGCGGCTCGGCGTCGAGGGAGTCCGCGATCGTCTCCAGGGCCACCTGCGCCCCCAGGAGCGACCGGAGCGTCGCCGGCGAGACCTCCTGGAGCAGATCACGGACCGCTCCTTCGACCCTGTCCGAGACTTCGGTCAGCCGCTGCCGAAGGGGTCCCTCCGCCAGGAAGCCCCGGATCGTCCTCGCATTTGCCGCAAGAAGATCCAAGCGTGCCGCTTCGCCGCGCCGAATCGCCGGATTCGCGTCTCCCTCGAAATACGCGGCGCGCAGACGGGCGAGGGCCTGGACCAGGCTCCCACGCAACTCCCATACTTCGTTCCGCCACTTTTGAAGCCCGTTCGCCGCCCGAAGCTCCTCATGAATCGCCTTCCACACCCCGTCCACCTTGATCCGCGTGTGCGGGTTGCCGTCCTCCGCCTTCTGGTCCTCCCCACCGAACGCAAGCGACGGGCCGTCCGGCACCTCGCACGTCGATCCCCAGATGACCTGCTGCTTGAGGTCGGTCGAGGGGAGCCGATACCGCTTCTCCTGCGCCTGCGGAAGCAGAAGCAGGGCCAGAGCGATGAATCTCACTTCGCCTCCTTGATCCAAGTCTCGTTGAACGCCGCGCAGCCCATCCTTGTGCCGAAGGCGTAGAGGACCCCGTTCGGCGCCTGCGCGAGCGACATGTAGCCCGTCACCCCCGGAACCATCCGCACGTGCGGCCAGGTCTTCCCCTCGTCCAGCGAGAGCGCCGCGAACGTGCCCTTCTTCTTCGAGTCGATGCTCAGGAGCAGGATCGCCCCGCTCGCGAGGCGCAGCGCCGCCGCCTTCTGGCCCACGCTGATCCCCGGGAACGGCGTCTCCCCCGCCTCCCACGTCTCCCCGAGATCCTTCGAGACCAGCATCGGCATCGGGTCCGGCCCTCTTAGGAAACAGACGGTCGAGCCGTCCGCTCGTGGCACGATCGCCGGATGGATCGCGTATTTCCCCACGGCCTTCTTCATGTCCCCGCCCGCGACCTTCCAGGTCTGACCTCCGTCGCGGCTGCTCACGAGCCGCTCGTCCCGGTGACCGTCGCCGTCGGCGGCGAGGACGATCGTCCCGTCCTTCGCCACGAACGCCGAGCAGGGCTGGCTCAGGCGCCGGGGATCGTCGCGCGACACCATGATCCGCGGCTTCGACCACGTCGCCCCGCTGTCCTCGGAGACGCGCACGCAGTCGGTCGCGTCGTCCCATCCGCGGAGCGACTGCGTGAAGAAGTGATAGATCCGCTTCCCGTCGCTGAGGAGCACCGGCGCGTGATCATTCACGCCCGGGACGTCGAAGAAGAGCGTCGCGGGCTCCCATTGCTCCGACCCCGCGCGAAGCCGGCTCGACGCCTGGCAAAGCTCGCGGCCCGCCTCGTCGATCGTCGTGTACCACGCGGCCAGCACGTCGCCGTTCGGGCAGACGCAGACGGTACTGAAGTGGTTCCACGCGCTGAAGATCGGGCCCCAAGTGTCCTTGGGGATCGTGGGCTTCCCCCGGGCGAAGTCCGTGAAGTACGGCTTCGCGGGATCGGGCCCTTCCTTGGGAGCCGGGCCCTGCTTCACGTCGACGACCGGGACGGGCAGCGGCTTCGTCGAGGGCATCTCGCCCATCACGACGCGGAAGCCCGTCAGGCGGTTCGCGTCTTCGGGAAGGTGGCCGGATCGATCGGAGGGCCGGCCCCTTCGGACCACGCGGGCATAGCCGTCGGCGCGGCCCACGGGATCGGCCTGATCGCCCGCTTCGTACGGCCCGTACCAGTCGAGGCACCACTCACCGACGCGCTTCCCGAGAGGCTGTCCGCCGCGGCACGCGTACTCCCACTCGGCCTCGGTCGGCAGCCGATAGGGCTTCCCCTCTTTCTTCGAGAGCCACTCGCCGTAGGCGACCGCCTGCGCCCACGTCACGCGGGTGACGGGGTCGCCGTCGGGCCCCTTATGGTCCGGTTCGAACGCGCGGAACTGCGCGTTCGTCACCTCGGAGGCTCCGATTGAGAAGCCCTTCGTGATCCGGACCTTGTGCGCGGGCGACTCGTCCCAATCGCGCGTCTTCCACTCCTCGCGCGTGCGCGGCGGGGCGTCGCCCTCGCCCATCGTGAACTCGCCGGGGGCGATCGGAACAAGCTGGAGGAGAAGGGCGATCATCGTGTTCATCTCTTAACAATACCTCCGAGGCCCCCGGGCGTACCATAGGGCGGAGGGAATTCCTATGATCCGCTGCACCGCCCTGACGCTGCTTCTCTTCGCGCAGGAACCCCAGCCCGCGTGGCAGACGCGGCTTCAGAGCGCGGCCAAGTCCCCGCAGGCGTGGAAGGCCCGGCAGCAGGAGGTCCGGCAGCAGATCCTCGTCGCCGCCGGCCTCTGGCCCGAGTTTGAGCGCGCGCCGCTCAAGCCGTCGGTCTTCGGCAAGGTCGAAGGCGAGGGCTACACCGTCGAGCGCGTCCACTTCGAGACCTGGCCCGGCTTCTTCGTCACCGGCAGCCTCTACCGCCCCGTCGGAAAACAGGGTCCCTTCCCCGGGATCGTCTCGCCGCACGGCCATTGGAAGGAAGGCCGGTTCACGCAGACGAAGGACGGCAACCTCCCGGCGCGCGGGATCACCTTCGCGCGGCTCGGGTTCGTCTGCTTCATGTACGACATGCTCGGCTACGCCGACTCGAAGCAGCTGCCCCACAAATTCGAGGACCCCGCGTGGGGCGTCGGCCTCCTCGGGATCCAGACGTTCAACAGCCTCCGCGCCGTCGACTTCATCACGTCGCTCCCCGACGTCGACCCGAAGCGGATCGGCTGCACGGGCGCGTCGGGCGGCGGGACGCAGACGTTCCTCCTGACCGCGATCGACGACCGGATCGCCTGCTCGGTGCCGGTCAACATGGTCGCCGCGGAATTCCAGGGCGGCTGCTCGTGCGAGAACGCGCCGATGCTGCGGCTCAACCTGAACAACGTCGAGATCGCCGCGATGACGGCGCCGCGGCCGCTCCTGCTTATCGCCGCGACGGGCGACTGGGGGAAGCACGTGCCCACGCTGGAAGGCCCGGCGATCCAGGCGGCCTACAAGGCGCTCGGAGTCGAGGGGAAGTTCAAGGCGACCCAGTTCAACGCGCCGCACAACTACAACCAGGACTCGCGCGAGGCGGTCTACGCGTGGATGGTCCGCTGGCTCCAGAACGGGCCCGATCAGGAGAAGATCGCCGAGGCGCCGTTCGCGCCCGTGAAGGTCGAGGACCTCACGATCTTCACGGACGGCCGCAAGCTCCCGGAAGGCGCGGTCGATTCCGACGGTCTCAAGAAGGCGATCCACGGGATGGTCGAGAAGCAGCTCGCCGCGCTCGCGCCGAAGGACGGGGCGTCGCTCGCGAAATTCCGTGCGGCGATGCAGCCGGCGCTCTCGCCCCTCTTCGGGGTGCCGTGGTTCCTCGGACCTCCCCGGAAGAATCCCGGAATGGAGCGGATGACGATCGTCGTCTGCACGAAGCCCGAGGAGGCCGAGCCGTACGCCAAGGCCGCGGGCGTCCAGGTGATCGTGCTCAAGCCGCACGAACCCGAGACTCCCGCCGGCGGCGACAAGAACCAGCTGAAAGGGTACCCCACCTGCTTCTACCGCACGCCGTTCGCCTGGCAGGTCTGGGACGTGGTCGACGCGCTCCGCCACGCCCAGGTGCGCAACGTCGCGATCCGGCTGGTCGCGGTCGGCGAGGCAGGTCTGCCCGCGCTCTTCGCCCGCGCGATCGCGTCGTCGAACGCGCGGATCGGGACGACGGTGATCGATCTCTCGGCCGCGCCGGAAGCGATCCCCCATCCCTCGATGGAGCGGATCGGCGGCTGGCGGACGGCGGCGATGCTGGCGGATCCGGGGGAACTCGTGCTGCACGGGAGGGCGTTCGACGCCGCGCCGCTGCGGGCGGCCTACAAGGCGGCGGGTCGGGAGGGGGCGCTCATGGTTTCCGATGCGCCGCTCGCAGCGGAGAAGGTCCTCGAAATCCTGAAGTGATAGATTTCAAACTCTTTGAAATCTATCACGCCATCACCAGCACGCCCTTCGCGTTCCGGCCGGAGAGCATGTCGGCGAACGCGGCCTTCACGCCCTCGATCGGGTAAGTGCGCGTGATCATCTCATCGAGGAGCAGCCGGCCCGCCGCGTAGTGGAGAAGCAGCGCCGGCATGTCGACCTGCGGGCGGCAGCGGCCGTAGAGCGGGTTGATGTAGACCTTGTCCCACTCGAAGAGCTCGAAATCGACCGTCACCGGCTGCTCGGTGCCGCTCACCTGGACCGCCATGCCGCCGTTCCGGACGAACGAGAGCGGCGCTGCGCAGAGCGCCGGGACCGACGTGCACTCGAAGGCGTAGTCCGCGCCCCGGCCGCCGCAGAGCTTCTTCACCTTCGACGCCGCTCCCAGAAGGCCCCTGTCTTTCCGGTCGGCGAGCACCGTGTGGGTCGCTCCGAAGCGGCGCGCCATCCGGAGGCGGGTGGGATTGACGTCGACGCCCACGATCCGCCCGGCGCCCGCGATCCGCGCGCCCTGGATGACGGAGAGCCCGACGCCCCCCGTGCCGAGCACCGCGACCGATTCGCCCCGCTTCACTTTGGCCACGTTCACCACTGTGCCGTAGCCGGTCATCACCCCGCAGCCGAGGATGCACGCGGACGCGAAGGGGATCGCGACACCGATCCGCACGCACGCCGCCTCCGGCACCACCGTGCAGGTCGACATCGTCCCCAGGCGGAAGGCGGTCGGCACTGCGCGGCCGTTCCATCGGAAGCGCGCGGCGGGCACGCCGGGTTGATCCTCGCAGAGGTTCTCGGCCCCGCGGCGACACTGGAAGCACCGCCCGCACGGGATCGCCCAGTTGAGGAGGACGCGGTCGCCCGGCTTCACGCGCCGGACGCCGCGGCCGACGTCGCGCACGACGCCCGCCCCCTCGTGGCCCAGGATCTGGGCCTTGCCGCGGGAGAGGAACTTGTGGTCGGTGTGGCAGACGCCGCTCGCCTGGAGGTCGACCCGCACCTCGCCGGCCCGCGGGTCGCCGACTTCGACGGTCTCCACCGAGAACTTTCCCTTCCCGTCGGTGATGACGGCCCGCGCCCGTACCATGGGCGGCATTGTATCGGCGCTTTCCGAGACCCGCAACAGATCGGCCGGCTTTCGGTTACACTTCATCGGTGAATCCCCTCCTGCTCCTGGCCGTCGCCCTCGCGCCCCAGGCCGAGGTCCGAAAGGTCGGAGAGCTCGTCTCGCCGTCGGTCGTGGCGGTGCGCAACCTGGAGTGCCACGGGTCGGGGATGATCCTCGACGAGACGGGCCTGGTCCTCACCAACGCCCACGTCGCCGCCTCCCCGCTGGCCTTCTGGATCGAGGTCGAAGGGGGAAAGGGCGGGAAGCCCGTCCAGTTCCGCCGGGTCACGCTCGTCGGCGTCCATCCCACGAAAGACCTGGCGCTCTTGCAGCTCGACCCCTCCGAGCACGCGGTGAAGCTCGTCCCGATCCCCCGCGCGGCGGCCCGCGCCGTGACGGGGGACCCGATCTACGCGCTCGGATTCCCGTCAAGCGCGGGCGGCCGGAGGAAGGTCCTCTCGCCCGGGACGCTCACGGGGGTGGACCGCTTCGTGCACAACCATCCGGGATTTCTGGAAGTCGTGAGCGCGATCGGCCCGGGCAGCTCGGGCGGCCCGCTCTGCAACGCGCGCGGGGAGGCGCTGGGCGTCGTCACGCTGGCCGCCCAGGACGGCGTCCCCATCG
>CAZSCC010000243.1:0-3114 GCA_964604905.1 uncultured Planctomycetales bacterium
TCCGCCCCGACCGCCACCGCCGCCTTTGCCAGCGGAGCGACGAGTTCGCGGATCCCCGTCGCGTGCGACGGATCGACGATGATCGGCAGGTGCGAGAGCTTCTTGATCACCGGGACGGCCGAGATGTCCAGGGTGTTCCGAGTGGCCCTCTCGAACGTCCGGATGCCGCGCTCGCAGAGGATGACGTTTGGGTTGCCGCGCGAGAGGATGTACTCGGCGCAGAGGAGCCACTCCTCGATCGTCGAGCTCAGGCCGCGCTTGAGGAGCACCGGCCGCTCCTGCTTCCCGCAGGCGTCCAGCAGGTTGAAATTCTGCATGTTGCGCGCGCCGATCTGGAGGATGTCGGCGTATTTTGCGACGAGCGCGACGTCCTCGACGGCCATGACCTCCGTGACGATCGGAAGCCCCGTCTCCTTCCGCGCCTCGGCCAGGATCTCGAGGCCCTTGGGCCCCAGGCCCTGGAAGCTGTACGGCGACGTGCGCGGCTTGTAGGCGCCGCCGCGGAGGATGTTCGCGCCCGCCTTCTTGACTTTCTTCGCGCACTCGACGGTCTGCTCCAGCGATTCGACCGCGCACGGCCCGGCCATCACGGTGAACGTGCCGCCGCCGATCTGGACGTCGCCGACCTTGAAGCTCGTGTCCTTCTTCTTGAAGTCCCGGCTGGCCAGTTTGTAGGGCTTCAGGATCGGGATCACCTTCTCCACGCCCTGCAGGGTCGCGAAATTGGCCCCGTCGACCTTCCGCTCGTCGCCGATGACGCCGATCACGGTCGTCTCCTCTCCCCTCGACATGTGGGGCTTGAACCCGTGCGCCTCGATCTGCTTGAGGACGGCGCTCACCTCCTTCACGGTGGCGCCGGACTTCATCACGATGATCATCGCCTGGCTCCCTTCGCTTTCTTTCATCGGCCCCGTTTCTTTCCGGCCAGATCGGGCCGCAACGCCGGGGTCTTCCCGAGGTACTGGTGGCGGATCTTATCCGGGGACACGTGGGTGTTGACGAGCAGCAGGATCCGCACGACCCTCTTCATCCCCTTGGGGATGTCCAGCTCGGTCGCGCACATGAGGGGCACGTCCGTCCACCCTATCCGCCGCGCCGCGATCGCGGGAAACTCGGCGTCGAGGTCCGGCGTCAGGCTGAAGATCGCCGCCGCCACGTCGTCGGCGGCGATCTTGTTGGCGCGCACCAGCGCCAGGAGCAGCTCGCCGGTCCTCGAGAGGATCTCCCCCTTCGAGTTACGCGCGACGTCGATCGCGCCGCGGATGCCCCTAACCGGCATGGGTCACCCCCAGGAGTTCCCGGATCTTGGCCGCCGGATCGAGCGCCTTGACCAGTTCCTCGCCGATCAGGGCCGCGTCAACCTGCATCTGTCCCAGCAGGACGATGTCCTCCCTCCTCGAAATCCCGCTCTCGCTGACGGTCACCGTCCCCGGGGGCAGGATCGCCCGGAGGCGCGCCGTGGTCTCGAGCGTGACCTTGAACGTGTCGAGGTCCCGGTTGTTGATCCCGACGATGGTCGCCTTCGCGTCGAGCGCCGCCTCGAGCTCCTTCTCGGAATGGACCTCGACCAGCGTCGCGATCTTGAGCTCCTCCCGCGCCAGGGCGATGTAGTCGCGCAGCTGCGCGCGGTCGAGGATGCGGACGATGAGGAGCGCCGCGCTGGCGCGCATCACCTTGGCCTCCCAGAGCTGGTAGTCGTCGATGACGAAGTCCTTTCGAAGGATCGGGAGTCCCGACGCGTCGCGCGCGGCCCGGAGGTCGTCCACCGAGCCCTTGAAGAACTCCCGGTCGGTGAGGACCGAGATGGCCGTCGCGCCGCCCTCCTGGTAGGCCAGGGCCTGCTTCGCCGCGTCGAGGTCGGCCTTGAAGACGCCCTTCAGCGGCGACGCGCGCTTCACCTCGGCGATGATCGAGACGCGGCCCGGCCGGCGGAGGTCGAACGCCGGGACCGGCTGGGCGTTCCGCGCCTTGGCCTTGAGGTCGGCGATTTTCCGCTCGTCCTTCGAGCGCTTGAGCTCCGTCTTCTTGGCCGTGACAATCTCGTCGAGGATCATAGCTCGAGGAAGTTCTGGAGGAGCGCCTTGCCGGGCTTGGTCATGATCGATTCGGGATGGAACTGGACGCCCTCGATCTTCTGCTCCTTGTGGCGGAGCCCCATGATCTCGCCCTCGCTCGTGTGGGCGCTGATCTCGAGGCAGTTCGGGAGACCCTCTTCGCGGACCACGAGCGAGTGGTAGCGGGTCGCCTCGAACGGGTTGGGGACGTTCTTGAAGACGCCCTTGCCGTCGTGGTAGATCTTCGAGACCTTCCCGTGCATCATCCGGTCGGCCCGGTCCACCGTCCCCCCGAAGACGTGGCCGATGCACTGGTGGCCGAGGCAGACGCCGAGGACGGGCTTCTTCCCGGCGAAGGCCCGGATCAGGTCGTTGCAGACGCCGGACTGCATGGGATTGCCCGGCCCGGGGGAGATCACGAGGTGCGTGAAGTCGCGCGCCTGGGCCTCCGGCACGGTGATCCGGTCGTTGCGGACGACGGTCGGTTCGCAGCCCAGTTCGCCGAAGTACTGGGCGAGGTTGTACGTGAAGGAGTCGTAATTGTCGACCAACAGGACGCGCTTCATACTCATGAGAACCAAGAATTACGAATCACGAATCGCCGGACAGCCGGCTCCTGATTCGTGATTCCTGTGATTCACAACCCTTCCTCTGCCAGTGCGATGGCCCTCTTCAGGACCTCCATCTTGTTGCACGTCTCCGTCCACTCGGACTGGGGATCGCTGTCGGCTACGATCCCGGCGCCGGCCTGGAGGTAGGCGGTGCGGCCCTTCACGATCATCGTCCGGATCGTGATGCAGGTGTCCATGTCGCCGGTGAGCGAGAAGTAGCCGACCGTGCCACCATAGGGCCCGCGGCGGGCCTTCTCGAGGTCCTCGATGATCTCCATCGCGCGGATCTTGGGAGCGCCGGTCAGCGTCCCGGCGGGGAAGGTGTTCGAGAGGAGCGAGAACTGGTCCTGCGCGGCGGCGAGCTTCCCCATGACCTCGCTCACGATGTGCATCACGTGCGAGTACCGCTCGATCGTGTAGAGATCGGTGCAGTGGACGCTCCCGTAGTC
>CAZSCC010000244.1:0-2120 GCA_964604905.1 uncultured Planctomycetales bacterium
GGGCGCCTGGGGCTCGATCTCCCGGATCGGCTTCGCCCCCCGGCAGGTCTTCGCAAAATGTAGTGCCAACCAGAAGGCTCTTTTGGCCTATAGGCCATCAGAAGCCCAATTTGCTCGACCTGCTGCGGAAGTTGGGCTAGGTGTGGAGGATCGGAAGCCGCTCGCCGGAGCTGGGGGCTATCGCCGTCGGGAAGCGGCCGGGGATCGACGTTCCGCAGGAGGGGCACTTGCCATCGCGCAGAGTCGCGTTCGCCACGGCGAAGCCGCGGCGGCGGATGACCGCCTCCCCGCAGCCGTGACAGTAGGTGTCCTCCCACGGATGGCCGGGGACGTTCCCGATGTAGACGTATTTCAGCCCCTCCCCGCGCCCGATCTCGCAGAAGCGCTCGAGGACGGGGATCGGCGTCGAGGGGAGGTGGGAGAGGTCAAGGTACGGGTGGAAGCGCGTGACGTGCCACGGGGTCATCGGGCCCAGGGCGTCGCGGATCCACGACGCGATCCCGTGCGCGGTCTTCTCGTCGTCGTTGATCGTCGGCGTCACGTTGGTCACGCACTCGACGTGCATCCCGTAGGTGTGCGCCGCGAGCTTCGTCATCTCGAGGACCGGTTCCCACGCCGCCAGGCCCGAGACCTTCTTGTACGCCTCGCGGGAGTAGCCCTTGAGGTCGACCCTCCAGGCCGTCAGATACGGGCCGATCAGCTCCATGTGCTCCGGGGTGGCATAGCCGTTGGTCATGTAGGCGCTGTAGAGGCCCAGGCGCTTCGCCTCGATCATGGCCTCGAGCGTGTGCTCGAGCCAGATGGTCGGATCGTTGTAGGTCCAGCCGATCCCCTGGCAGCCGCGCGACCGGGCGAGGCGGGCGCTCTCGGCGGGGTCGAGCCGCTCCAGGTTCTCGCCGGAGCGGGCCGGGGCGTCGTGGGAGATCTCCCAGTTCTGGCAGCCGGGGCAGCGGAAGTTGCATCCGCGGGTGCCCATCGAAAGGATCCGCGACCCGGGATAGAAGTGGTAGAGCGGCTTCTTCTCGATCGGGTCGATGCAGACCGAGCTCGTACGGCCGTAGAGGAGCGTGTAGAGCGTCCCCCGCTCGTTGAGGCGCGTGCGGCAGGCGCCGTTCCCGCCTTCGGGGATGACGCAGCGGACGGCGCAGACGTTGCAGCGCATCTTGGAGTCCGGGAGCCGGTCGTAGAGGAGGCTTTCCTTCACCGGCGCCATTCTACCCGCGTCCCCCGGGAGGCGCCATGGCGCCGTCATTTGACTCTCGTCTCCCCATTTGCTACAACAGGACAACCCCGAGGGACCTCATGAGCCAATGGACCAACGTCGCGATCTACGCGGCGGTGATGATTGGCCTGGGGGCGTCCCTGATCGGCGTGGCCCACCTGCTGGGTCCCCGAAAGCCCAGGCCGGGGAAGCAGGATCCCTACGAATGCGGCGTCCCCCTCCTCTCCGGCAATCGGGAGCGTTTCAGCGTCCATTTCTACCTGGTGGCCATCCTGTTCATCCTGTTCGACATCGAGACCGTCTTCATGATCCCGTATGCGGTCCTCTACAAGAGCCTGGGCGTGACGGGCCTGGTCGAGGTCGGTATTTTCGCCTTCGTCCTCGTCTTCGGCCTGGCCTATCTCTGGAAGCGGGGAGCGCTCGAATGGGAATAGAGACCATGCTGCCGGACGGCGTGCTGACGACCACGGTGGAGAAGGTCGTCAACTGGGGCCGCGCGAACTCCTTGTGGCCCATGCCGTTCGGAACGGCCTGCTGCGCGATCGAGCTGATGGGCACGCTCTCCTCGCGGTACGACATGGCGCGATTCGGGAGCGAGGTGATCCGATTTTCGCCCCGGCAGGCGGACCTCATGATCGTCTCGGGCCGTATTTCGCTGAAGATGATGCCGGTGCTGCTGAAGATCTGGGAGCAGATGCCCGAGCCGAAGTGGTGCATCTCGATGGGCGCCTGCGCGTCGTGCGGCGGCATTTTCGGCAACTACGGGATGATCCAGGGGATCGACCGGTTCATCCCGGTCGACGTCTATGTCCCGGGTTGCCCCCCCCGGCCGGAAAGCGTCATCGACGCCCTGATGGAGATCCAGAAGATCGTCTTGGGCGAGAAGCTCAAGCAGCGG
>CAZSCC010000245.1:0-18735 GCA_964604905.1 uncultured Planctomycetales bacterium
CGACACCTTCGACTACAAGCCCGAGCTCATCCGGCGCGACGGCCAGCCGTTCGATCCCGGCGAGAAGGTCGAGCTCTTCCAGAGCTCCCCGGGCGCGTGCATGAAGAGCCCGTGGGGGTGGAGGCAGTACGGAGCGTCGGGGAAGTGGATCAGCGATCTGCTCCCCCACCTGGCCAGCTGCGTGGATGACATCGCCTTCATCCCGTCGATGGTCGCGAAGTCGAACGTCCACGGGCCGGCGACCTTCATGCAGAACACGGGGTTCGTTCTGCCGGGCTTCCCGTCGATGGGAGCGTGGATGTCCTACGGCCTGGGGAGCCTGAGCCGGAACCTGCCGACCTTCGTCGTCCTGCCCGACGCGCGCGGCTTCGCGCCGAACGGGCCGGGAAACTGGAGCGCCGGATTCCTCCCCGCGGCGCACCAGGGGACGATGATCCGGCTCGGCGGCGCGAACCCGATCTTCGACCTGCGCGCGCCGGCCGGATCGGTGACGCCCGAGGCGGACCGCGACGGCCTGGCGGCGCTCCGCGAGCTCAACGCGGCCCATCGGGCGGCACGCGAGGGGGACTCGCGCCTCGACGCGCGGATCGCCTCGTACGAGCTCGCCGCCGGTCTCCAGATGAGCGCGCCGGAAGTGCTCGATCTGTCCGGCGAGTCGGACGAGACCCGCCGTCTCTACGGGCTCGATCAGAAGATCACGGAGGACTTCGGCCGCGCGTGTCTCGTCGCGCGGCGGCTCCTCGAGCGCGGCGTGCGGTTCGTCCAGGTCTGGAGCGGCGCCGACAACGGCTTCCCGCGCCGCAACTGGGACAGCCACGAGGATCTCGCGAAGGACCACGGGGAGATGGGGACCAGCATGGACAAGCCGGCGGCCGCGCTCCTCAAGGACCTCAAGCGCCGCGGCCTGCTCGACGACACGATCGTCCACTGGACGACCGAGTTCGGCCGGATGCCGTGCAGCCAGGGGTCGAAGGGACGCGACCACAACCCCTTCACGTTCACCTCATGGCTGGCCGGGGGCGGCGTGAAGGGCGGCGCGACCTACGGCGAGAGCGACGCGTGGTCGTACAGGGCGGCGAAGCATCCGACCCATTGCTACGACCTGCACGCCACGATGCTCCATCTGCTGGGGATCGACCACACGAAGCTGGTCTTCCGGCACAACGGGATCGATCGCCGGCTGACCGACGTGCACGGGAAGGTGATCCGCGAGCTGCTCGCCTAATCGTTGTTCTGGGTGGGCACGCGCAGCACGCCCCCCGTCGGCGCCGGGTGCTGGCGCCAGAGGACGGAGAAGTTGAGCGCGGGGTACTTGTCGGCAAACTCGCGGCGCTTGGACTCTGCGTCCGCGAGGCTGTTCGTCCAGGGACCGAGGGCCTTCTTGTCCTCGACGCTCCAGGCGATGTACTGGATGTCCTCGCCGCGGGGCGGATCGATGCGAAGCTCCTCGAGCAGGCTCTGCTGGATGCCGGGATTGTAGGTGGGGGTTTCGACGTCGTCGGGCTCCGTCATATGTCGGCCACAGGATGCGGTCACGAGGACGATCGCGAGGAGGGCGAGGTGCTTCATCATCAAGTCCCCAGTCTTATCTTATGGACGGGGCGATTCTAGCATCCCCTGCGAGGCGGGCTCCAACAAAATGGACGTGAACCTCGCGGCCCGGCCCCCGTTCCTACGGGGCATGATCCGCCTCCTGCTGCCGGCGGCCGCGCTTGTCGCCGGCTGCGCAGGCGTCCAGGACCTGACGCTCGGACCGTGGCGGCGCGTGCCGATCCCTGTGCGGGCCGTCGCGCTCGCCGCGGAGGAGGAGGGGCACGTGCTCGTGGCGGGAGAGGGGCAGCTGCTCCGGGTCCGGCTGTCGGATGGAGCGGTGCTCCGGAAGCGGGATCTTTCGATTCAACAGGAAGGGCTTGTCTGGCATGCCGGTTCGATCCATGCGATGACCGATACGCACTTCGTGATCCTTAGGAACTGGGAGATCGTGGAGGAGGGGCCCGTCCCCGGGAAGGGGGGCGAGGGACTCGCGGTGGACCGGAGGACCGGCGCCGTCACCGCGGCCACTGGAAACTCTCTTTTCCGATGGGAAGCGGGGAGCTGGAAGGTGCTGGGTTCGGCTGAAGGCTACATGGGATGGATCGCTCCCCGTCGCGGCGAAGGAGTGGTCTTTGGCCGGACAGGTCTCTATCGAGAAGGCGAGGGATTCCGCGCCTACTCTCCGGTCGATCCGTTCATCAGCGTCTTCGGCGCGTGGCAATCGGCCGCGGATCCCGGTTTCCTCTTTCTGGTGGCCAATCCGTCCAAATTCATTTCCCGGGACCGGGGCCGGACCTTCCAAGCCGTGGAAACCGAATTCCCCTACGGCGGCCATCTCTGCGGTTTCGACGTTCCGGGCGGGAGGCTCCTCTTCCTGGAGACCAACAGCGGCAAGATGTCTCTTGGGGTCATCTGGGGACCCTCCACCCTCTGGATGTCCCGGGACGACGGCCAGACGTTCCAGAAGGCGTCGAGTCCTCCGACCGTGCCCCTCGGCATGGTGGAATCGGGACGTTCGCTCGTCCTGATCGGCCAGGAGGGGGGCCTCTGGGTCGCCGATCTCGTCCCTTTTGATCGCCCGCGCTGAGACTCGCGGGGGATCGCCCCGGTACCATAGGCGATGGGCATCGCAATTCAGGAGGTCTCATGAGCGCCATCCGCCTGCTGCTCCCGCTGCTCCTCGTCTCCGCCGCCCTGGCCGCGCCGGGCGCGAGGGAATCCGACTGGCCGCAGTGGCGCGGACCCAAGCGCGACGCGATCTCGACGGAGAAGGGGCTCCTCCAGACCTGGGGCGAGCAGGGGCCGCCGCTCGCGTGGAAGGCGACGGGCCTCGGTAAGGGCCTCGCCAGCGTCGCGATCTCCGGCGGCCGGATCTACACGATGGGAAAGCGAAAGGACGGCGAGTACGTCTTCGCGCTCGACCTCAAGGACGGCCGCGAGCTCTGGGCCACGCGGCTCCGCGACAAGGGCAACGACGAGCCCCACAGCACGCCCACGATCGACGGCGAGCGGGTTTACGCGATCGGCGCGCTCGGCGACTTCGTCTGCGTCGAGGCGGCGACCGGCAAGGAGCTCTGGCGGAAGAACTTCCTCACGGACTTCGGCGGCTCGGTGCCGGGATGGAAGTACTGCGAGTCCGCCCTGGTCGACGGCGAGAATGTGATCTGCACACCCGGCGGGAAGGACGCGACGATGGTCGCGCTCAATCGCAAAACGGGAGAGCTGATCTGGAAGTGCGCGATCC
Organism: uncultured Planctomycetales bacterium; assembly: GCA_964604905.1. Classification (GTDB taxonomy): domain Bacteria; phylum Planctomycetota; class MHYJ01; order MHYJ01; family JACPRB01; genus JACQFK01. Next base: position 3,278 of record CAZSCC010000245.1, read on the forward strand.
CCAAGGGGCCGGGGAACGGCTACGGATACTCGTCCATCATGGTCTCCGAAGGAGCCGGCGTCCGGCAGTACGTGCAGATGCTGGGGGCCGGGACCGGCTGCGTGGGCGTGGCGGCGAAGGACGGCGCGTTCCTGTGGGGCTACCCGCGCGTCGGAAACGGGACGGCGACCATACCGACGCCGATCATCGACGGCGACCAGGTCTTCTGCTCCTCCGGCTACAACACCGGATCGGCGCTGCTCCGGCTGGTCAAGGACGGCGACAAGGTGAAGGCCGAGGAGGTCTACTTCCTGCGCGGCAAGCAGCTGCAGAACCATCACGGCGGCCTGATCCACCTGGGCGAGTACATCTACGGCGGCCACGGCCACAACGAGGGCTTCCCCGTCTGCGTCGAGATGAAGACAGGCAAGATCGTCTGGGGCGGAGACCAGCCCGGTCCGGGCAAGGGCTCGGCGGCCGTGGTCTACGCCGACGGCCAGCTCTACTTCCGCTACGAGAGCGGCCAGATGGCGCTCATCGCCGCCACGAAGGACGGCTACAAACTCAACGGGTCGTTCAAGATCCCGCAGGTGTCGGGCCCCAGCTGGTCCCACCCGGTCGTGCTCGACGGGAAGCTGTACCTGCGCGAGCAGAACAACCTGTTCGTCTACGACGTGTCGGCGAAGTAGTGGCCGCCTCCCGGAGGACGTTCCTCAAGGCCGCGATCGCCGCCGGCGCGGGGCTCCGCGTCGCGGGAGCACAGGAAGCGAAGTCGTTCGACGCGATCGTCGTCGGCGCGGGTGCGATCGGGTCCACCACCGCGTACTTCCTGGCGAGGGAGGGGCTCACGGTCGCGCTGCTCGACAAGGGCGCCGCAGGACGCGAGGCCTCGTGGGCGTCGGCCGGCATGATCCAGCCCTACGGCTCGGTGAAGAGCGAGGCGTGGCCCACCCGCGCGACCCTCCTCTCCCGCGCGCTCTACGACGAGCTCGAGCCGCGCCTCTTCGAGGAGACCGGAAGGCGGATCGGATACGGGGGCGAGGGAGGGCTCATCCTGGCCTTCGACGACGATGAGGCCGAGCGCGTCGCCGGCGCCGTCCGCGCGCTGGCCGACCAGGACTCCCCGGCGCGGCTCCTCAAGGGAGACGAGCTCCGGACGCGCGAGCCGGGCCTGGCCGACGGGGTCGTCGCCGCCGCGCTCCTCCCCGCCCACCGATACCTCGACGCCCGGACCTACACCTCCGTCGTGATCGACGCCGCGCGCAAGAAGGGCGTCACGCTTCTCGAGAACACCCCCGCCACGGGAGTGCTCCTGGAGGGGAAGAAAGTCGGGGGCGTGACCACCGCCGCCGGAAAGCTCGTGGCCCGGACCGTGATCAACTGCGCCGGCGCGTGGGCCGGGGCCGTCGAGCCCAGGCTCCCTCTGCCGCTCCACCCCATTCATGGCCAGATCCTGTCGGTCGAAGGCCCCAAGCAGGGCCTCCGCCACAATCTCCAGCGGATCAGCGGCGGCGGATACGCCACGCCGCGGGCCGACGGGCGCGTCGTCGTCGGCGCGACGAGCGAGGACTTCGGCTACGACAAGAAAGTGACGCCGGCGGGGCTCCGCGCGCTCGCGGCCATGGTCCGGGACCTGGTGCCGCATCTCGCCGATCGGAAGGTGCTCGACAGTTGGTCGGGCTTGCGCCCCGGTTCGCCCGACGGTCTCCCCGCGGTGGGCCCCGACCCGCGCGTCGAGGGCCGCCTCTTCTGGGCCGCGGGTCACGGTGGCTACGGCATGATGCAGTGCCCCGCGACGGCGGCCGTGATCGCCGACCTCGTCCTCGGGCGGCCGGCTCGGATCCCCATCGAATCGGTTCGCCCCGCCCGTCTCATCGAGTGAACTAAGGATCGCGGGTCGTCGTGATCTTGGGCAGCGTCTTGGGAGCGAACTTCACGTCCGTCAGCCGCTTCAGGCCCGCCGCCTCCGTCGTCCTCAGGTGGCGCGCCAGGTCGTCGGCCTTGACCTTGGTCGCGACGGTGTAGCGCGGGAGCGCCTTCGCGATCTCGCCGCTGACGGGGATCAGGTTCACGCCGATCCGGTAGTCGAGCGAGAACCGCTCGGCCGAGGCGTAGACGTCGCCCGAGACTCCGAACGCGCCGCCGGAGACGCTCGCCTTCGCGGCCTGCTTCTGGTAGGTCTTGTACGCCACCGTCGAGAGCGTGGCCCCGCGGACCCAGTAGGCCTTCTTGCCCGCGGGGACCTTCGTCTTCGCGAGCAGGTCCCACGGGACCTCCTCGGCGAACGCGGTGGAGACGTCGGTCACCACGACCTCGGCCTTCTTCTCCGCCGAAAGCGAGGCGGCAAACGCGAGGTAGTTCCCCTCCGCCGAGAAGCCTTGGTCCACCTTGGACTCGTAGCGGATGACCGGATCGCTCTTCTCCTCCACCTCCGAGCCCTTGGCGAGAAGACGCGCGGTGATGTTCTGCTCGCTCAGGGCCGGCGCGCCCGGACCGTCGTCGACGGTGAGGAGGAGCCCGACCAGCTGGTCGAGATGCTCGCGGTACGCTCCCACCGACTTGAAGACCGTCCGCTCCACGAGCTCCGAGGGGAGCGGGTGGTTCATCGGCTGGCTCACGAAGCTCACGCCGTCGCCGCCGCAGCCCGCCAGCAGCGCCGCCAGGATCAGTTTCATCCGCTTCGTCATGGTCTTCTCCTCAAAAGAGGGGTTCTGCTCTGCGCCTCCGCGGCTATCCGATCGGCGCCAGCTTGCGGAGCGCGAGCACGCCCCGATCCACGCCCTGCAGCACCGCTTTCATCAGCGCGATCGTCTTCTTCGCCTCGAAGTACGCCGAATGGATGTTCCCCTGGCCGGCGGGGAAGAGGGGCGAGCAGTCCACGTCCCAGACGTTGTCGGGCTTGGGGACCGTGCGGTCGAGGCCGCTCCGGCCCAGGCGGCGCTTCCCGAAGTGCTTCATGCCGGCCGACAGGCCGAGCACCGAGTCGAGGCCCGAGTAGAGCGCCGTCACGCGGTAGGTCAGGTTGGCGATCGCGTCCCCGTCGCCGCCGTCCGACGTCTCGCCGCCCATGAAGAGGTCGTTGTCCACGTCGGCCGCGACCATGAGGAGCTGGTTGACCAGGCTCAGGAGCAGCGGCTGGTTCTTCCGCGTCCAGGCCATCTGCATCGCGTTCTGGAGGAGATAGTTTCCCATGCTGTGGGCGATGATGGAGGTCTTCGCGCGGCAGGCCTTGGCGGCGTCGGAGGCCCCCTCCACCTGCTTCACGGCGAGCCAGTCGTAGAGCATCGAGAGCACTTCGGCGAGGTCGGGCGCGCAGCGCCGCGCGTCGGCGCGGTCCGGGAGGTACGAGACGGCCATCCCGTCCGACGGCCAGGTGAAGAGGACGCAGGTTCCCAGGCCCCCCTTCGGGGAAAAGAGGAGGCGGCAGAGCGACCCGTAGCGCCGCGCCGCGTCCTCCCAGTCGTTGTTGTAGCCGTGCACGAAGAGCGTGACGTGCTTCTGCTTCTCGTGCTCCTCGGGGCCGAACGACGGGAACGTGTCCGCTTCGCCGATCAGGAGCGTGCGGAAGCGGTCGGGGCCGACGTTCTTCCAGCTCGAGAGCCGGTCGAGCGGCCCTCGGTCGCTCACCCAGTAACTGAGCGGGCCAGGATCGCCGCCGAGGCGGCCGTCGTCCTCCTCGCGGTCCGAGATCATCCAGTAGCGCGGCATGGGGGGCTCCTTATCTGAGGGGATCGAAAAGGCGGGGCGCGGCCGGGGCTGCCATGGCATCCTCCCTCGTATCCCGGTCGCGAAAGGGATTGTCGGACCTGGAGCGGTGGGTGTCAACGGATTGCGGGAGGGCGGCTACTTCGCGACGTAGCGCAGGAGCGTCGACGCCCCGTTTCCCTGGATCACCGCGAAGTCGCCGTGCATCTGGACGGTATGGGCCGTCGTGGGGTGGAAGACGTAGGTCTTCTCCACTCCCTTCTCGGGGGTCACGACCACGATCCGGTTGCCGGCGCAGAGATAGGCGCGGCGCGAGTCGGACGGGACGAAGAATCGGCCGTCGTCGGGCTGGACGGCTTGGGGGAAGTTCTGCGCCTTGAGGAGATCCCCCTCGAGGGACCGCCACTGGATCGTCCGGGCGGGTTTGTCCAGCGTGACGACGGTCCGCCCGTCTCCCGAGACGAAGACCTCTCCGTACGCGGTGGGGGCCTCGAGCGGAGCCGGGAATTTTGCGCCGCTCACGACCGCGCCTTTCGCCAGGTCCAGCACCCGCGGGATTCCCGCCACGACCACCGCATGGGAGCCCGTGGCGTTGAGCCGACCCGAGCGGACGGAGTCCCCGACCTCGACCGTCCACCGCTTCTGGAGCGAGGGCGTCTCGATCGCGGTGACGCTCTTGTCCTGGAACACGACGATCCCCCCGCCGCCGGGAAGCACTCCGAGGGGCGTGCCCGGGAGCTTTCCGGACCAGACCGCGGCGCCGGCCTGCTGCGCGTCCACGAGATGGAACGTCTCGTGCGTCTGCACCAGCGCGTGGCGACCGTCGGCCGAGAGGGTGCTGTGGCGCCAGCCGCCGGACAGGCGCAGCTCCCAGAGCAGTTGCGCCGGATCGAGCTTCCAGAAGTGGACCAGGGTCTCCTCGCTCCCGTCGATCGTGTCCAGGGCGAACTTCCCGTCTTCAGTCAGCACGGCGCGGGCCGAAAGGAACGTCCCCACCGTCCGCAGCGGGGAGCCGTCGTACTTCACGAGCCGGGCCGCGCGGGCGTCCACGACGATCCCCGCCTTCTCGCCCGCGGTCACGAATCCCAGCTCCTGGATCGAGCCGCTCGCGACCGGGACGGCGAGGGCCTTCCCCTGCGCGACGTCCCAGATCCGCGCCGTTCCGTCCAAAGACGCGGATAGGAGGCGAGTGCCGTCGGGGGACAGACGGAAGTTCGGATGGATCGTCTGGGTATGGCCGATCAGCTCGCGGACGAGCTTCTTCTTGGAGATCTCCACGATGCCCAGCGCGTGGGTCCCAGTCCGGAGCACCAGGAGGCCCCGGTCGGGAGAGTACTCCGCGGCGAGGTTCTCCGCGGCGTAATGTCCCAACGCGGGGAGCGGCAGCTCCGCGACGACCCGCGGCTTCTCGACGTCGATCACGTACAGGGTCTTCCGGGCGGGATCGGTGGCGACCAGATGGAGGAGGTCGGCGGTGAACGCCCGGTTGTAGAGGCCCTGATTGGACGAGAGCTTTTTCTCGAAATCGATCTGCGCCGTCTGCTTCGGGTGCAGGCCGCCGGCGAATCTCTGGATCAGGGCCCGGTCGTCCTGAGTGTTCCCCGGGACCTTGATCGAGTTCGGGCTGCTGGTGTCGAAACTGGCCGTCTTGACGAGCTTTCCGGTCGAGGTGTCGTGGTAGTGGACGATCCGCGGCGTCTTTCCATCCTTCCCCGGCTGCTCCTTGGGGAGGAAGAAGAGCACTTTTCCCGTCGGACCCATCTCTCGGGAGTCGACGGTGTTCAGCACGAGGGGCGCCCGCACCCGGAACTTCTGCTGCCCGGTCGCCAGGTCCCATCCGATCAGCCAACCCTTCTGGGGCCCTCCCAGCACGACGAGAGTCGCGTCCTCGGTCCGCACGGCCCATTCGCGCCGGGTCTCGGTCCGGCCGAAGAGGGCGACGATGGGGAACTGGGGGTCTTCCTGGAACATCTGCTGGACCGGGTTGGGCTGCCGGGGAGCGGGAGCTGCGATCAGGAGGAGCGCCCAGGCGAGGCTCATCATCTGGCCCCCTTCAAGATCGACGCCAAGATCTCCGGATGGTCCGTGATGATCCCGTCGACCCCGGCCTCGATCAGGAGGCGCATCACGGCGGCGTCGTTCGTGTTGGTCCCCCACACGGCGATCCCGGAGGCCTGGAGACGCGCGACGGACGCGCGCGTCACCCTCTCGTCCTGCTGGGGCGTGAAGGCGCAGACGTGGAGCGCCCGCAGCCGCGCGACGAACGCGTCCAGCTCCGCCGCGGTCGGCATCGCGCCCATCGTCCCGAGGAGCGCGCGCGGCTCCATCCTCCCGATCTCCTCGAGCAGCGCCGGCTCGGCCGTCCGGACCACCGCGCGATCGAAGGCGTCCTCGGCGCGGATCGCCCGGATCACGGGACCCGCCGCCTCGGGGACCTTGAGCTCGAGGAGCACGATCCCTCGCCGGCCCACCGCGCGGAGGAGCTCCGCGACCGTGGGGACCCGCTCCCCGGCGAACGACCGGCCCGGCTCCGCGGGATCCGTGAACTTCGCGCCCGCGTCGAGCCGGCGGAGCTCTTCGAGCGTCATCCCGTCGACCGGGCCCTGGCCGTCGGTCGTCCGGTCCACGGTCGGGTCGTGCAGGATCACCGCCTGGCCGTCGCGGGTCAAGCGGACGTCCAGTTCGAGGAAGGTCACCCCCTGCGCGAGCGATCGCAGGTATCCCGTCGCGGTGCCGTCCGGCCCGGTCCCTCCGCGATGCGCGATCACGCGCGTCGGGCCGGCGAGGAGCCGCAGGTCGGGCGCGGCGGCGCAGCCCGCTCCGAACGCGGCGATCGCCCCCAGGGCCAGGAATCTCATGAAGGGTCCCTCACAAGGTCGTCTTGACGGCTTTCCCAGTGTAGTATCTCTGGGTTCCGATGAACACGTTGACGGCCCTCCTTTTCGTCTGCGCCGCGTTCCAGGCCCAGGAGCGAACGCCCTGGACCACGTCGCGCCTCACGGGATCGCCCGAGCCGCCGGCGCCCTATCGCCTGGATCGCGCGTTTCCGAAGCTCACGTTCGACCATCCCCTCGAGATCGTCCGCGCCCCGGGCCTCGACCGCATCTTCGTCGTCGAGCACGTGAAGGAGCGGCAGGGCCGCATCGTCTCGTTTCCCAACGACCCCGCGTGCGCAAGGGCGGACCTCGCGCTCGACCTCCCCCTCGAGATCCAGGGGCTGGACAAGATCCCCGACTGCAAGGGGGTTGGCGCTGCCTACGGGCTGGCCTTCCACCCCGATTTCGAGAAGAACCGGCATTGCTTCGTCGCCTACGTGCTGGAATCGAAGGTCAAGGGGAAGAACCTCCCGAACGGCTCCCGCGTGTCGCGATTCACGGTCACGCGCGCCGAGCCGCCGCGCCTCGATCCGGCGAGCGAGGTCGTCCTCCTCGAGTGGCTGGAAGGAGGGCACAACGGCTGCTGCCTCCGCTTCGGGCCCGACGGATTCCTCTACGTCTCGACCGGCGACGCGACCCCGCCCAATCCCCCCGATGCGCTCAACACCGGGCAGGACCTGGGCGACCTCCTGAGCTCGATCCTGCGCATCGACGTCGACCGCTCGGAGAACGGAAAGCCCTACGCGGTCCCTCCCGACAACCCCTTCCTCGCCACTCCCGGCGCGCGGCCGGAGATCTGGGCGTACGGCTTCCGGAATCCGTGGAGGATGAGCTTCGATCCCGCGACCGGGAGCCTCTGGGTGGGCGACGTGGGATGGGAGCGCTGGGAGCTGCTCTTCCGCGTGGTCCGCGGCGGGAACTACGGGTGGAGCGTCATGGAGGGGCCCAACCCCGTCAACCCCGCGGGGAAGCGCGGGCCCACCCCGATCCTGCCGGCGGCGATGGCGATCGAGCACCCCGAGGCCGCGTCGATCACGGGAGGGTACCGCTACCGGGGGAAGCGCCTTCCCGAACTCGCCGGGAAATACGTCTTCGCCGACTTCGAGATGTTCCGCGTCTACGCCGCCCGCTGCGACGGGGAGACGCTCTCGGAGCGCCAGGAGCTCGCGCGGACCGAGGAGCGCGTGATCGCCTTCATGGAGGAGGCCGACGGCGAACTCCTGTTCCTCGACTACCTGGGCGGCGGGATCCATCGCCTGGTCCCCAACGATCGCGGCCGCCACAATCCGGACTTCCCGCGGCGGCTGAGCGAGACGGGCCTCTTTGCCTCGGTGAAGGACGGGACCCCGGCGCCCGGGGTCCTCCCGTTCTCGATCCATGCGGCGCAGTGGCTCGACCACGCGACCGGCGAACGATTCGTCGCCCTGCCCGGGACTTCTTTCATGGATGCGAAGGGGCGCCCCGTCTTCGCGAAGGACATGGTCCTCGCGAAAACGCTTTCCCTCGAGATGCGGCGCGGGAAGCCCGAGAGTCGCCGGCGGATCGAGACCCAGGTCCTGCATTACGACGGCAAGGATTGGCAGGGATACACGTACGCGTGGGACGAGAGCGGGACGGACGCGACTCTGGTGGGACCCGCGGGGGCCGAGAAGACGGTCGGGGACCAGCGCTGGACCTTCCCCGCGCGCTCCGCCTGCGCGGGATGCCACACCGTCGCCTGGCCGCGCTTCCTCGCCTCGTTCAACGAACCCCAGCTCGGCAAGCCCCAGATGGATCGCTTCCGCGCGCTCGGGATCGTGAAGGGCGGCTTCCTGGCCGGCGGGCCGGGCGACGCGAAGCCGCTCGCCGATCCGCGGGACGGCTCCGCGGCCCTTGAGTCCCGCGCCCGCGCGTACCTCCACGTCAACTGTGCCGTCTGCCACCGGCCGGGCGGGGGCACGTCGTCGATGCTCGATCTCCGCTTCGACCGCCCGCTGGCCGAGACGTTCGCGCTGGACGTGCGGCCGGTGCTCGGCACGTTCGAGATCGCCGACGCCCGCATCCTCGCCGCCGGCGAGCCGTCGCGCTCGGTGCTCTTCTTCCGGATGGCGAAGCTCGGCCACGGGCGGATGCCCCACGTGGGCTCCGCGGTCGTCGACGAGGAGGGGCTCGCGCTCGTGCGGAGCTGGATCGCGGGACTCGCGCCCGGCCGGGAGCTCCCCGGCGCGACCGACGCCGCGCAGATCACGCGCCTTCTGGGCTCGACGAGCGGGGCGCTCGACCTCGTGCAGGCGATCGATCGGGGCGCGCTCTCCGACGAGCTCCGCCGCGAGGCGGTCCGGCAGGGCATGGCCCATCCGCAGGACGCCGTGCGCGGGCTCTTCGAGCGCTTCGTGCCGGCGGCCGAGCGGCCGCGCCGCCTCGGGACCCGGATCGATCCGGCGGCGATCCTCGCTCTCAAAGGGGACGTGGAACGAGGCCGGATCCTCTTCTTCGAGAGCTCCGCCCTCCAGTGCCGCGCGTGCCACATGGTGGCGGGCCGCGGGGAGACCTACGGGCCCGACCTGAGCCGGATCGCGCAGAAGGCGAATCGCGAGAAGCTGCTGGAGAGCCTGCTCCAGCCTTCGAAGGAGATCGATCCGAAGTTCGCGACCTGGCTGGTGCGGACGGAATCGGGCGCGGTCTACAGCGGCTTCCTCGTCGAGGCGACCGATCGTCTCCTCGTTCTCAAGGACGCGGAGAAGAAGGAGCTCCGGCTGCCCGCCGGCTCGGTGGCGCAGAAGGTCGCGCAGAAAACCTCGGTCATGCCGGAGTACCTCCTCCAGAGCCTGACGGCCGGGGAGGCGGCGGACCTCCTCGAGTTCCTGGCCTCCCTGAAATAGGCAGCAGCCCTCACTTCACCTGGAAGATCACCTCGACCTCGACCGGCACGCCGCCGGGGAGCGAGACCATGCCGACGGCGCTGCGCGCGCCCTTTCCGGCCGCGTCCCCGAAGACCTGCGCCAGGAGTTCGCTGAACCCGTTGACCACCTGGGGCGTCTGGGTGAACTCCGGCGTGCAGTTGACCATCCCGAGCGTCTTGACCACCCGCACGACGCGGTCGAGGCTCCCGAGTTCGGTGCGCACCACGCTCAGCACGCGGAGCGCGACCAGCCGGGCCGCCTCCTGTCCCTGCTTGACGTCCATGTCCTTGCCCAACCTCCCGACCACGGCCTTGCCGTCGGCGCCCACGGGGGTGTGGCCCGAGACGTAGAGCATGTCCCCGGCGCGGACGCAGGGGACGATGAGGGAGCCCGTGGATTTCGGGATCACGGGGAGTTCCAGCTTCAGGATCTTCAGCTGCTCCTCGGCGTTGTGCGGAGCGGGCTTGTCCTGGGCGAGCGAGCGGCTTCCGGGTCCCGAGGCCAGGAGGAATCCGCCGGCGGCACCGCCGGCCACGAGGCCCACGCTTCCCAGGAAGCGACGACGATCCCATAAGTGACTCATGGCTCAAGCTCCTTTCCTTGGCAGACGAGGCCGGGACGAAGCGCTCGCGTCGTCCCGCACCTAAGTACGTCTACCGGAAGTAGGTCGGCGAGTAGAACGCCGGAGGGAGCCTATCCATGGGGGCATCGCTCGACGTGAGCTCGAGGGCGATGCCGAACGGGAGCACCTTCCGCGCGATCTCGTCGTAGTGGCCCGTTTCGGAGAACGCGACGAGGTCGAACCGCTCGAAGGACTTCTTGAGCGAGTTGTAGACCGCCGATCCCGAGAAGCGGAATTCGTCCACCTTCGGCTCCTTGGCTCGGGCGCCGCTCCCCGCGTCGTGGGTCGCCAGGCGAACCGAGCCCGAGATCGTCATCCGCATGGCGGCGGGCAGGGTCTCCTCGACCGTGAGCGTCATCTCCCGCGAGAGGACGTCGTCCGGCTTCCGGGCGTTCCCGTTCCCGCCCACGCGGACGAGGTCGACCAGGCAGGTGCGGGCGATGCGGTCGACGAGGGTCTGAGGGACCTTGAGCGAGGGCCCGCCGGGGATGAGGGACTGGGTCTCCTCCGCCGTCAGCCACAGATGGTCCCGGCCGGCCTCGAGGCTCCGGGTCACCTGGGTCTTGTAGATCTCCAACGCTCCGGACCCGTTTCGCGAGAAGCCGCGCGCGAAGACCTTGAAGCGCAGCCCTCCGCGGGGCGGCTCGGGATCGAGCGAGGCGTCGTACGCGCCGAAGTCGGTGAGCGTCTTCCGCCGCTCGGCCGGAAGCTCCTTCCATTTCTTGAGGCCGTCGGCCGGGGCGTGGGCGAGGAGCTCCGCGTTGAGGGAGACGACCGCCATGTCGTTGGCGAAGTGCTTCGAGACCTGCTTGAAGAAGCGCGAGACCATGTCGCCGCGCTTGTCGACGCTCCCGTCGAGGACCACGGGGACGAACTCGGCGGCGATGAACTCGGCCTTTTCCCAGAGGGGACTCGCACGGTTCCCCAGGCAGCCGTTTCAGGCCCGCCCGAGCGTGTCGCCCCCGCCCGCCCTCCAGAGGAAGAGCGGCTTGTCCTCCCGCGCGGCCCGCTCGCGGGCCTCCTTGAGGTTCGTGAGCCACGGGATCGCCGCCCACTTGGACTCGCCGGGCTGCGGGCGGATGAGCCGGGCGAGCGCCGCCGGATCGTCCTGCGCCGTCAGCAGGCAGGCCGCGAGCAGCAGCAGGGCCTTCATGGCTTGTCCTCGAAGTACTTGAGCCCCGAGCCGTAGTGGAGCATGTTGTAGGGCGGGATGACGTCGATGGGACGGCGCGTCCCGACGAGCTCGACCGCGATGCCGTACATCCACGGGTAGGCGTCGAGCTTGACCTCGCGGCCCACGTACTCCATCTTGTTGCCCCACGCGCGTCCGAGGCCCACGACGTCGAAGCGCGTCAGCGTCTTCTTCGCGCGGTCGTAGGCGACGAATCCCAGCACGCGGAGCTCGGAGCCGCGGGAATTCTTCTCCTGCCGGTCCTTCTCGTCGGGGACCTTCCCGAGCTGGGCGGTCCCGTCGAGGCGCATCGAGATCGTCTCGGCCGTCGCGTCCTCGACGGTCAACGTCATGGACGATTCGCGGGCGGGAAGGGCGTTGACGCTCCCTTCCATGTAGTCGATCCCGATCGTCTGGAAGAAGCGCCGCTGGATCGGCCCGGCGACGTCGGCGCGGTCGCCCTTCTTCGGGTCGGCGGGCACGAACGATTTCCACTCCGACTCCGTGAGCCAGAGCCGGTCGCACTGGGTTTCAGCCGGCCAGCGGTCGGGGTTCTGACGGTAGTACCACTCCTGGGAGCGGACGATCTTCGCGGACGCGTCGGGCTTCACGTACGTGCAGAAGCCCTTGAGGATCACGCCGTTCGCCGGCGGAGGGGGCAGGGGGCGCTTGGGGGGCGCCACGTTCTCGGGGACCTCGATCTTCGGCTTCCGCTCCTCCTCGGAGAGCGCGCGGAACTCTTCGAGCACGGGGGCGAGTTCCTTCTCCCTCATCCTGAGGTGCTTCCCCGCGCCGAGAAGCCGGCCGCCGGCCGTCCCGGCCCCCGTGTGGTTCCCGCCCGCCTTAAGCTTCTGGCAGAACTCCACCTCGTCGCCGGCGCCGCGGAAATAGGTGTCGAGCGCGACGGGAATGAAATGCTTCATGACGTACTCGGGGTCGACCTGGTCGCCGGTGAACCACCGGGCCCGGTTCGAGGTGCAGGCCCCTCAGGTGCGCGAGAGCGGGCTGCCGTCGGCGGCGGTGAAGATGATGATCGGCTTCCCCTCCGCGGCGGCCTTCGCTCGCGCCTCGCGGATGTTGGTCATCCACGCGATGTCCCGCCAGGGGCTCTCGCCCGGCTGGGGGCGGAACAGGTCGTGGAGCCGCTTGAAGTCGTCGGCGGCGATCTCGGGCGCGCCCTGCCGCGGGGCGGGGAACGCCGAGAGGAGCGCGAGGACGATGAGAGCTCTCATGGGAATCCCTCCCTAAGTTCGGCGAAGTGAATTCGTAATGAAGAATTGCACCACAAAGTCACAAAGAACATCAAGAAGACCCTGCCTTGAGAGGGAGAAACAATGGGTTCTTTGTGTACTTTGTGACTTTGTGGTGAGTTCCATCTTCACGGTTTCACCTGGACATGCCTATTCTCCTACGGCTGATTGTCAGGTCCGACCCGGAGGTGACACGATTTCTGGGAGCCTCCCCGGACTCCTTCCGATAGAGTGTCGCGGTGGATTTCGACACCCTCTGGCGCGACGGCGTCGGGTTCTGGCGGGTCTGGGTCGTCACGCTGGGTCGGCGCCACGGCCTGTTCGACGGCCTCCACCGGCGAGCGGCCAACGACGCCGTCCGCGTCTGGCGCGAGGCCGCGCAGGCGCTGGGCCTGATCGTCCGGAAGCGAGGACAGTACGCGCCGGCCCCGGGCGTCCGGTCGCTCCTCCTCGACCCCCGCCATCCCGACTACCTGGCCGGCCACCTCATGTTCGGCGCCCTCCGCTCCCTCGACTACGACGCCATGGGCGAGCTGTTCAAGCGGGGGCGGACGCTTTCCGCCGGGTCTCGCCCGCGCCGCAACGAATCGATCGAGGAGGCGACCCACTGGGACCACGTCATGTTCCTGCGCCGCCTGCCCCGCGACGTCCGCTCTCGGATGGAGCGTGGCTGCGACGTGTTCGAGCTGGGCTGCGGGACCGGGAAGTGGCTCGATCGGATGCGGCGGGAATTCCCCCGCTCGAACTTTCAAGGGGTCGATCCCGACCCCGACACGGGCGCGCCGCCGGGATACGCCGAGACGGCGGGGAAGACCGCAAGCGCCGACATCGTCTATATGGGCGAGGTGCTCCTTCTCACCGATCGGAAGAAGACGCTCGCCAACTGCGCCCGCGTGCTCCGCCCGGGAGGCCACCTTCTGGTCCTCGAAGGGTTCATGCCCGAGCGCGTTTCCTCCGGCAAGTGGGAGGCGGTCCTCTTCGCGATGCAGCTCGACGAGACGCTCCAGGGGGTCCGGTTCATGAAGCGGAGCGAGCTCCGGCTGCCGCCGCAGTTCGGCCGGCCCCGCTTCGTCACCCTCGGCGGCTGCGTCGCGCTCGCGGTGGCGAAACGTCGGGGAGGAGGCCGATGAAGGGCTTCCTGGACATCCCTTATCGGATCCCCTTCGCGCGCCACTACAAGGAGTTCGATCACGGGTTCTACGTCGACTTTCCCAAGCAGCTCAACCTGATGGGCCGCTGGCTCCAGGAGTTTGGCTGCCGAAAGACGCTGGACATCGGTGCCATGACCGGGGGCTGCATCGAGCACATCACTCGGTTGGGGATGCGGATGGACGGGGTGCAGTTCACTCCAGACCTGAAGCGGCTGGCGGACGCGGCGCTCCGGAAGGCCGGGGTGGCGTCGACGCTCTACGTCTCCCCGGTCCATGCGCCGCTCGCGCTGCCCGGGAAGGCGCGATACGACGGGATCGTCTCGCTCGGCTGGCTGAACCTCCCGTTCGTGCGGCGGGACCTGCGGCGCACGCTGGAGCGGATCCGCGGGCTGCTCATGCCCGGCGGGGTCTACCTGTTCGACTTCTTCGATTTCAAAGACCTCGTCGTGGCGCCCACGGAGGCGCAGCGCTTCGGGAAGGACCTCCTCTACGTCTCCCACAGCGAGCGCCTCGGGGGCGTGCTGCGCCGCTACCACCTTTGGGTGGAGAAGAGCGGCACGCTCCGCGCCGAGACGAGCGACCTGGTTGACCGGACCCCGGGGCAGGTGCGAGCTCTGCTTTCGGAATCCGGATTGAAGCTCGTTAAGACACGGTTCCTGGACCTGAACTACCCGCGCCACTTCTGGGTCGCGCAGAAGAGCCGCTGACGACGCCGTATACAGCTCCTGCCTGATCCCTGCACAGAACGGGCGGGCAGGGGCCCTTGGCACGCCGATTGCGGTTCTTAATTCCACTGATGGGCCTGATCCTGCTCTCCGTTCTGGCCTCGTTGTCCTGCGACACGCGCGCGGTGGTGTCCGGAAGGACCCGGGGGCACGAACTGAATCCCAAGGAGGGGCCCACCGCGACCTGGAAGGCCGATCTCGCGCTCACGCTGGAACGCGCGGGAAAGGAGTGGGTCTTCGTCCTCCGTGGGACGACCCGTATCCCCGACGAGGTCCGCCTCCGGGCCTGCGTCTATGCGGTCGAGGTCGTCCAGGATCCGCTCCGGGGCCGTCGGGAGGACGAGGAGCCGGTCGTGTGGGAGGACGACGAGGGGCCGCCCCGCCGGGTGGTCGTCGAGCGCGCCGCAAGTCGCTTCCGCACCGAGGTGTTCCGCTTCGCCCGCAAGCCCTGGTCGCTCCTCTATCGGGGGAAGCTGGAATACCGCGCGCGGGATCAGACCGATGAAGTCGTGAGGAGGTGGGGGGACGAATCGTGGGCGCTCCACGTCGACCTCTGGGTCGGATCGGTGGCGTCGTTCGCCGAGGAACTCCAGGCCCACTTCAAGCGAACGGCCGAGGACCTGAGGGCGCTCGACAAGCTCCATCGCGACTTCCGTCGGAGGTTCGACGAGCGCCGGCGCGCGGCCGATCTCCCGGCCTGGGACGCGTGGAAGGTCCCCTGGCTCTCCGCCGTGGAGGAGATCGACGCCCGCAACCGGCATCGGTTTAGCCTCTGGGCCGTCTGGTCGGAGCGCCAGGCCAAGATGCGGATCGGCGGAATGTGCGAGCTTCTGCGGCGGATCCTCAAGGCCGCGGAGGAGGACGAGTCGCGCGTCGCCGGGATGATCGACGGCTGGCGGGAGTATTTCGACGGGGCGATCGACCAGACCGGCATCCCCGCGCCGTTCGACTTCGAGCAGGTGGGCCCGGTCGTCGCCGACTACGAGATCGGCTTCGGTCCCCTCCGGGCATGGCTCGACGATCGGGCGCGGGAGGACGTCCGTCGGAAGGCGCGCGGAGAGTGCCTGACCGCGCTCTTCAAGCTCACGTCGTTCGCG
>CAZSCC010000246.1:0-7412 GCA_964604905.1 uncultured Planctomycetales bacterium
GTCGACATCGGCGCCTCCAAGACCAACATCAACATCATGAGCGACTCCGTCAGCTACTTCACCCGCGAGTTCTACAAGGGCGGCGACGACCTCACCGACGCCATCTCCAAGAAGCTCTCCCTCGAGGTCAAGGAGGCGGAGGGGTTCAAGCGGAATCCGGGTGGGGAGTTGGACAAGATGCAGGATGCCATCGGCGGCGTCATCGAGGACATCTGCCACGACATCAACATCTCGATCGACTACTTCGAGAACCAGTACGACAAGAAGGTCGAGGAGATCTACATCACCGGCGGGGCGTCCAACACGCCCGGACTGCCCGAGACCCTCGAGCGGACCGTCCAGAAGCCGGTGAACCGGTGGAACCCCATCCAGCACTTCGAGACGGACCTCTCCAAGGAATCGGCACAGGAACTTCAGGACAACGCCGCACAGGCGGCGATCGCTCTGGGTCTGGCCTCGCGGATCACTCGGGATTGATGAAACCATGATCAGAATCAACCTGCTCCCGATCGAGAAGCGGAAGGCGGAAAAGACCCCCATCGGCCGCCTGTCGCTCGTCATGGCGACCGCGGCGGTTGCCGCCGGCCTCCTCGTGTGGATCGCGGCGGTATTGCTGCAGATCAAGAACACGACCGAGGAGATCGAGGCGAAGAGAAGCGAACTGGCCAGCCTCCAGACCCGACTGGCGGAGCATACGCAACTCACCAACCGCCGGAACGAACTCCGTGCGAAGATCACGGAGATCGACGATCTCTCAAAACGGCACATCGAGGACGGGTCGTGGCGCGCCATCAACGCCCTCTGGGACGTCATCAACAACCATCCCCGAGTGTGGATCGACGACCTCCGCATCCTGGACGAGCGCACCGTGCAGGGCGAAGTGAAGCGCGCGGACACCGATGACAAGACGGCTCCCCCCTTCGGCGTCGCCCTGAGATGCCACGTGGCGGGCGACGAGGTCGTCGAGATGACGCGCTTCCGGAACGCGCTGAAGGCCGATCCCGTTCTGCAGGAGATGTTGACCTACATCAACATGAACGTCGACTGGAAGATCGACGATGAGAAGGAGGCGGGAGCCATCGCCACGTCGATCTCATTCTCCGTCTCCATGTGGGGTGCCAATACGAGACCCAAGAGGAAGGGGACAACGCCCCCGAAGGTCACAGCGGCCGCCGCGTCGGCCGCTCCCGCGGGAGGTGCCAAGTGAACGAGAAGAAGGTTTTGATCATCACCATCGTCTGCCTGGCGTTCATCCTCCTGGCCGGCGGCACGGCGATCTGGTACCTCCAGTTCAACGTGCTCGAGGAGAAGAAGGCGGAGCTCGCCCAGGTGAGCGGCGAACTCGAGGCCGCCAAGACCAAGGTCCAGGAGATCGACACGATCAAGAAGGAGATCAAGAAGCTCGAAGAGGCCGAGAAGGAGAAGATCCAGAAGATCCCGAACCTTACCCGCGCCGAATACGACGTCTTCGCCGACATGCTCGACGAGTTCCGGCGGCGCTCGGGCGTCACGGTCTCGCGCGGCGGGTGGGTGCAGGCCTCCAAGCCCTCCCCCGTCCCCGGCCGCCCGCCGCCCAAGCCCCAGCCGGCCACCGTCCACAAGGTCCAGTACGACCTCGCCGTGACGGGCAGTTTCTTCCAGCTGCTCCGCTATATCAATCTGATCGAGCAGGAGACCCGGTTCATCAACGTGGAGAATTTCACGATCGGGAAGTCCGGCGACGCCGGAAGCGCCGGAACGACCGGGGCGACCGCGCTCAAGCGCGACCTGAAATTGACGCTCTTCAGCTACACGTATCGGCCGAAGGCCGAAGCGCTGGAGATCGAACTGGAAGTGCAGCGCAAGGCCCGCTCGACCGATATTCCCGACTAGTTTCGCGGACTCCGGTCGAGCCCTCACGCGGACAGCCTCTTCCTCCTTGCGCCACCCGTCTTCAGCCCGGGATGAGTTCCGTCTCGAGGCTCCGGGTCCGCCTTGCCCCGAGGAGGGAAAGCGAGGGGTCCCGGGCCGCGTGACCTGGGCGGGGCGGGCGGCTACTGCTGGAGCTGGTTGATGATCGCCTCGAGGTCCTGAGCGGAGGCGGTATCCTTGAAGCGGGGCCGCTGTTTCTTCATCTCGTCGGCGGCCTCCTGCTTCTTGCCCTCCTCGGTCATCCTCTGGGCGCGGGACTTGAGCCTGGCGACCTCGCCCTTCGCCTTCAGGTTGATGTTGTTGACCTCGTTCTGCGCCTTCTGCCGGTTCTCGTCGGAGACCTTCTTGTCGGCGATGTAAGCCTGCCAGTCCACGATGGCCTTGCCGAAGTCCGCGTTGGGAGCGGCGAGCTTGTGCTTCTCGTTGAGCTCGTTGCGGATCACCTGGAAGTCCAGGCGCTTGGCGATGCTGGCGTTCGTGTCGGCGATCTTCTCGAGCTTCTCGCTGATCTCCTTGAGCTCCTTCTGCCAGGGGAAGGTGGATTCCGCGGCATCCTTCAGGAGCGACTTGGCGTCGCGGTGGAGGTCGTTCACTTCCTCGTCCTTGACGGTCTGGTAGCGGGTCTTGAGATCGTTGAAGCGCTTGTCGGCGGTCCCCATGAGGATCTTGCGGCTCTCGATCTCCTTGATGATGCCCTTGACCGTGACGGTCTGGCTCTTGAGCTTGTCGCTGCCCTCTATCTTGGCCAGGATCATCTTGTACTTGGCGATCGCCTCGTCCAGGCGGCCGGCGTTGTCCGCCACGCCCGCCTCGGTCTCCAGCTTCTTGATATCCTCGGCGAACTGCTCATTGGTGTCGCCGCTGGGCGAGAAGAGGATGAAGCCCAGGACGGCGAGGAAGATGGCGCCGATGGCGACCATGAGCATCACCACGGGGTTGGACTTCTTCTTCCGGGCCTCGGCGCGGAATTTCTCCGTGTTGGACATCGGAGAGCGGGACGTGGGGGTGCGCCCGGTGGTCTTCTTGATGGCCGCCGTGCTCGCTCTGGCCAACGGCTGCGTGCTCTGCTTGGAGATCGCCTGCGTGGTCGGCCTCACGACGGGGATCTTCGCGGTGATCTTCTTGGTGGGCGCCGACGGGAGTTGGGCCGCCGGGACAGGGGCGGTCTTGACCGCCGCGGTGTTCCGGCCGGTGGTGGGGGCCCCGGCGGCTTTGGCGGCCTGGACCCGCTGGGTCCCGCCGGAAGGTTTCGCGGCTCCGCCGTCGACGAAAGTGATCGTCGTCGTGCCGATCTGGATCTTGTCGCCCGGGTTCAACATCTGCTGCTTGATCTGTATCCCGTTGACGTAGGTGCCGTTTCCGCTGGAGAGGTCGAGGACCTGGAATCCCTGGGGGGTCTTCACGATCTGGCAGTGGCGCCGGGAGGCCTTGATGTCCTTGAGACGGACGTCGCTCTCCAGGCCGCGACCGAGGGTGACGGCGGGCGTATCTAGGGAGAACTTCTCCTCGACGCCATCGGCAGCGATCGTGATGCTGGCCATGCTGACCTCCCTTGGGAACCCGCTCTGACGCTCAGTGGATGTCCGTGCCGAAGATCGATTTCTCGTAGACGTCTGCCTGCCGGGCGATGTAGTGGATCACGTCGCCGGAGGATTTCGGAGTGGTCGTGCGGAGGGGCCGGGTATCGGTCATCACCAGGTGGTCCTCCTCGACGGCGAGGCACCCGTGTGGGAGTCGGAAATTGAGCTCGAGGGCCGCTCGGAGCCGCGCCTCCTCGAGCCGGCTGGCCCGGCCGATCCGGGTCGTGAACCGCACCATCGCTTCGGAGTCATCCTTGAATTCCGTGAGCGTGACGATCTGGTGCCGCTCGGGCCCCTGCGGGACGGAGAAGGACAGCGGCCCGCGCTCGCCGTCCTTCTTCCAGCCGCGCTCGTGGGCGACCGCGTCGACAAGTTCCCGAAGCGTCATTCCCCAGCCCTTTGATCGAAATCAAATTATAGGCCGGTCAAAAGTCGGGTGCAAGTAAATGAAGCAGGGCAGGGGCCTCGGGCGCCTGGCCTGGGCCGCCCCATCGATCGCCGTCCCGCTAGGAGGCGTCCCGCTGGAGGAGGGTCGCGGCGTTCTCCACGGAGAGCCGGCGGAGGACCTCGAGATGCCTCTCGTCGAGGGCATTGAACGTCCCGGAGATCAGGTACTCGAAGTCGCCGTCGGCGGAACCCTGGACGCTGGAGATTGCGGCCTCGAAGAGGGTCCCTTCCGCCGTCCCGGTGAAATGCGCGAGGAATCTCCTCCGCGCGAACTGGCGTTGCGCGTCGGGCGTGGAGCCCGGAACGCGTCTTCCCAGACCGATGATGGACGTCGCGACCTTCTTGGCCTGGCGGATCCGAGCCGAGAAGACCGCCTCGTCGAGCTTGAGGAGGAGCCCCTCGTACTCGGCAGCTCCATCCCACATCCAAAGGTCGCATTCGATGCGCTTCGGGCTGGCCATGGTCAATCCCCCCTTATGTAAGGCGCCGCCCCGGTCGTCTCTGAACGCGGGCCCGCGATCACCAACCTGCGTTCCCCCGGAGGCCCGCGGGAGACGAGGCCCGCCGTCGCGACTCCGCCCGGCCTCAGGATCCGCGTTGGACCGCGGGTCCCGAATCCGGGGCTGCTCCGGCTTGAAGCCCGTCCCCCGCCGACCCCGTTTCCGGAAGGAGCGCGCGCCGTCGTCCCGAGCGATAAACCCATTACATATGTATTATATCCATTAAAGATGCTATGTCAAGCGCAAAAAGGGAGAGGCGGGCCGGGGCCTGCCGGACGGTCCCGGACCGGGCCGGCCGGAGCGCCACGGGTGCGGCCGCAAGGAGCGACGACGAGTCGACTCTCTCGAGGTGGGTCGTCGAGGAGGAGCGATGCCGCGGATTCACCCGTGCCGCCCGGTCCGGCGACGGAACGGAGGGTCCGACAGACCCTCAGGGGCCGAGGGCCCGCACGCGCTCGCGGGGGTCGAGGATCGAGGAGAGCCGCAGGCCGAACCGCTCGCCCACCTTCACCGCGACCCCGTGGGCCAGGACGCGCCGCGCGGCGCGCAGCTCCAGAGGCTCGTCGGCCCGTCGTGGGAACTCCAGGATCTCCCCCGACCGGAGGGCCAGGACGTCCTTCAGCCGCATCGGCTTCTCCGCGAGCACCGCCGCGGCCGCGAGGGGGAGACGGAGCAGGTTCTCCACGAATCCCGGAGGAGGGGGACCGACCGGGGCGCCCCTCTCGGCGCCCTCGGCCTTCCGCACCTCGACGGGAGGGCGCGGCGGGGACGCCGGCACGTCGCGGCCCCCGGACAGGGGGGACACCACCCGGGCGGCCTTGTGGTCCTTCAGGCTTCCCAGGCGCGCCAGGAATTTCGGATGCCCCTCCACCCGGAGGAAGACCGGCACCGAGGCCGGATGGCCCGTAACGAGCAGGTCCCCCGGCCGCAGGGCCTCCAGGTCCTCGAGACGCATCGTCTCGTGCTGGAGTTCGGCCCCCAGGCGCACTTCGGCGTCCGCCAGGCGCTTCGAGATCGTCCCCTCCTGCGGCGACGCCGAATCCCGCCGCTTGGCCGCGATGGCCGACGACGGCGAGAGGCGGTCGAGGTGCGACTCAACGGCCACGACCGGGAAGGCCAGGTTCAGGCAGCCGCGCTGGTCGCCCACCACGACCTCCAGGACCACCGACACGGCCGCCTCGTTCGGGTTCTGAAGCTGCAGGCGCATAGGATCGCTCTCGCGGCGGAGCACCCGGAAGGTGACCGACCCCACCGACGACCACGCTTCCTTCATCAGGTCAAGAGCCCGCGCGATCACCGTATCGAGCACCGTCCACTCCAGCGTCGAGAGCGGCTTGTCCTGCTGCCAGCCCCCGAATCGGGCGGAGCCGAGGAGGCGTTCGATGATCGGGCAGGCGATCGAAGGGTCGATCTCCAGGAGGAACGTCCCTTCGAAGGGCTCGCAGGAGAGGACCGCCAGCGCCGTGGGCCGCGGGAGCGAGTCCATGAACTCCCCGAGCGGGAGTTGGTGGACCCCCGTGACCCGGACCTCGACCTGGGTCCGCAGCAGGCCCGCGAGCGCCGCTTGGAAGTTCCGAGCAAAGCCCTCGTGGAGCATCTGCAGCGCCCGCACCTGGTCGCGGGGCACTCGAGTCGGCCGCCTGAAGTCGTATGGGAGCGCCGAGGGGGCGGGCTTGGCCTCGCCCGCTCCGGAGTCGATCGCCGACAACAGCGCATCGACTTCGTTCTGGGAAAGGATCTTTTCCGCGTCCGGCATCAAACCCCTCTCGATACGGCGGCACCCCGGGAGGGACGCCCTACTCGACCACCCGCTCGCCGGGACCGGCCATCCTCCACCGGCGCAGCAGGGATTCCAGGTACACCGGGTCGTTCTCCAGCGCCCGCAGTTCGTCGCGGTGGGCTTGGTTCTCGCGCCGGACCCGCTCGATCTGGGCGGCCAACGCGGCGCTCCGCCGCTCCAGGTCCGAACCCTCCTGGCCCGCGCGCACCGCGTGGGCCGCCAGGGCCAGCGCCAGCAAGCCGGGGACGACCGCCCACGCCGCCGCGCCCGCCCGCTCCGCCAAGCCCTTCCAGTACCCCCAATCCAGCCTCATTATACTCCTCCGGGAACCGCCCTTGACGAAAAAAACCCCCGGTGCTATCTTCAGCTTTGTTATCGACATGATGCTCCTTCTGGCTAAATACGGATGGAAGGAAATCGTCCTATTCTCCGTCCTCTGGATCGGAATCGGCGCGGCCCTCTGGTTCGCCCACCCGGCGGCGATCGCCGTCCCGGCCCTCGGGCTCCTCTTCGTCCTTAACTTCTTCAGGGACCCGATCCGCCGCGTCCCGACCGAACCCGGACTCCTCGTCTCCCCCGCCGACGGCACGGTGGTCGAGATCTCCGAGGTCCAGGAGGACGAGTTCCTCAAGGTCCCCTGCACCAAGATCGGGATCTTCCTCTCGGTCTTCAACGTCCACATCAACCGCTCACCCTGCGACGGCAAGGTCCGCGCCGTCAAGTACAAGCCCGGGAAGTTCCTGGACGCGCGCGACCCGCGCTGCGGGCCGGAGAACGAATCGAACGCCATCCAGATCGGCGATGTCCTCGTCAAGCAGATCGCCGGCCTCATCGCCCGCCGCATCGTCTGCGAGGCCAAGCCGGAGGATACCCTCGTCCGCGGCGAGAAGTTCGGCATGATCAAGTTCGGCTCCAGAACGGAGCTCTACATCCCGAAAGAGCAGGTGGAGGAACTCCGGGTCAAGCTGAAGGATAAGGTGAAAGGTGGAGAGACCGTCATCGCCCGAGTCCGGTAGGCGCTGGCCGTTCCGCCGCGCCCTCCGGCCCCGCCGCCTCCGCACGGTGGCGCTGCTGCCGAGCATCATCACGCTGGGCAACGGGGTCTGCGGCGTGCTGGCCATCTTCAACATCGGCCTCGCCCTGGACCTCGACAAGGAGCGCTACTTCCAGACGGCGGCCTGGCTCATCCTGGCG
>CAZSCC010000247.1:0-22962 GCA_964604905.1 uncultured Planctomycetales bacterium
CTGGCGGCGTTCCGCGACGGGACGGGCGGGTACTTCACCCTCGTCGTGCAGCCGCCCGCGGCGATCGCCGACATCCCCCGCTCACCGCGGGAGATGGTCTTCGTCCTCGATGTCTCGGGCAGCATGAGCGGCCAGCCGATCGCGGCGGCCAAGCGCGCGCTCGAACGCTGCCTCAAGCGGCTCGACCCGGACGACACGTTCCAGATCGTCCTGTTCGCGGACTCGGCGTCCTTCATGGGGCCGCTGCCCGTCCCCGCGACGCCCGAGAACGTGCGGCTCGGCCTCCGGTACGCCGAGTCCTCCACGAGCGGCGGGGGGACGATGATGCTGGACGGGATCGTCGCCGCGCTCGGGGCGCCCAACCCGGCCGGGCGCCGCCGGATCGTCGCCTTCATGACCGACGGCCTGATCGGGAACGACCCGGAGATCCTCTCCGAGGTGAAGAGGCGGATCGGGTCCGCGCGCGTCTTCAGCTTCGGGGTCGGCTCGGCGCCCAACCGCCACCTGCTTGAGGGCCTGGCGCGGATCGGACGCGGGCTTTCGGCTTACGTGGGGCTGGACGATTCGGGCGACCTGGCGGCGGACGGGCTCTTCCGCCGGATCGAGCATCCCGCGATGACGGACCTGCGGATCGACTGGGACCGGATGGTCGTCTCGGAAGTCCATCCCGACCCCCTCCCCGACCTCTTTGTGGGCCAGCCGGTCGTCCTGGTCGGGCGCTTCAAGGGCGAGGGGGCGGCGACGGTCACGATCCGCGGTCGCGTCGGGGGCCGTCCTGTGGAGATGACGATCCCGGTGAACCTGGGCGATCCCGGCCTGCGGCACCAGGCGCTCGCGAGCGTCTGGGCCCGCTCGAAGATCGAAAGCCTGAGGGACGAGCTGGCGTCCGCGCCCGCGGGGAACGAACTCCGCAGCGAGATCCGGAAGCTCGCGCTCCAGCACGGGCTGATGTCGGAATTCACGTCGTTCGTGGCGGTCGATTCCCTGACGGCGACGGGGGGCGCTCACGGGACCACGGTCCCGGTGGCGGTCCCGGTCCCGGCCGGGCTGCGCTACGAGACGACCGTGGGGACGGGCGGGCTGCGTTAGGCTTTCCACGCAGCCTGCGGAACCCCCGCGAGGGCGTGGCCGGGGCGCTGCGGTACGAGATTCGAGGCCGGCGAGGTTGCGTTCATCCGCAAGGCCCTCAAGCGCGGCCGTGCCCGGGCGGACTCCATCCACGACCATCCGCGGGACCGGACGCAGGACCACGCCCCTGGATGTGCCTCTTTAGGACACATACATCCGCCGCCCGATGTTACCCCATGTTACGAATCGTAACACGGCGGGTTTCCGACCCGCACTCGCGCGCGGCATTTAGCGTTTCCCGCGCGGCACGCCGTTTGCAGCGGGTCGTTCGTGGACGTCGAGACGTACCGGCGGCGGTCGCCTGAGCAGTCGGTGCTCTACCAGGCGTTGCGCGAGCATCTGAACACCTTCCTCGAGCGGGCGGAGGACCGCTCCGGCGGGGGCGTCCCGAGGTACGTCCGGCAGTCGCTCTTCCGGTATCTCGACTGCGGGATCCTGGCGAAAGGGTTCGTGCGGGTGCGCTGTCCGGGCTGCGGCTACGACGCCGCGGTGGCCTTCTCGTGAAAGGAGCGCGGGATCTGTCCCTCGTGCGCGGGCCGCCGGATGGCCGACACGGCGGCGCACCTCGTGGACCGGGTGATCCCCCGCGTGCCGGTCCGGCAGTGGGGGGTCTCGTTTCCCCGGCAGGTCCGCTATTCCCTCGCGCGGGACGCGAGGCTGCTTTCGGGGCTGGTGCGGATCTTCGCGGCGGAGGTCTCGCGGTTCTACCGCCGGAAGTCGGGCCTGCCCCTCATGAAGGACGCCCTGACGGGCGGGGTGACGGCGGTGCAGCGCTTCGGGGGGAGCCTGAACCTCAACGTCCACCTCCATACGATCTTCCTGGACGGCGCGTACGGGCGGGACGGCCCGGGCGGATCGCTCCGTTTCCACAAGGCCCCCGAGCCCGAGCCCGACGAGACCCAGGCGGTGCTGGAGCGGGTGAGGCGGCGGGGGCTCAAGTTCCTGGCGAAGAACGGGGTGTGGACGGGCCCTCCCGGCGAGGGGGGCGGGGAGGAGCTGCACGAGGTCCCGACCGCGATGGACGTCCTGCAGGCCGGCTCGATCCGGGGCTGGGAGGGGATGACGGACCGGCCGGCACCGATCGAGGTGGCGGGGAGGGACGCCTCGCGGCCGCCGGTCCCCAGGCGAGAGGATCCGTTCGCGGCGGAGCGGGAAGGCTGGTCGCTGCACTGCGGGGTCAGGATCACGGCGGGGGACAGGGGGGGACTGGAGCAGCTCTGCCGGTACCTCCTTCGGCCGGCGTTCGCGGAGGAGCGGCCCTCCCGGCTCTCGGACGGCCGGATCCTCTACCGGTTCCGTCGTCCGTGGCCGGACGGGACATCGCACGTGGCGCTCGACCCGGTGGACTTCGTGGGGAAGCTGGCGGCGTTGGTGTCGCCACCCCGGAGCCATACGGTGAGGTACCCGGGGTGCTGGGGCCCCATTCCGGCTCGCGAGCGGAGGGGGTGGGGTCGCTCTCGGTGGAGCTGCCGGACGAGGAACCCGAGGCATGTCGGCACTCCAAGGGGGAGGGCGAGCGGAAGGAGCGGCCGAAGCTGAAGAAGCCTCCGCGGACGGACTGGGCGACGCTGCTCCTGCGGTCGATGGGTCTGGACGCGCTGCGCTGTCCGCGGTGTGAGGGCCGGATGAAGATCATCGCCTGCCTGACGGACCCTCCGGTGGTGCGGAAGGTGCTGCGGGCGATGGGTCTCCGGACCGAAGTGCCCGGGGCGATGCCGGCCCGACCTCCCCCGCAGTCCGAGCTGGACTTTGAAACCGATCAGCGTGAAGGGGCGTAGCAGCCCCTTTCCTGCGGCCCCTCCTTCCACGCCCCTCTCTCTCCTACTTTTTAAACCGCCCCCTCCGGTCGCGGGGCTTTGAAAACTTCGCCTCCGTCCTATTTTATCACCCCTTCTCTTCCCTTTCCCTCCCCCCTCGGATACCCTTTTGATTGTCCTACACTCAGGGGCCCCAGCCAAATATCCGTCCAACGTTGCTTGCTCGATGGCTACCCTTCCCGGTCTATGTCCGGCCATGTAGTGAGAAGCAGCGTCCATCATGGCGTAGGTCTGGATAAAATAGTAGGACCGTTCCCCCCTCCCTCACACCCGTGGATGCAGACCCTCCGCTCTATCGCGGTCGGTAGGAGTAGCGGTAGGGGGAACTCGAGGACATGTTCATGATCCCGGCCATCCGGGTCATCGTCGAGTCGTAGCCCATCTTTAGAAGGCTGGAGGTCGCCGAGTAGTTCTGCGTAAGCTTCGACTGAAGGGCGGCCGCGTCGGCCCCCGCGCCGGCCTCGGCCTTGACTTTGGCGAAGTGCGCCCGCATCTCCTTGATGAAGTCGAGCTGGGCGAACTGCTTCTTGATCCCCTCCCGCTCGGCCTCGGTCATCTCCGTCCAGCCCGCCCGCGTGGCGGCCCAGGCCGCCGGCATGCCGGCGAACGACTTCCGGACGCCGGCCTCCAGCTTGGGCCAGCCCGCGGCCAGCTGCTTGGCCCAGGCCTCCTTGTCGGCCGCGGCGGGCCACGCCTGGACGCCCTCGAGCTGCGCCGCCATGAAGAAGAAGAGCTCCAGCGCCGAATCCGCCTGCTGCCGGGTGAGCGCCGGGTCGCCCTCGGCGATGGGCTTGTGGGCCGCATCGTAGATCTCCACGAGCAGCTTCGAGCAACGGTCCGTCTCCTTCCGGAGTCCGGCGACCATCTCCGGCTCGCTCTGCTTCCGGACGAGATCCTGCTTCTCGGGGGTGAGCTTGGCGTACTCGGCGCGGAACTGGAGGACCTGGGCGACACCCTGGATCGTCTCCGCGTCCTTCTTCTTCCAGCCGTCGATGATCTCCGACCGGAAGACCTCCCTCTGGTCGGCGGTGAACGGTGCGTCCATCAGCCACTGGAGGACCTCGATCGTTTCCTCGACGTCGTACACCGTCAGCGGCGGGTCTCCGGCCGCCAGCACCTGGGCGTGGGCGAGCCGGCAGAGGTCGACGAAACCCCCGATGGTCTTGATGTCGGCGAGCAGCTTCGGGTCGTCGGCGAGGAACTCGATCACGGCGCACTTCGTCCCGCTCTGAAGGGCCCAGACGTACACCACGTACGGGCGGTTGTCCGGGGAGAGGAGATGGAAGCCGCGGACGGCCATGTCATGACCGGCGATCTGGTGCTTCTGGCTGCCCGGCGGGGACGCGGCCTGTACCTTGTAGGTCGCCGCCAGCTTGTGGGCGTCGGCCTCCACGGCGTCGGCGGCCGTGCCCTTCGCCTCGACCGCGGGCCGGATGCGGATCTCGTAGGTCTTGGCGGCGGGGTCGACCGGCTTGAGGACGGTATACTCGGCCTCCTCCTTCCGCTGCCGGTCGGAGGGCATCTTGAACAGGACGATGCCGGCGCGCGAGAGAGGCGGTTCGGGTTTGTCCTGGGCGAGGGCCGTCCCGACGCCGACACAAGCCAGGAGTGCCGCGATCGACCGGATCATGGAGGGCCTCCGTCAACGGGACTTCCGCCATTGTCCCCAGGGGGAGGATAGCAAAAACAAACGGGGGCGAGAAGCGGGGATGAGGAGGGGTTGGGGAGGAGGGAAGGGGTACGGGAGGGGGAAAAGTGGAGAAAGTCGGGTCTCAAAGCCCGCCCGCGCCGTAGGCGCGGGCTTTAAAATGAAAGAGAGAGCCGGGGGTGGGTCCCGGGCCTCCTGCCACCCTTCTCATTGGAGCTTGCCGGTGCGGTTGCCGCACTCATCGTAGTCGTAGAGACCGAAATAGCTGGAGACGGGGAGCGCCTGGGCGACAGGGGTGGCGCAGGCGGCGGGAGAGGAGAAGGCGGACTCGTTGCCGGGAGGGGGGATAGGTCAGGACCGAAGCCATTCAATAATCTTCGCAGCGGTTTCCTCGTTTGATTTGCATTGCATCCGTACTTCAGATTGATTGCTTTCTATCAGGAAGGGACACATTCCGGTTGGCGATTCGATCTGAACTTCTCTATCACTTCCGGGTAAGGTGAAAAACCACAGCCCATCATCATCGGCCGGCCGCAGTTCCCCGTCCTATCGCGGTTTTGCGCCCAGCGCCTCGTTCAGTTGGGTAATGGCCAAGGCTTCCACCTTGCGTGCGAGTGCGAACGACTTCGAGCCAGGGTAGACCACGAAGAGCCGATCCAGGTTCAGATCGGACAGTGCTACGTGCATCGATTTGGTCATGGAGGGGCTTTCGGAGGACTTGAATTCAAAGCCAAGCCGGCGTCCATTCTGGAATGCCAGAAGGTCGAGCTCCGCGCCTGAGTGCGTTGACCAGAAATAGGCTTCGCGCGGTCTTAGGGCGGAAAGAACCTGTTCTCCCTCCGGTCGCGGGGCTTTGAGCCACCCACCCAATCCCTTTCCCCTTTCCATCTCCCCTTCCCCTCTTTGCCTTTGCTTTTCTCCCCCTCTGGGATACCCCTTTGATTGTCCTACACTCGAGCCGCTTCGGGGGAGAGGGGACGGGGGCGAAGTGCCTGCTGCCCTTCGAGTGGGAGAAGGGTGTACGTCGCGGACGAAATTGGCGATTCGGGCCGGGAAATCCCTTTACACTTCTTGCGGCCCCAAATACCGAACCCACCCGGACTTCTTCAACATTTCCTTCGCAGCGACTCGCCATGCCTGCATGGATGATAGCCTGCTCTCGGGTCGCATGAACAGGTGCCGGCGGAAGTCGGTCGCGTCCTTCAGGAACGCCGCGCGATCCACCGTCACGCGCCAGATGTACAGGAGTTCCCGCCCTCGAGACAGGCCGCAGAATTGCTCCAGGGAGCCTGAAGAATACGGCGGGCCCTACTTCCGCGTCTCCAGCTTGAAGGTCCCCTTGCCCATCTGCGAGGCGTAGTAGAGGCCCCGCGCGGGGTCCCAGTCGACGTTCGCGAACCAGCCGGGCTTGGGCAGGGAGAACTTTTCCGGCAGCGGCGCGACCGGCTTCCAGGTCTCGCCGCCGTCCGTCGTCTCGAAGATCCCCTTCGCCCCCCCCGCAGCCATGTGCTTCTCGTCCTTCAGATCGAAGAGAGGCCCGATCGTCGCCTCGACCGCGCTGCCCTGCTTCGTCCAGGTCGCCCCCTTGTCCTTGCTCACCTGGAGCCCCTCCCGGCTCAGCCAGAAGGCGACCCCCTTGTGGATCCGGATCACCCGCCCCCACGGCTGGAGGTCCGAGACCTTCTCCCACGTCTTCCCCGCATCGGTCGACCGCTGGATCCCCTTGCCCTTCATCGTGTACGCCAGCGTCTTCTCGTCGAAGATCCCCAGCGCCCCGGTCTTCTCGAACTCCGCGTCCTTGAAAAGCAGGTTCCAGGTCTTGCCCGCGTCGTTGCTGAGGTACACGTCCCCGCCGTTTTCGTGCCGCGCCCCGAAGATGGCCTTCACCGGGTCGCCCGTCCAGTCGACCGCCGCGTAGTCCCAGTTCCGCCCGAGCCCCGTGAACGGGGTCCACGTCTTCCCGCCGTCGGCCGTCATGCCGCACTTGCCGTCGAGCATGAAGCATGCCAGCCGCTTCCCGGCCGGGTCGAACTGGAGCGCATACGAGGTCTCGCACCGCCCGCCGATCGTCCCCTCGTCGGCGCGCGCGAACGTCTTCCCCTGGTCGGCCGATTTCCAGATCCCCTGCCCGGGCACGATCATGAAGACGTCCCCGGTCGCCGGGTCGACCGCCACCCCGGCCGTCTCCCCGGGCCAGTCGATCTTCTTGCCGTCGTCCTTGAGCTGCTTCACCGTGGGGGCGGAGATGTCCGTCCACGTCGCCGCCTGCTCCCCGGCCCCGGCCGCGAGCGCCGACAGGAGCACGACCGCCAGACCGAGGATTCCGCGATGGATCATGTGAGTTCTCCTGCTCCTATTACATACACCGTTGAACGCTCGGTCACCTCTCGCCGATGCAGTAGAGATACCCCGGCGTGCGGTAATACATCCGCGACCCCTCGAAGACCGGCGTCGAGACGTTCTGCTCCTGGGTCTTCCCGTCCTTCGAGTCCTCGAGCACGTTCAGCGCCACTTCCTTGTACACCCGGCCCGGCTGGAGGACGATCGTCGTTCCCTGGTTGTCCATGAGGTAGATGTGCTTCCCCGCCAGGGTCGGGCTGGCCGAGGCGCCCGCCCAGCCCCAGTACTCGGTCTTCGGCTTCATGGCCAGCACCTTCCGGTAGACCCGCTCGCCCGTCGCGGCGTCGTTCACGAAGAGTCCGCCGCCCTCCGTCACCTGATAGATCAGGCCGTCCACGAAGAGCGGCGAGGCGCAGAAGCTCCGATCGAACGGGTTCTTCTTCTTGTCGATCACCAGCTGATCGGGCGCCCATTCCATCTTGAACTCCCAGCCGGTGCTCAGCTTGCCCCCCTCGGTGCCCGCGGGAAGCTTCCAGGCCTTGAAGGGAGGCTTCTCGCCGCCCGCCACGGGATAGCCCATCCAGGCGAAGAGGTGGCCCGCCTCGACGATCGGGGTCGGGACCGCATCGCCGAAGACGTAGTTCCCCCAGATCGTCTGCCCGTCCCGGACGCGGACGAAGTGGCCGGCCTGGAAGCCCGCGACCCATTCGCCGCCGGCGAAGACGCGGAAGAGCGACCCGTAGGTGTTGTGGCACTTGGCGGGGACCGTCCAGGCGAGCTTTCCCGTCTCGGCATCGTAACCGCGCATCTCGTTCGCCCAGACGACGAACCGGTTGCCGCAGAGCACCGGGCTGGCGAAGTTCCCGTGCTCGCTCCCCATCCCCTGCCCCCGCTGGATCCACTTGCGGTTCCCGTTCAGGTCGTAGCTGCACGAGACGCCCGTCGTGAAGAACGCGAACACCCGCTTCCCGTCGCTGACCGGGGTCGGGCCGGCGAAGCCGAAGACCGCCTGCGCCCAGTTGCGCTCGAAGCGCTTCTTGTCGATGGCCCCGAGCTCTGTCTGGATCTGCTTCTCGATCTCCGCCTTCTTCGCCTGTGCGGGGAGCGGGTTCCGGCTCCCCGCCTGGCTGTTGCACTGCTCGACCAGCTCGGCGTTCAGCTTCGCGAGCTGCGCCGAGAGCGGCTCCAGCTTCTCCGCGTAGGCGGGCGTCGCCTTGCGCTCTTCCGCGCTCAGTCCCTCGAATTCGGGGTTCGACCGGATCCAGAGGATCCGCCCGGTCGCCTTCTCGATGCAGACCAGGTCCGAGACTTCGGTCGTCACGAAGACCCGGTCGCCCACGATGATCGGACACGACACGCCCCCGTTCGGGAGGCGGGCCATGTAGAGGATGTTCTGCGTCGCGTAGGTGTTGCCGCTCTTCTTCCGCGCCCAGACGGTCGGCGGCGTCGCCCCCGGGTAGCGGCCCGAGCCGTCGCCGCGCCACCCGATCGGATTCTCAGGCGTCGGCGCGTACTTGGGGGAGCCCAGGGGAGCCGGGCCCGCCGCCAGGGCCAGCAGGAGGACGATCAGGATGCGCACGCCTCACCTTCCGCCGATGCAGAACAGGGTCTCGCCGTCGCGCAGGAACATCTCGCAGCCCGAGAAGACCGGCGCCGATCCGGTGCCGTCCTTAAGCTTGTTCCGGGCCACCAGGCGGGCCTCGCGCGTCGCCTCGAGGACGACCACTTCGCCCATCGTCGAGGCGAGGAAGAGATGCTTTCCCGCGAGCGCGAGGCTGGCATAGACGGCCTCTTTCCCCGCCTCGTCGCCGAAGAGCTCCCGCGCCTCGATCACGGGCTTCCCCTGCGCGTCGAACGCGAAGAGTTCGCCGCCGCCGGACACGGTGAACAGGAGTCCCTCATGGAGGAGCGGCGAGCCGAAGACGTCGCTCGGGAGCTGGCCGCTCCACTCGTCCCGGTCCTTGAACGCGGCGTCGAGCCGGACCGCCCTCACCTCGCGGTCGCCGAAGTAGAGAAGGCCGTCCTGGACCACGGGGCTGGTGTGGAAGGCCGGGCCCACCCCGCTGTTGAGGCCCTTGCCGTCGGCGCCCCGCACGACGTCGCCGCCGGAGGTGACGATGGCGTCCTTGAAGCCGGCCGGCGTGCCGTAGGTGCACCTCGCCTCGGTGTTCACCCAGAGCTGCTTCCCCGTCGCCGGGTCGAAAGCGTAGAGGTGGGTCATGTGGACGATGAGCTTGCCGCCGACGATCACCGGCGACGCGCTCCGGCCGTAGCTCGTATTCTGCTCGGCGTCGATGAACGCGATCCATTTCGGCTTTCCCGAGAGGTCGACCGCACGGACGATGCCGTTCGCGAAGACCGCGTAGACGGTCGCCCCGTCGGTGAACGGCGTGGCGGTCGTCAGGCCGATCTCCTTCGGCTTGTAGCGCTCCGCCGTCGCCCGGGCGGTCCCGTCGGACAGGTCGGAGGGCTTCGTCTCGAGCCTCCACCGCTCCTTCCCGTCGGCCCGGTCGAGGCAGATCAGCAGGTTGGGCTCCGAGGCGACGATCACGCACGCGTCGGTGAGGATCGGCGAGGAGTAGCTCCGGCCGACCGCCGCGCTCCAGCGGACGTTCTTCGTGGTCGACCATTCCGTCGGCGGGGTCGCGTCGGGGAACCGCCCGCTGCCGTCGCCGCGCCAGCCGAACTGCGCGAGCAGGAGGAGCGCGACCAGGCTCATGGCTTCCTCCCCGGCTCCTCGATGCGGTACAGGTAGTCCTCGCCGCGCAGGTACATGGCCTTGCCTTCGAAATACGGCGAGGTGTAGAACGCCTCCTGACGGCACGGGTTGCCGCTGATGCTCGAATAGAAGATGTTTTCAAGAACGTTCCTGTTCAGCTCCTTGAATTGCGGTCCGGGCTGGATGATGTGCGTGTAGCCGGCGTCGTCGACGACGTAGATGTGCTTGCCTCCGAGGGTCGGGCTGGCGACGACGCCGTACAGGAACCGGTTGTAGCGGTTGTAACCGTCCAGCCAGCGGCGGTAGAGCGCCTTCCGACCCTGCACGTCCACGGCCGTCATCCCGCCGGTCATGTCCACTCCATAGAGGATTCCGTCCAGGAACAGCGGCGAGGCGATGGTGTAGTTCAACCCGCGCACCGGAGTCGCCACGTCTTTCCCGGGGGGATCCCATACCACCTGCGCGGCGCCTTTTTCCGCGCTCGAGGGCAGCTTGACCGCCGACAGGGACGGCAGTTCATTCCAGCCCCTAAAGCGGCTGGTGTTGTAGATGATGCCGTTGTCGACGACCGGCGTCGAGTCGCCCCAGATGTCGAGGTTGCTCGCGCCCATCTCGACGCCGTCGGACGCGCGGACCAGTTTTTTCGCGGTGATGAGGACCGCCGCGCCGCCGATCCGCGCGACGACCGGGGAGATCCCGGATTCCATCTTGTCCATGGCCGCGTTCTTCCAGAGAAGGGAGCCGGTCTTGGCGTCCAGCGCGAGCAGCGTCTTGACCGCGCCGAAGATGAGCTTCCCGTCGACCAGGAGCGGCGACTGGTGGTTGCCGTGCTCCTCGGATCCCAGCACCTCATGCAAGGTCCAGAGACGCTTGCCTTCCAGGTCGAAGCACTGGATCGCGTACGCGCCGGGCCCCTTGATGCCCCCGCCGCAGGTCCAGTACACGCGCGTGCCGTCGCTGCAGGGGGTGGCGTTGCTGGACGCGACCTCGTTGCCCATGTAGGGCGGGTACTTCTTCCGGTCGATCTCCTCGAACGCCTTGTGGATCTTCCTTTCGGTCTCCGTCTTCTCTTTCAGCTTCTTGTCCAGCAGGGCGGCCTGGTCTGAGGGCAGTCCCTGAGGCGAGACGGCGGCGTTGATGGCGCCCACCACGTCGTCGTTCTGCTGCTTCAGTTGCGCCAGGAGAGGTTCGACCTTCTCCTTCACCGCCGGGTTCGTGTTGCGCTCCTGGGCCGTCATCGCGTCGTAAGGCGTGGTCGTGCGCAGCCAGAGAACCCGGCCGTCGGTTTTCGAGAGACACATCAAATCCGAGATGTTGGCTCCGAGGAAGAGGCGGTCGCCGACGACGATCGGCTGCGACATGCTCCGGCCCGTCATCTTGGTCATCCAGACGATGTTCTTCGTCTCGTAGCCGACCGGGCCGACGGGCGTGAGGTAGGCCGCCACCATCCATGCGCTGACCCAGCGTCCGCTGTAGTGCTTGCCCACGGCGCTCCCCACGCTGATCTTCACGAGGAGACGATTCCAGCCGGCCGCCAGCGTGAGGTCGAAGACCTTGCCGCGGTTCTTGGGATCGAGAGCGGCGGGTTTCCCGTTGAGCCAGAATTTCCCCGCCGCGCCCTCGAACGGCATCTGCAACTGGACTTTCGCCTCCGCGGGCGAAAACACATAGGTATGGGCGTAGGCGACCTTGTTGTTGAGATCGACCTCGACCTTGGTCCCGGGGCCCTCGGTGAGCTTCCCGAAGGCGTAGACGAAATCGACGTTGCTCTGTCCGCAGGTGCCCTCGTTGTGATCGTGCCGGCTCTGGGTTTCGACGTTGGCGCGGAGGAACTTCCAGGCCGTCCCCTTCCCCCCTTCAGACGGCTGCACGGCGGGCTCGCCTCCCAGGAAATCCTGGTCGATGTCCTTCAGGGGGTCCTGCACGGAGATCGGGCCCGTCACCAGCCAGTCCTTGATGCTGAAGTATTCCAGCGCTCGACTCTCCTTCGAGGGCTCCCCCGAAGGCTTTGCCGCCTGATAGCGCAGCACGGTGGTGATCCCCCGGACACGCCGGCTCCAGGTCGTAGGCGGCGTCGCGCCAGGGAAGCGGCCGGTCCAATCGCCGCGCCAGCCGACCGGCCGGTCGGGCGTGGGCTTGAAGTCCGGGGAGCCGAGGATCGTGGCGGACGGCTCACCCGCCGAACCGGCTGGCGCCGCCGTCACGGTCAGGGCGAAGAGGACGAAGAATAGCCTCATTCGGACACCTCCCGTCGAAAGATCGCGTCGGGGATTTTCTTTTCGGAGGATCGCCACACGTAGAACGCGCGACCTTTCGGGCTGTACGCGACGCCCGCAACCTTGACGGGGATGGAGTCGCCCAGTTTTTCCCAGGTCGTCCCGCCGTCCCTGGACACGAAGAGCTGCTGGGCTGCAAGGCCCGCGAGCCGCCCGCCGGGGATCTCGATCACGCTCGACTTCACGGGCCCGCTCAGCTTGGCCCAGGTGGCGCCGTGGTCGGCGCTCTTGATCAGTCCGGAGCCCCCCGCAGACGGCCAGAAGATCGAGCCGCCGGACGTCACCAGCGCCCGGCCTCCGGGGCCGAGATCGGAGACTTTCGTCCAGGTCTTGCCTGCATCGACGCTCCGGTAGATGCCCGCGGACTTCCCCTTCTTCCATCCCGCCGTGTTGATCAGGAACGTCTTGGCGTCGAGGACGAGGGGATCCGTGGAGAAACTGCTGTCCTCCGGAAGGCGATCGCCGATCTTCTCCCACGACTCGCCGCCGTCGTGCGAGGCCTGGAGGCTCCGCTCCTGCTCATGAAGGCCCGTCAGGAGCGTCCGGCGGGCGGGGTCGCTGAAGTCCACCGCGACGCCGTCGACGTGGTCGACCTTCCCGAGCCGGCGGAACGTCGTCCCGCCGTCGATCGTCCGGAAGATCCCGGCCCCGTAGCAGCCGCTCACCCAGAAGGTGCGGGAGGCCTTGGGGTCGAAAAGGATCTGGTGGGGCCGGTGCTTGATCTCGGGGCCGCCGAGCTTCTTCCAGGTGGCCCCGCCGTCGGCGCTCGACCAGAGCCCCTGCTCGCTCACCCCGGCGATGATCTCGTCGCGGTCGGGCACGGCGGCGAGGAGAGTGACGCCCGCATAGCCCCAGGTCTCGCCTCCGACGCCGCCGGTCACGTTCTTCCAGGCGGGTTCGTCCTGGGCGAGCAAGGCGAGAGCGAGGAGAACGCTCATGGCTAGTTCCCCGGAATCCTGTGCGGCCCGGCCTTGTAGTACTTCCCCGCGCGGAGGCGGAGGTAGCCGCCGTCGTCGTCGGGGAACGCGGAGGTCTCGCCCTGGTTCCCTGGGATGGGCGCGGGGTTGGTCGCGCCGTCCTTCGCGTTGTCCTTGTGGACCGTGCACTCGATCGCCCCGCCGCCGAAGAGGAGGCCGATGAAGCCGGCCTCGCTCCATTCGGCGACGCGGCGGTTGGAGGGATAGTCTTCGAGCCAGTGCTCGGCGCGGTTGTCCATGAAGTGCCAGGGCGTGTTGTTGCAGGCCGCCATGCGGGTGTTCCCGAGGGGGATCCGCCAGACCATGAGGGGAAGGCCCGTCCGCGCGTGGAGGTCGGCGCCCCAGGCGCGGAAGTCCTGGAAGTCCTTCTCCTTCCACCAGGAGCCGGCGATCCCGCGCGCCTCCTTGAACGCGGCGTCGCGGTCGCCGACGTCGGTGAAGATCAGGTCCCAGGTCCCCGACCGGAGGACCGCCTCGGCGGTCGCCTGGGACGGGACGCCCTCGACCTTCGTCGCGTGCCAGGCGAGGAGGACGTTGGGGGCATAGCGGTCGCGGAGGACGCCGAAGGCCTTGCCGAAGGAAGCCGCAGAGTCGTCGAGCCCTTCCAGCTCGGGAAGTCCGGCGGACGTGACGGCGACCTTGACGTTCTCGATCGCGGCCCAGACGCCGGGTTCCACGTGGAGGATGCAGACCTTCCCGTGTTCGCCGGCCTTCTGCATGAAGGTCTTCAGGTCGGCGAAGTACTGTTTCATGACGGCGGCGTTCTCCGGCTCGCGCTTCCTCATGAGGGCGTAGTACGTGAAGACGCCGACCGTGCCGAGGCGGCTCGACTCGTCGAGGTAGAGGGTCGGGAAGCCGGCCTTCGGGTTCCACCGGGTCCAGTCCGGGGTGAGGTGCTGGTAGCGGAGGTCCCAGCGGCACCCCTGGGCGCGAGTGTCGTCGATCCAGGTCTCGCCGAGGCCGCTCATGGCGCCGAGCATGAAATGGTCGCGTCCGAGCCGGCGGAGGACGTCGCGGGTCACGGACTCGACGACGGGAGGCTTCCCCTCGGCGGCCGTGGCCGCCTGGCCGGTCGTGACCTCGACGTTCGCAAAGGCGGCCGTTCCATGGTGCATGACGAGCCGGGTCGTCTCCAGGGCGACGCTGAGGCGGAAGCGGGTCCCCAGGACCTTCGTCTCCGCGTGGGGCGAGGCGAGGATCATCGGCCGGCCGGCGGGCTGCGGGGCGACGTCGGCGGAGAGGACCCCGCGGGTCAGGCGGACCCGCTTCGGCTCGATCTCCCGGCTCTCCAGGAGGAGCGCGGCCTCGGAGCCCAGGTCCAGGGTGCTGGCATCCTCATACCGGATGGAAGCCCAGCCCCGCTCGGGCACCCTCACGAGATCGCCCGCATGGAGCGCGACGCCCGGCCGGGCGACGAACGACTCCCCGCGGCGTTCGACGCGCACGTCCGCGCTGGCGGCCGTGATGCGCACGGGGGGCGGATCGTGGAGGACGATCCAGACGCCGATCGCCACGGCCCAGCCGGCCGCGACCACCGCGGCGACGCGGGCCCACTTCGCGGCGCGCCGGGCCGGCTTGAGGCCGCGCTCCCGGATCTTCTCGAGGACCGCGGCATCCAGGGCGCGGCCTGAAGGGATCGCGATCTGGACCACCTCGGCCAGCCGCTCGCACGAGGGATCGGGCCCGATCCCGGCCGCCAGGAGTCCTCGCATGCGGAGGGCCTGGACGAGCTCCTTGCGGAAGGCCTCGTCGCCCCGGAGGAGTTCGAGGAGCCGGTCGATTTCGGGCGCGGAGATCGTGTCGTCCAGGTATCGTTCGAGGAGTTCGACGCGTTCGGAGTCCATGTCTACCTCGGCCTCTCCAGGCAGGACTGCAGCTCCTTGCGTCCCCGGAAGAGGAGCGAGCTGACGGCGCTGACGGTCGTGCGCTGCTTTCCCGCTATGGCGCCGACCGTTTCGCGTTCGAAGTAGCGGGCGCGGAGGACCTCCACGAGCCGCTGGGGGAGCTTCTCGAAGCACCCGCGGAGCCGGTCCAGGACCTGACCCTCATCGCCCTCCTGGGCGCGCGAGACCTCGTCGAAGACCTCCTGGGCGGCCCGGGCCTTGAGTTTTTCGAGCGCCTTCCCGTGCTGGGAGGCGCGCCTCAGGTGCATGAGGAGTTTGTTCCGGGCGATTCCGCGGATCCAGGGCACGAAGTCCCGATCGACGTCGAATTCCCCCAGGTGTTCGTAGGCGGCGATGAACGTCTCCTGGGCCAGGTCCTCGACGACATCGGCCGACGAGAGGTGTGCCGCGAGCGTGGCGCGGACGGCGGGACCGTGCTCCCGGACGAGAATCCGGTACGCATCGCGGTCGCCGCCCAGGATCCTTCGAACGAGCTCTTTCATGGCTTTCGTTCCCTCTTTGCACGGGGCGGAGGAATCTCGCGCGAAATCCGGAATTCGCCGGGAAGGGGGCGCCGCAGGCTTTCCCCCGACCGCCCCTCTTTGCCTTTGCTTTCCCGCACCCTCAGGGATACCCTCTGGATTGTCCTATATCCGCCCGCCCTCGGAGGCAACATCCTTCGAGGGTTCCCCTCCCGAGAGCCGGCGATCTTTCGGTTTCCGTGTCCCAAGTCCGGCCCCCGGGTCACATGTCCACAGAGGGAACGCGATGGGCCACGACGTCCTGAAGGAGCTCCTGGGTTTCCGGTCGGAACTCTTCGGCTTCATCCGGGCGATCGTCCGGAACACCCACGACGCCGAGGACCTCTTCCAGGAGGTCGCCCGCATCATCCTGGAGAAGTCCGCGGAAGGGACCCAGGTCGCGGATTTCCGCGCCTGGGCCAAGGAGATCGCCCGCCGCCAGGCCCTCCAGCACTACCGGACGCTCCGACTGCGCAAGGCCGCCTCGATCCCCACCGAGGAGATGGCCGACCTCGTGGCCGACGTCTACATGAAGCACTCCCCGACGGCCCGCGACCTGACGGAGGAATACGACGCGCTCCGGCAGTGCATGGCGAAGCTGCCCGGGAAGAACGTCGAGCTGATCCGCCTGCGCTTCGCGGCGGACCAGGGGTACGACGCGATCGCCCGCGCCGTCCAGGGGAGCGAGACGGCGGTCCGGCGCATGGTGTCGCGCCTCCGGATTCTTCTCATGGACTGCGTGCGGCGCCGCCTGGGCGTCGCCGGGCGGGAGGCCTGATCGTGGACCGCGAGAAGCTGACGGAAGAGATCCTGGGCTACCTGGACGGGCAGCTCACGGCGGACGAGGAGCGCGCCCTCGCGGCCCGGATCCGCGGGGACGCCGAGGCGGAAAAGCTCCTGGCCGACCTCATGCGGCTCCACGCGAGCGTGGCGTCGGCCCTCCAGGAACGGGCGGGCGAGAGCGCCGCGCGCCTCGAGTTGGGAGCTGCCCCCACCCCTCCCGGCGGCGTCCCGCGAGCTCGGCGCGGGCTCCGCGCGCAGCGCCCCGAGACGCGCACCGCGTGGGTGGCGGGGATCGTCGCCGCCCTGGCAGCGTGCCTCCTGATCGCGATCGCCGTGTCGGTCCCGGGCCGCAAGGGCCCCGACCGGCCCACCGCGATCCGGCCGTCTCCGAAACCCGAGACTCCCGCGCCCGCGCCCCCGGAGACGCCTCGCGAAATGCCGCGGCCGAAGCCGCCCGCACCGCCCGAGGAGCCGAAGCTGCAGCCGCAGCCTCTACCGATTCAGCCCGCGCCCGTTCCCCAGCCGGCTCCCCCGCCCGCGCCGCGGCCCGAAGAGCCGCGCCCGGCTCCGACGCCCGCGCCGCCCAAGACGACCACGGTCGCCGAAGCGCCCCCCAAGCCTCCCCCCGCCCTCGCCCAGATCGAGCGCGTGAAAGGCGAGGCGACCGTCGCGACCGCCGGGGTCAAGGCGCCGGCACGGGAGGGCCAGGGGCTACTCCCCGGCCAGTCGCTCCAGACCGCCGGCACCGAGAGCCTCGCGGTCGTGAAGTTCATCGACGGGACCCAGCTTGAGTTGGGAGGCGACACCACGCTCTCCCCGCTCGCCGAGGCGACCGCGAAGGCAGGGAAGACGATCGTGCTGGAGTCGGGCGCCGTCGTCGCGAAGGTCTCGAAGCAGCCCGCCGGCCAGGCGATGGTCTTCACGACCCCCCACGCCGAGGCGCGCGTCCTGGGGACCACGCTCCGGCTCTCGGTCGACCCCCAGGGGACGCGGCTCGAGGTGACGGAAGGACGCGTCCGCCTCACGCGCCGGCAGGACGGCGCCTCGGTCGAGGTCGGAGCCGGCTTCTACGCCGTGGCCGCCCCGGGCCCCCGGCCCACGGCCCGGAAGATCGGGACGCCGCTCCCGGGGACGGTCCATCTCCTCGAGAATTTCGAAGACGCCGCCGCCGTGAAGGCGCGCTGGCAGCCGATCGAGGGGGGATTCCCGACGACCTCCGCGGGCGGCATCGAGGTCGACCTTTCCCCGCGCCCCGGCGAGTCGTACGCCGCGGGGGGATGGCATTCCGCCGGGGGGCTCCGCACGCGTCAGTCCTTCCCGCTCCCCCTCCGCATCACGGTGGACGTGGAGCTGTCGCACCAGGACGTGGCCCTGAACGTGCTCCTCGTCCTCATCCCCGTCTCCCAGAAGGGGGGGACGATCAAGAACGAGATCGCGGTGCGCGTCCGCGGCGGCGAGCACGCCCTGCTGATCGAGAACGAGAAGGCGAAGATCACGGAGGGGTCCTTGAGGGTCCCGCTCCGCGAGCGCTGGATCCTGGAGGTCAACGAGACGGACGTGAGGGTGCTGATCGACGACCGGGAGTTCCACCGCCAGGCGCATAAGCTGACGATCACCGAGAACTACCGGATCGAGCTGCAGGGCGCCGCGAAACTGGAGGCGCCCAAGGGCGCGAAGGTCCGATTCGATAACGTGAAGATAGAGCCGTAGCAAGGGTTTCAAGCCGGGGCGAGCCTTTTTGATCGATTCCAAGGCCTCTTGGAGTCTGCCTTGAAGGAGGTGGAGCGATGATGAAGGCAAGGATGGCGCTCGCCACGGCGTTGCTCGCGGCGATCCCGACCACGGTCGCAGCGGCCCAGGGAGTGGTGCTCAACGATCCCCTCCGCGGGTCGACCACGGGGACCCGGAGCGGCGGAACGTTCGACCCCGACGGCTGGCGCGTGACGAACAAGGACGACTACATCCTCTGGCACGTCCCCGCCGCGAGCGAGGGCGCGGTCGAGTTCTCGGTACGCGGGATGCGCGCCAACGACTCCCGCCCCGAGGGGGCCGACAAGAACGAACTCTTCCACATGTACGACTGGACCTACGGCGATGCCGACACGGTCTACGACGGCTACCGGAACAACTTGTACAAGCACTTCATCCGCAAGACCAACATCCTCGACCCCGGGAGGATGGACTCGCTGGAGATGCTCTGGCTGATCTCCCCCGAATACGTCGAGCCCGACACGGCGGTCCTCACCTGGGACCCGGCCGTCACCTACCGCTTCCGGCAGGAATGGGGGCCCGACGGCGCCGGAAACTCCGAGATCCGCACGTGGAGGGACGGCATCCTCATCATGACGATGTCCGTTCCCGGCGGCTATTATCCCGGGGGCCTCTCCGTCCGGATCGCCGCCAGCCCGCGGGCTCCGCTCTATGCCGACTTCGGCGCGCCGGTCGGGGCCGTCTTCAGCGACGTCCAGGTCTCGAGTTTCAGCGGGCCCCACCTCGGCAGCCGCGGAAACAACCAGAACCTCGCCCACCGCTGCGGGTGCTCCTCGGCCGCGACGGGCGCGGCGCCCCTCGCCATGCTCCTCGCCGCCGTCCTCGCGATCCTGATCGCCGGAAGGAAAGCAGCCTGACCCAGCCGCAGACTCTTACCCCGATGGAGACGCGTCGATGATGAAGAACACGGTCTGGACGACGACCCTCGTGCTCCTGATGTGCTGGCGGATCGCCGCGGCGCAGGAGCTGGTCCTCGACGACTCCCTCCGCGGATCGACGGGCGGGTCGCGGAGCGGCGGCGCCTTCGGCGCGGACGGCTGGAGGGTGACGAACAAGGACGACTCCATCCTCTGGCACCTCCCCACGCTCTCCCGCGGCGCGGCCGAGTTCTCCGTGCGCGGCCTGCGCCCCAACGACTCGCGCGCCGAGGGGACCGACAAGAACGAGCTTTTTCACATGTACGACTGGACGTACGGCAATGCCGACACGGTCTACGACGGCTACCGCAACAACCCCTTCAAGCACTTCCTCCGCAAGTCGAACGTCCTCAATCCGGGGAAGGTCGATTCCATGGAGCTCGTCTGGCAGATCCTGCCCGACTCGATCGAGCCCGACACGGCGGTCCTCTCCTGGGACCCGAACGCGACCTATCGATTCCGCGAGGAGTGGGGCCCGGACGGCGCGGGCAACTGCGTCATGCGGACTTGGAGGGACGGCGTCCTCATCAACACGATGAACGTGGTCGGCGACTGGAATCCCGCGGGCCACGCGGTCCGGATCGCGGCCAGCACGCGGGCGCCGCTCTACGGCGACTTCGGCGCCCCGCTCGACGCGGTCTTCAGCGACGTCAAGGTCTGGCGGCTCTCCGGCAGCGTCGCGCCGCCGCCCACCGGGGGCGGGGGCCCGCCGATCTTCGACATCGCGACCGACAAGTTCACGCTGAACGGCGCCCGGACGTTCCTCCTCGGGGTGAGCTATTTCGACGTGCGGGGCTGGCGGGTCTCCGACCTGAACGAGCTGGCCGCGCGCCGCTTCAACCTCATCCGCATCTGGTGCGACTGGGGCGGCGGCGACACGACCCGGAGCCTCTTCGACTCCGGCGGCAACCTCGTGGCGGGAAACATCCTCCTCGACCTCGTCCGGGCCGCCTACCAGCGCGGCATCGTGGTCGAGGTCGCGATCTGCGCCCCCGAGGGGGCGGCGCGCACGCCGGCGACGCGGGACCGGGCGGTGCGGGGCGTGGTCGCTGCGCTGGCGGCGGAGCGGAACGTCTTCTTCGACATCATGAACGAGCACACCCATGGATCGGGGCCCATCTCACACGCCGAGTGCGCCAGCCTCTTCGCGGCGGCCCGGGCGGTCAACCCGAACGCGATCCTCTTCGTCTCCTGCGAGGGAGGCCACCTCCAGAGCGACGCGACCGCGATCCCGTCGAACATCCACGAGGAGCTCGATGCCGGGAGCAGGATCCTGGCGCCCCACACCGAGCGGACGTCCGACTGGTTCGACCGGACCGACGCGCGGGTGGCCTGTCTGAAGAACTATCTGGTCTCGGTCGGCCGGAATGTCCCGGTCTACTTCCACGAGGAGGCGCGGCGGGGCCACAGCGGCCTCAACCCGACCCGCGACCAGTTCTGGACGGCGGCGCGCAAGGCCCGGGACGCCGGCGCGGCCGGCTGGATCTTCCATACGGACGCCGGATTCGAGCTCCGGACGACCGCCTTCTTCGATGCCCTCGACGGCGAGGAGCGGGCGACGGTCGACGGCCTGGCGGACGTGGTCTACGGCGCCGGGGGTGGAGGGGGCGGCGGAGGCGGGGGGTCGTCCCTCGCCAGCGGCTGGGAGGACGGCGACCCGCTCGGAAACAGCGATCTCGTCCTCTACTCCAAGGACGTGGCCGGCCCGTTCAACTCGGCCAGCCCCCCTCCCGAGTGCTCCCGCCGGAGCGGCGAGACCCAGCGCACGGGGTCCTTCTCCCTCATGGCTTCCGGGACTTCGAACGCCGCCTACGCCTACTGCTACTACAAGCTCTTCGACGACGACCTCGCCGTGCAGGCGGGCACGAAGCTCAAGTACTGGATCTACCACGAGTCCAGCTCCCGGGTCGCGATCGACGGACAGTTCACCGACGGTTCCACGATCCGCGACGGCGGCTTCGCCGATCAGAACGGCACGGGGATCCATCCCGCCGCGCGCACAGACCCGCTCGGCGCGTGGACGTACGTCGAGGTGGACCTTTCCTCCGCCGCGGGGAAGACGCTCGATTTCGTCCTCGTGGGCTTCGACAACGGGGGCGACGGATTCACCGGTCCCTACCGCGCCTACATCGACGACTTCTCGATCGGGGTGGACGTCGGCGCGCCGCCTCCTCCGGCCGGGCCGCTCGTCTCGATCGCCGGCGTCTCGACCGGGAGACCCTACTCGCTCGCGACCGCGCAGAACGGCGAGCTCCCGTACATCGACCGGAGCTACGCGATCACGAGCCTGAGCGGCGCCCTGAACGGCGGCGTCCTCGTGCGGACGGCCAACGACGACAAGTATGTCTCGACCCCCTCCCATCTCACGCTGACGCTGGGCCAGCAGGCGCGGCTGTATGTCTGCTATGACCATCGCGGGGCGGCCACGCCCCCGAGGTGGCTCGACTCCGACGACACCTG
The DNA here is from genome assembly GCA_964604905.1 of uncultured Planctomycetales bacterium. Taxonomy (GTDB): domain Bacteria; phylum Planctomycetota; class MHYJ01; order MHYJ01; family JACPRB01; genus JACQFK01. The sequence goes on from CAZSCC010000247.1 coordinate 21,240, forward strand.
GGTGCTCTCGGGCGAGACGGTCTCGACCGGCGACGGCGGCGCCTCGCCCATGGCCGTCTTCACGAAGACGGTCCCCGCCGGCACCGTCGTGATGGGCGGGAACCACCACGGGGGCGACACCGGGGCCCGGTCCAACTACTTCGTGATCGTCCAGCCCGCCGCGTCGCTGGCCGTGGGCGTCCCGCCCGCGTTCGTGGCGGGACCGCTCCCCGCCGGCCAGTGGGACCACGCGGGGGACAGCGACGGCGACGGACTTTCCGATTCGTTCGAAGTCGCCCGCGGCCTCGATCCCGCGGCCGCCGACTCGAACGGCGACGGCACTCCCGACGAGAACTCCCTCGCCCCCGACGGCCGGACCTGGTGGGACGTCCAGGCGGGGGGAAGCTCCGCCCCTTCCTCAAGCTCGGGAGGAGGCGGCGGGGGCGGCTGCGGGGCGACGGGGATCGAGGCCCTGATCCTGCTCGGTCTCGTGAGGATCAGGCGGACGAGAGCGGGGCGATCGCCCGCGCCCTGATCCAGGCTCGTCGCTCCGATCTCGGCTTCTTCCGAATCCCTGTAACGATTCCTCCCCGAGCCGTTGAATCCGTGGGGACCCCCTGGAGCCCGGTCCCGAGGTTCGAGGAGAAGCCGATGATCGTCGCCGCCTGCATCGCCCTCTCGGTCCTGGCCCCACTCCCGCGGCAGGACGGGACCGCCGCCGCCGCCCCCGACCCGGTCCTCGAGGCGCGCCAGACGATCGAGAAGAGCCTGCCCTTCATCGAGGCCAAGGGAGTCGAGTGGATCCGCGACCGGAAGTGCTCCTCCTGCCACCACGTGACCTTCATGGTCTGGAGCCACCGCGACGCCCGGGAGCGCGGGTTCGCCGTCGATGCGAAAAAGCTCGACGAGTGGACGCGCTGGGCCGTCGACTTCTCCCTCACCACGAAGTCGAAAGAGGGCCAGCGGGGCGGCGGGCTGGACACCGTGGCGCAGGTCATCCTCGCGCGGAGGCCATACGCGGCCGACGCGCCGGTCGAGGCCGCCGACCGCGAGCTGACCGAAATCCTCCTCGGCCTTCAGAAGCCCGAGGGATACTGGGAGGCGGGCGGCCAGCTGCCTTCCCAGAGGCGGCCCAAGGACGAAACCAACGAGGCCACCACCCGGTGGGTCCTCCTCACCCTCCAATCGCTCGGAGCGGAGGACGAGGCACGGAAAGCAGCCCGCGAGAAAGCGACGAAGTGGCTGGCCGACCGGAAGCCCGGCCAGAGCAACGAGTCGATCGCCCTCGCCGCCCTGATGAGCAAGTCTGAACCGCTCCTCAAGGAGCTCCTGGCGCGGCAGAACGAGGACGGGGGATGGAGCTGGATGAACGGCGAGGCCAGCGACGCCCTCGCAACCGGCCAGACCCTCTACGTCCTCAGCCGCCTGGCCCCCGCGGTCGATCCCGCGCCGGTCCGGCGCGCGTGGGGATTCCTCGCCCGGACCCAGCGCGGGGACGGCTCCTGGAAGGTCCGCTCGACGAAGGATAAGTCCAAGGACGATTCGATGTCGTCCTACTGGGGGACCGCCTGGGCGGCGATCGGCCTCCTGCGGACGCTCCCTGAGTAGCTAGATCGTGTTGATTAACGCGGGCAAGAGCGTTGCCGACAGGAGATTTCGTATTCGCACGGATCGCTCGGAAGCCTTTGCGGGACCCGGGAGCCCGATTTCGAGCCCAAAGGGCCATTGCGGGCGTGCTGCGGCG
>CAZSCC010000248.1:0-2284 GCA_964604905.1 uncultured Planctomycetales bacterium
ACATCGACGGGCTTAATCGGCGGTGCGGTCACGACGGGCGCCGTCGGAGGGGTGTGGACGCTCGGAGTGGGACTCGTCGTGGGCCTGGCCGTCGGACTCGTCATCGACCAGACGGCCGGCGAGGCGTACGAGGAGAGCGCCCGGGTCCAGATCCATCTCCAGGTGAACGACGTCCGGAACCGGATGATCGACCAGGTTTTCGAGGCCCTGGCGCGCGCGGTGATCCTCCACCGGAACCTGCAGGAGCGATGCGTGCGCGCGCTTTACGAAGGAGGTCCCCATGGGCTGCCTGCTGCTCGCCGTTAGCCTGCTCGATCCGGGGTTCTTCGCCCAGTCCGCGGCGGCGAGGAAGATCGCGCGCGAGATCGTGGAGGCGTTCGGGCGGGAGACGGTGGAACGGGCGGAGCCCCGCATCGCCCGGCTGGTGGAGGAGCATGGGGACGACGCCGTCCGCGCCCTCCGACGCGCGGGCCCGCCGGCGGTCCAGGCCCTGGAGACGTTCGGCGCCGCGGGAGCGAAGATCCTGGCCCGGTGGGGGGATGACGGCGTGCGTCTGCTGGCCCTCGAGGGGGACGCGGCGGTGTCGTTCATGGCCCGATTTGGGGACGAGGCCGTCGAGTTCATGATCCGGCATCCCGGGGCCGGGCGCGATCTCCTACAGCATTTCGGGGCCGCCGCGCTCCGGGGCCGTCTAAGCACGGAGAGCGTGGTGACGCTCAATCGGCTGGCGGAGCCGATCCGGGGGTCGGGCCGGGCGGCGGAGATCTTCGGGGTCATCGAGCGGTTCGGGGATCGGGCGTGTGCGTTCCTCTGGCGGAACAAGGGGGCGATTTTCTCGGGGACCGTCCTGGCGAGCTTCCTCTCGGATCCACAGCCCTACCTGGACGGCGTGAAGCAGTTGGTGGTGGAGCCGGCGGCCGAGCTGGCGGCCGGGGTGGCGAGGGAGGCCGTCCGCCGGACGAACTGGACGGTCCTCGGAGGGTGCGTGCTGGCGATTCTGTCCGCCGCCGCGTGCCTGGGAGCGTGGAGGATGCGTCGGAGGCGCGCTTCCCGGGAACTTGCTTGACTCGACTTGAGGGCTTCCCTAGAATGGCGCCCGGTGTCCCGGCCTGATGGGGCTGTAGCTCAGCTGGGAGAGCGCGTGAATGGCATTCACGAGGCCGAGGGTTCGACCCCCTTCAGCTCCACCAGGCCGGAACTCCGCCCCCCCCCCCACGCCCCTCCTCCGTGCGGTAAATTGTCTCTTCGCGACCGCTCCCACCGTCAGATATACTAGGGTACAAGTCTTCTAATGAGGGCTCGTTGATGCCATCCCTTCAGGCGCTCTCCTTCCTGGTCGCGCTGTTCCTGTCGGCGGGGTCACAGGAGCCGGACGACGCCACGATCCGGAAGCTGGTGGACCAGCTGGGGGCGGATTTCCTGGAGGAGCGGGAGGCCGCGCGCCGGGCCCTCGAGAAGGTCGGGCGGAAGGGAGAGTCGCGGCTCATCGAAGGGCTCGGATCCCCCGACCATCGCATCCGGCGCAACTGCATGGAACTCCTCGCTTTCTTCAAGTCGGCCAAGGCGATGGAGAGGGCATCCGACCTTTTCCGTTCGGACGAAGACGCTTCGGTCCGGGACGCCTCGTTCAAGCTGCTCCAGGGGCTGGGGAAGGAGGCCGAGGAGCACCTGATCGCCGCGCTCGATAGCCCCGGCCTCGAGCACCGGCGGGGGGCGATCCAGTCCCTGACGGAGATCAAGAGCGAAAAGTGCGCCGAGAAGATGGCCGCGCTCCACGATCGCGAGCAGGACAAGGACCTCAAGGCGGCGGCGTTCCGGTGCATGCAGGCCCTGGGGAAGCCGGCCGAGGCGTTCCTGCTCCGATGCCTGAAGTCTCCCGACGCCGCGCTTCGGCGCGACGCGCTGGACGGGCTCAAGAAATCCCAGGAGGAGAACGTCCTGGCCGCCGTGGGAGGGCTCTTCGCCACGGAGACCGAGGTCGTGGTGATCGACCGGGCGTACCTTTACCTGAAGGACGCCGCCGAGAAGGCGGAGCCCCACTTCATGGCGGGTCTCAGGAGCCCCTCGGAGCAGGGCCGCCTCCGGTCCATGGAAGGTCTCCGGGGCCTCAAGAGCGAGAAGGCGGTCCAGCCCGTGGCCGACGCGCTGGAGAACGACGCCTCCGAGGCGGTTCGGGAGGCCGCCGCGGGGTATCTGGTGTCGCAGGGGCTCAAGGCGGAGTCCTCTCTGGTGAAGGCGCTGTCGAGCCCGAACGTGAAGGTGCGGCTCCTCGCCATCCAGTCGC
>CAZSCC010000249.1:0-2033 GCA_964604905.1 uncultured Planctomycetales bacterium
CCGACCCGGCCCGGCTGGAGGCGGTCCGGGCGCGGCTCCTCGCCGTGCTCGCGAGCCGCTAGGCGACGATCTCCCGGCGGTTCTGGAGCGCCTCCTGCTCTGCGGCGCGGGCCTGGTCGAGGGTCCCGTCGTCGATCTTGCGCAGGAGCTCCAGGAGGTGCTCGGCCATCAGATGCCGCGGGAGCAGGACGTAGTCCGCTCCGGCCTCATACATGGCGCGCGCGTCCGCCACTTTCTCGGCCCGCACGATGATCCGGGCGTGGGGACTCATCTTCCGGAGCTGCTTGAGCAGGGTCAGGTTGCTGGTCCCGCGGAGGAAATCGTCGGAGATCGTGGAGAGGATGACCTTGGCCTCCTCGATCCCCGCATGCTCCAGCGTGTCGGAGTGGCTGATGTCGCCGTAGAGACAGGGCACGCGGAGTTCGGAGAGCTTCCGGTGCACCTCGGGGCTGAAGTCCACGACCAGGAAGTCCTTCGCGTCCTCGACCAGGAGGGGTACGAGGGAACTGGCCGTGCGGTGGCATCCCACCAGCACGATCGGGTGCTTCCGCTTCCCGACCGCCTTGGTTTCGCGCTCCTGGGCGTCGACCGCTCCCTTGCCTGCCAGGAAGTCGATCAGCCGGCCGGCGATCTGCTGGTTCCATTGGATGAGGTAGGTGGAGACGGTCGAGGTGGCCACCAGCGCGATCGCGACGATCGAGACGATCTCCTTGTCGATGTGCTTGAGGCCCAGCCCGAGGGAGACGATGACGAGGGAGAATTCGCTCACCTGGGCGAGGGCGATCGAGACCAGAAGGCCCACGCGGTGGCCGTATCGGAGCCGGCGAAGCGTGGAGACGACGGGGAGGAAGCGTCCCAGCAGGACGACGGCCGAGAGGACGCCCGCCACGAGGAGGACGCGGGGCGACCCGATCGTGATCTGCATCCCGAGCGAGACGAAGAAGAGCGTGACGAAGAAGTCCCGCAGGGAGCGGATCTTGGCGATGACGTCGAGCGAGTAGGGGAAGGTCGACATGCTGACGCCCGCGATGAGGGCGCCCATCGCGATCGAGAAGTCCGCCTTCACGGCGGCGTAGGAGACCGTGAAGCACCAGGAGATGGCGGCGATCAGGAGGACCTCGGGATTCTTCGCGACGATGCGGAAGAGGATCGGGAGGGCGTATCGGCTGGCGAGGATCGCGCCGGCCACGAGGGCGAATCCCTTGACCACCGAGAGGGCCAGGGGGCCGAGCGCCGGATCGGAGATGTTGGGCTGGACGGCGAGAACGACGATCGCCAGCACGTCCTGCACGAGGAGGACGGCCAGCGTGATCCGCCCGGCCACCGTGTCGAGCTCGGCCTTGTCGCTGAGGAGCTTCACCACGATCATGGTCGAGCTGAACGCCGTCGCCGCGCCCAGGTAGGCCGCGGGCAGCCCCCGGTAGCCCAGCGCCCACGCCGCGCCCCATCCCAGGAGGGCGCACGCGGCCACCTGGACCGTCCCCAGCACCGCCGCCGTCTTGCCCGAGCGGACGAGCTGCTTGAGGTCGATCTCGAGGCCCACGATGAAGAGGAGGAACGCCAGTCCGAGCTCGGAGATCTGGGCGATCGACGCGTCGTCCCGCACCCACCGGAACCCCGGCGGCCCGATGAGCAACCCGGCGCCGATGTAGGCCAGGATCAGCGGCTGCTTCAGGAGCCTCGCGACGAAGGCCAGCGCCGTCGCGGAGAGCACGCAGAGGCCGATGTCCTGCAGGAGATGGGCGTGCATAGGGGAGAAGAGTAGTGCCGGCGCTGACCGCTCGCAAGAATTACTTCGCGTCCCCTATTTCGGCGCGCGCTGCTTGAGGTATTCGGCGAAGGGATCGAAGCCGGTCTCGATGTTCTCGGGGTGCAGGTTCATGTGCTCGTAGCGGCCGTAGGCCTCGGGGCCCATCGCGGCCTGGAGCAGCCCCTTGGCCCGCTCCTGCACGCCCCCCACCCCCGCGAGGTAGGTCGTCTGGGTCCCCGGGATGTTCTCCGTGAAGAGCCGCTGGAAGACCTGCTGCATCGCG
>CAZSCC010000250.1:0-13965 GCA_964604905.1 uncultured Planctomycetales bacterium
CGGTGCGGGAGGCCATGGAGCGCGGCTGGTCGCTCATGGGGAGCGGCCCGACGCCGTGGGAGCTGACGCTGGCCGAACTGCTCCGCGAGGCGGTGCCGACCCTGGAGTCGGTCCAGCTCGCCAACACCGGGAGCGAGGCGACGGCCCATGCGATCCGTCTCGCGCGCGCCTGGACGGGCCGCGACGACATCCTCCTCATGCTGGGCGGCTACAACGGCTGGCACAACGACGTGGCGCGGACGGTCATGCCGCCCCTGGCCGACATCGGCCCGCGCGTCTCGCCGGGCGAATACCGCTTCCTTCCCCTCTCGGCGGGCATCCCCGAGGAGGTCCGGCGCCGCGTCCACGTCGTGAACTTCAACGACGCGGAGTCGGTCGAGCACGTGATGAAGCGCCACCCGATCGGGTGCGTGCTCACCGAGCCCGTCCTCCAGAACATCGGGATCGTCCCGCCGAAGCCCGGATATCTCCGGGCCCTGCGCGACCTCTGCGACCGCCAAGGCGCGCTCCTCGTGTTCGACGAGGTGAAGACCGGTTTCCGCTCGGCGCTCGGCGGCTACCAGTCGATCGCCGGCGTCACGCCCGACCTCTCGGTCTTCGGGAAGGCGGTGGCGAACGGCTTCCCGCTCGGCGTGATCGGCGGAAAGGCGGAGGTGATGCGGCTCTTCGACGCAAAGGACCCGGCCAAGCGCGTCCTCATCTCGGGGACCTACAACGGCCATCCCTTCAACGTCGCGGCGGCGATCGCGACGATCGAGCGCCTCCGCCGGAACGGCGGCGAGGTCCACCGGAAGCTCGAGGCGCTGGGCGCGCGGATGCAGTCGGGTCTCGAGCGGATCTTCGCCGAGAAGGGCGTGACGGCGACGGTGAGCCGGATCGGCTCCGCCTTCTGCGCCTACTTCATGAAGGGGGTGCCGGTCGACTGGCACGACCTGGCGGTCCGCCACGACTTCGACCTCGACCGCCGCTACCGCCGCGCGCTCATCGAGCGGGGGGTCTACCACTTCCCGCTCGCCTGCAAGCAGGGCTCGATCAGCGCGGCCCACACGGAGGCGGACATCGACCGGACGCTGGAGATCACGAGGGAGGTGGTTACGGCGCTCTAAAGATGGCCGCAGAGACACAGAGGCGCGGAGAAGACCTCCTTAGGGAGTCCCTACCCCGGTTGCGGACCTTCGTCAAAGGGAGAGCGGGCCGATTCCTGTGAAGCGAGATTTGCGCACCTCTCCCGGACCGATCTTGATAGAGTTCCCACAGGATGGAACCGGATACCTTGTGGAGGCCACGGATGAAATCGCCTGTCGGACGGATGGCATGCGCATGGATGGCGCTCGCGCTCTGCGGGGGCGCAGGCTGCAAGTCATGGGCGAAGGCGCAGGACTATACGTGGAATGTCGTGGCCCCCAAGAAAGTGGACCGCGGGGCCGACCTCGTGTTCCGGGTGGAGCTGCAGTCCAAGGACGGTCGACCGACCGACGACTTGAGCTTCTGGTGGCAGGTGGATTGGGCGGGGCTCAAGGGGATTCAGCACAAGGGGAAGTCGTTCACGGATCATAACATCCGGGTGAAGGGGGACCCGGGCACGGCGACCCTTCGTGTTTTCGGTCAGGACGAAGCTGGAAACTGGGTGCAGGTGGCCAAGGTCCCGATCGAGGTCGAGTAGGGTCAAGCCGGCCGCTACGGCGACTTCTGCTTGACGGCCCGCCCGTAGGCCTCGCGCCACACGTCGAGCGCCTTCCGGAGCGCCTCCGAGTTCTGGCCCTCCGGCCACGCCGCGGAGGTCCCGAGCAGGCGGTCGATCGCCCGCGCGATCCCGTTCTGCCGGAAGCCGTGGACCGTGGCGCTCTTGCTCCCCTCCACCGGGACCGCGAGCGCGGCCGCGACGTCGAGGAGCGCCGGCGCGGCCCGCAGGTCCTTGAGATCGGCCAGCGCTTCCGCGCACCGGAGCTGGACAAGATAGTGGGAGTGATAGAGCCCCGACGCAAGGCACCCCGCGGCCCCTTCCTTCTTGAGCGACGCGATGCCCTCTTCGGCGTTCTTCCAGTCGGAGGCGTCGCCCGGCCCCCGCTTCCCCACGAGGCGCTCATAAGCGGCCATCCGGGCCGGCTGCCCTTTCAGCTCGCGACCGATCCCGAGCTTCATCTCGTCCCGGAGCGGCGGGCGCTCGGGAGCACCGTACCAACTCCACGGACCCGACGCGACCTTCTCGATGAGCGCCCGGACTTCCGGAGTGACCAGGATGTCCCGGATGACGTCGCGAAGCCGACCCTTGACCTCTGCGCTACCAGAGGCGAGTTCGGCCTTCTCGAGCTCGGGCAGGATCGCCCCGCCCCGTTTGACCAGCTCGGCCGCAGCACGCTCGCGCTCCTCCACGCCCTCGCTGTCGAGCCGGCGAATGAGCGCTTCAACCGTGGGAGGTTCCTGGAGGAGCGCCAGGCTGGCCAGCAGCGTCAGCATCGTGTCCTTCGACGCACGAACGCCGCGTCGGGTTCCCCACTACCGCGGCGACGCCTTCGCATACCCGCGCGACGTGTAGGCGCGGACGAAGTTGATGAGGTCCTTGTAGTACGTGTGATAGCCGAAGGAGCGCATCTCCTCGATCGCCTCCTCGTTCTTCCAGCCGTCCACTTCGATGCGGTAGAGCGCCCCCATCGTGCCGGTCCGGTCCTTCCCGTGCAGGCAATGGAAGTAGACCGGCCCCTGCGCGGGGTCGAGGACCACCTGGAAGAACCGGCGGATCTGATCCTCCGTGGGCGGCTCGGAGTCGTAGGCGTTGGCGCGGATCGGAAGCTCCACCGAGACCAGCCCCGCAGCCTCGACTTGCTTCCGCGTCGGATGGTACTCCCGGAGCCCGATCACCGTCTTCACGCCCATCGCCTTCAGCCGCCGGAACCCCTCCTCCGAAGGCTGCGCCCCCCGGAAGAGCCCCTCTCGGACTTGGGCGAAGTTCTCGAGACCCTCCACCCCGATGATCCTCTGGGCCAGCGCCCGGCCCGAGAGGGTGGCCTTCGCGGGAGGCGCCTCGTCGGGCACGCTCCGGCAGGCATTGAAGACCAGGATCCCAATCAGCGTCAGGCAGAAGAATCGGCGCAGAGCCTGCATCACCGGAGTAATGATATCGCGGAGATCGGCCCCCGAGAAGGGCGTTATATAAGCAATATGATGACCACCCTCGTCCTCCTCCTCGCGCTCGCCGACGACTGGCCCCAGTGGCTCGGGCCCACTCGGGACAACGTCTCCCCGGCCACCATCGCGCCCTGGAAGGACGCGCCCGCGACCCTCTGGCGCCACCCGGTCGGCGAGGGCCACAGCTCGCCCGTCGTGGCCGGCGGACGCGTCTACCTCCACGCGAAGGTGAAGGACCGGGACGAGGAGGAAGTGATCGCCTGGGACGCCGCCTCCGGAAGGGAGCTCTGGCGCCAGGCCACTCCGCGCGCCCCGTTCTCGAGCATCTTCGGCCTCGGCCCGCGCGCGACGCCGGCGGTCTCGGGCGAGAAGCTCTACACCTACGGCGTCACAGGCGTCCTCACCTGCTGGGAAGCCGCGAGCGGAAAGAAGCTCTGGCAGGTCGACACGCTCAAGGAGTTCAACGCGAAGAACCTCTTCTTCGGCATCTCCTGCTCGCCGCTGATCGAGGGCGAGCTCCTGCTCCTCAACGTCGGCGGTCCGGGCGCCTCGATCGTCGCCTTCAAGAAGGAGACCGGTGAGGTCGCCTGGAAGGTCCTCGACGACAAGGCGAGCTACTCCTCGCCCGTCGCGCTCGGCAAGGGCAAGGAGCGGCAGATCGTCTTCCTGACCCAGCAGGGCCTGGTCGGGGTCTCGCCCGCCGACGGCAGCCTCTTCTGGAAGTTCCCCCTCGTGGACAAGCTTAGCGAGAGCTCGACCACGCCCGTCCTGACCGGCGACATCCTGATCGGAAGCTCCGTCACCTACGGCAGCGCGGGCCTGAAGCTCGAGACCCGGGAGGGGCGGCCGGCGTTCAGCGAGGCCTGGAAGAACCCGAAGCTCACCTGCTACATCTCGACCCCGGTCCCCGTGGGCCGGGAGCACGTCTACATGGTCACGGGAACGATCATCCCCCCGGCCTCGGCCACGCTGCGGTGCGTCGACGCGAAGAGCGGGAAGGAGCTCTGGAGCAAGCCGGGGATCGGGAAGTATCATGCGGCGCTGCTTCGCACGGCGGGCGACAAGCTGCTGATGCTCGACGACGCGGGAGGGCTGGCCCTCCTCGAACCGGACGCCGCGGAGTACAAAGAACTCGCCCGCTCGAAGGTGAGCGGCCCCACGTGGGCCCACCCCGCGCTCGCCGACGGGCGCCTCTTCCTCCGCGACGACAAATCCCTCCTCTGCCTGCGAATGGGGGAATAGCATGAGATCCATCCTGCCGGCGCTCGGCCTGCTCCTCTCGGCGTGCGGCTCCACCCGGCCGCCGGAATCGCCGACCGGCCCGCACGTCAAGGTGCTCAGCTACAACGTGAACTACGGGGGTCCCGGGGCCGAACGGGCGCTTGAGGCGATCCTGGCCGAGGACGCGGACCTCGTCTGCCTGCAGGAGACCACGCCGGCGTGGGAGCGGTTCCTCCTTCCCGCCCTCGAGCGAAAGTATCCCTTCTCGCGCTTCCACCACTCGCCGGGCGCGGGTGGGCTCGCGGTCTTCTCGAAGGGTGCTGTGACCGAGCCCGTCGTGGTCCCCTCCGCCGTCTCGTGGTTCCCCACATGGATCTTCCAGGCGGAGACGCCGCTCGGGCCGATCCAGGTCGCGAACGTCCACCTCCACCCCGGCGTGAACGAGCGGGGAAGCTTCACCCCTTCGGCCTACTTCTCGACCGCCCCGGCGGCGCGGCTCAAGGAGACGCGCGCGTTCCACGCCCGCCTCGATCCGAAGATCCCTACCCTCCTGGTGGGCGACTTCAACGAAGGCGACTCGGGCGAATCGGTCGCGTGGCTCGCCGAGCGGGGATTCCAGGACGCCCTCCCGCAGTACGACTCGTACACCAAGACCTGGCACTGGCAGACGAGCGTGGGGATCACCGTGAAGCACCGGCTGGACCATCTCCTGCACACCCGCGACCTGCGCTGCCTGGACGCGCGGGTGATCCAGAAGGGCGCCTCGGACCACTATCCCGTGGTCGCGGTCTTCGAGAGGACGGCTCCTTAGACTCCCCGGCCAGAGGACAGCCGCAGAGTCACAGAGACGCAGAGCGGGTCTTCCTTGCCGCGCTGTGTCTCTGCGGCCGGTCAAGGGATTCCCGGGCAATAATCGGGCCGGCGACGTGTCCTGAACTCATGCCCATGCATCATCGCGCCTGTCTGGCGGCCCTCCTCCTCCTGGCCCCCTCCGCGTGGGGCCTCCCGCAGCAGCAGCAGAAGGTCGACGACGCGAAAGTGGATGCCGCGATCAAGGCGGGTGTCCTCTACCTCCGGACCAAGATGGAGAAGAAGTCCGGAGGCACCGAGAGGGCGGGAGAGCTGGTGCTCCTCACGCTGCTCCACTCGGGCGTCCGGAAGGGCGATCCCGTGTTCGACACGATCCTGAAGGCCGTGCTCGAGGAAAAGCTCGAGACCACCTACCGCGTGTCCCTCCAGGCGATGGCCCTCGAGGAGCTCGACCGCGTGACCCACCAGAAGCGCATCTTCCACTGCGCCCAGTTCCTGGTGGACAACCAGTGCAAGAACGGCCAGTGGAGCTACGGGGAACCGACCCGCCTCTCCGAACCGATGGAGGAATACGACGACAGCGTCCTCAAAGGGACGATCGGCGTCGAACCGGACCCGAATCGAAAGCCCCTCGTCCAGAAGAGGATCCCGGTGATGAAGCAGCGCGGCGGCCGCGATCACGGAGACCACTCCAACTCGCAGTTCGCCGCGCTCGGCCTCCGCGCCTGCCTCGACGCGGGGATCCTCCTGCCCCGGGACGTGATCGAGACGGCCGCCCGCACCTGGCGCGAGGTCCAGTGCGCGCCCAAGGGCGGCTGGAGCTACGGCCCCAAGGGCAATCCTCCCTATGGCTCCATGACGGCGGGAGGAGTCGCGGCGCTCTGCCTCTACGACCACCTCCTGAAGACCGACTGGAAGAAGGACGAGGCCGTCGCCGCGGGGATCCGCTGGCTCGACGCCAACTTCACCGTGACCGAGAACCCGGGCCGTAACCAGCAGCACGTTCTCTACTATCTCTATGCCCTCGAACGGGCCTGCATGCTCTACGGGACGGCGACGCTCGGGAAGGCCGACTGGTACGCCCAGGGCGCGAAGGCCCTTCTCGACAGCCAGCTGAACGACGGCTCCTGGCGCCGCTCGCCCATCGAGACCTGCTACGCCCTGCTCTTCCTCAAGCGCGCCACGCGGCCGCTCCTGGAGCCGCGCGATCTCGACCGGAAGACAAGCTCCCCTTGAGGGACGGGTTCCGTCCCCTCTTCGGCCTGACCCTGATCTCGCTCATGGGCCTCCTCATCGCCGGCGGGTGAAGTGACCTGCCACGTTACACCCAACGAGAACGCGGAGGAGACACTCACCACAAAGCCACAAAGGACTCCAAGAAGAGCCTGATATGAGAGGAAGAATCGGTGACTTTGTGCTGCGATCCGTTCTGACGAATTCTCTGGGACTGACTTACCGTAGCGCCAGGTCCGCCGGCTTGACTCCCTTGCGCAGCCCCTTGGCGCCGACCGGCCCCGGATCGTACGCCCCCACGAGATCGACCTTCCCCTTGCCGTCGATCCGGTCCTCCATCCCAAGCCCCCAGTAGCAGGCGTTCGCGATCAGGCGCCGGAAGTCCTCGACCTTGAAGACGTCGCCGTGGCCCATCGTCGTCGTGAAGACCCGCGCGGCCTTCCCGCGCGCGCCGGTGTAGGTCTTCGTCCAGGCCACGGGGATCGCCTTCTTGTCGGGATGCGGCTTGTCCTCCGCCTTCCATCCGACGAGCGGCTGGCCCAGGAGGAGCGGCGCGCAGTCGCCCTGGAGCGTCCCGATCCCGTACACGTCGTCGGGAATCCAGAAGCTTTTCGGGATCCCCCGGAGGATCGAGTGGTCGGCCGCGGCGTCGCAGCGGGTGCTCTCGACCAGGTTCTTCCCATAATGGGAGACCCACGTCTCGCCGAGCACCGCGCGGCCCCATCCGCCTTCGGGATCCTTGCTCTTCCAGTCGTACTTCGCGTACGGGCTGTCGGGCCGCTTCTCGAAGCGGAAGGGGTGGGTGGCGTTCCGGAGCCCGACGATCGGCTTCCCCGAATCGGTGTAGTCGATGATCCGCTTCATCTGGTCGTCGGGCAGCTCCCTCCAGCGGAGGAACGCGACCAGGAGGTCGGCCGACTCGAGGGCCTCGAGGCCCGGGATGTTGTCCTTCTGGAGCGGATTGATCGTGCCGTCGATCCGGTCGATCGCAAAGAGCACGGTGCACTTGAACCCGTGGTGCTTCGAGAGGATCCGGGCCATGAGGGGCATCGACTCTTCCGAGCGATAGGACTCCTCGCCCGTCACGAAGACGAGGTGCTTCCCCTTCCCGGGCCCCTCTCCGCCGGGGTAGACGACCCAGGGGTCCTGGGCTTGGGCGGGAGCGAGGGCGAGAAGAGCCAGGAACGTCAGAGGCATACTACCCTTACGCCCCCGGAGCTACGGGCGGGGCGCGCGCCACGCCGCCAGGAGGAGCGCCAGCAGCGCCGCCCCCAGGAGCGCCGTCCCTCCCGCCGGCGACGCGATCGAGTCGCAGCCGCAGCGGTGCGCCAGGTTGTTGTTGCTCCCGGACGTGGTGGTTTTCGGAGGCACCGGCTGCGCGGTCGCCGAATCCTCGTTCGACACCCGCTCGCCCACCACGTTCGTCGCCGAGACGACATAGAAATACGGGGTCCCGACCGCCGCCGTCAGGTCTGAGTAGGTCGTCCCCGCGACCGTCGCGATCGTCCCATAGGGCCCGCCCGTCATCGTCGACCGCCGGACGACGTACGTGGTCGCCCCCGTGGACGCGGTCCAGGAGAGGTCGTTCTGCAGAATCCCGTCCGTGGCGGTCAGCGTGAAGGCCGCTGGCACCGTTCCGGTGTAGAGCAGCGCGACTTCCGGCGCCGTCAGCGCCCGGTTGTAGATCCGCACATCGTCGATGAGCCCGGCGTACGGCTCTTCCCCGCTCAGAGGGGAGCCCGAGCCGGCGCCGATGCGGGTGGGAGCGGCGCTCGTCCGGATCGCCCCCGTCAGCGCCACCGCCGCCGTCTGCGATCCGTTCAGGTAGATCCGGACGAAGGCCCCGTCGTAGGTCCCCACCAGGTGGTACCAGGTCCCCGTCGCCAGCGCCGCCGCGCTGCTCGTGTCGGCCGCGATCTGCCCGCCCGTCGCGGGCTGCACGAAGAACGCCGCCGGACCCCCGGTGTCATAGATCGTGAGCAGCCACGCCGTGTCCGCCGGCGCGTCGGACCACCGCGCCACGACCTTCTTTTCCGTCGTGTCCGTGCTGAAGTTGACCCAGGCCGCGACCGTGATGTTCGTGGTGATGTTGAGCGCCGCCGGGGTCCCGAGGTCCACGAAGTCGTCCACGCCGTCGAAGCTCAGGCTGCTCGTGTTGGGGGTGACGCCGGGCGGCCCGGCGGGCGGGAGCGTGGCGGTCGTCCAGACGGGGCCGTTGGTCAGCGTCCCCGCATTGCCGCTTCCCGAATCGTCCGTGGCGGAGGTCCCCGTGTTGTCGTCCAGCCTCCAGAACCCCACCAACCCCGGCACCGTCACGACCGGGATCGCGACGACCGGCCCCAGGAACAGCGCCAGCAGGAATGAAAGAATGACCGTCCGAACGCCAATATGGCTTTTCATCGGCTCGCCCCCATATAGTCCCATCCCCGAACCGGAAGCCCCGCCGGGAATGCGGCAGCTCCGGCCCCTATCGAGAGGAATCATAATTGCATTCCCAACGGAACGCAAGCTAAAGCGGATTAGTACGGAGGAACTACGGAATGAAGTCCCGGCGGCTTTCCATGTCCCGCCGCACGGCCGTTTGATAGGCTCTTCCTCCATGGGCGAGCGCGCGCTCCGGGCCGGCATGGTCGGGATGGGCATGATCTTCGAGGAGACCTACCGGCCCATGTTCGAGGCTCTCCACGCCGGGGGCCTC
The DNA here is from genome assembly GCA_964604905.1 of uncultured Planctomycetales bacterium. GTDB lineage: Bacteria > Planctomycetota > MHYJ01 > MHYJ01 > JACPRB01 > JACQFK01. Next base: position 9,089 of record CAZSCC010000250.1, read on the forward strand.
CACCGTCGTGATTTCGGCGCGATCGAGGTCACCCTGGCAGCCGTTGCCACCCGCACGGGGACGCGTGCCCGCGCCTACAAAAAAGAGGCCGGTGGACGCATCGCCGACTTCATCAGCTTCGAGGGCGCCGAGGCCGTCGACCGCATGATCGCCTCGGGCGTCGACTTCGTCTGCGTCGCCTCCCCCGACGACCGCCACTTCGAGGCCGCGAAGAAGGCGATCCTGGCGGGACGCCACGTGATCCTGGAGAAGCCCTCCGTCCTCAGGCTCCAGCAGCGCGACGAACTCGAGGCCCTCGCGCGAGAAAAGGGCGTGCTGGCCAAGGTCGTCTACCACAAACTCTGCGACCCCGACCACAAGAAGCTCCGCACGCTCGTCCACGACGGCGAGCTCAAGCACGTCAACAGCGGCTACTGCTCGCTCCTCGAGCCCAAGTCGATCTCCAAAGGGCAGTTCGCCGAGTGGATCCAGGGCCGCAATCCCGGCACCTACGTCGCGGTCCACTACATCAAGCTCATCGACTTCAGCTTCGGCGGCCGGCTCAAGACCGTCACCTGCGCCGGCCAGCGCGGGATCGTCGGTCCGGCCGACGGACCCACCTGGGACTCCACCCAGCTGCGGATGATCTACGAGTACCCCGACGGCCGCGAAGCCGCATTCGACATCCACACGAGCTGGGTCAACCCCGACAACTTCCCCGGCTACGTGGAGCAGGAGGTCCAGTTCCGCTTCGACAACGGCGTCTGGAACGGACACTCGCGGAAGCGCGGTGTCGAGCTCACGATCGAGGGGAAGACGCCGAACACCTTCAAGACCACGATCAACACCCACTACAACGGCACGTTCGTCGAGCCGTGGGGCGACCGCAGCCAGCGCGGGTACGGCATCGAGGTCCTCCGCCGCTTCGTGGAGGAAGTCGCCTTCGTGGAACACGGCGGTCCCACCGGGACGCGGCGCGAGCGGCTCGAGGCCATGCGCGCGCTCCGCTACAACGATCTCTCGGCCGACGGCCAGGTCGTCGCGGCGGTCCAGGCGATGGAGGCGATCCTCGAGCACGCGGCGAAGGGCCGGCCGGACGGGGTCGTCCGGATCGACGGGAGCGGGAAGATGGCGCTGCACCTCCCCGGCGAGGCGCAGCCGATTGTTCTATATTCGAGATAGCCATGGCCATCGAACATCCCGGCGAACAGAAGTCCAACGAGATGCGCCGCCAGATCGGCGAGCGCGAACCGATCGCGCTCCGCACTTTCACGCCGACTCAGATCGCGATCGCCAAGAGCGCGGGGGTCTTCCACTGGACCGCCGACGGCCGGAAGCTCTACGACTACACCTCCGGCGTCCTCGTCACCAACCTCGGCCACAACCCGGCCGAGTGGCAGCGGAAGTTCCTCTCGTACATGGGCTGGACGCAGCCGCCCGCGGGCAAGGGGTACTTCGAGGCGGCGCCGCTCACCGCGTACAACGCGATCGCGGGGGTCGAGGCGGAGGCGGTGAGGCGCCTGGTCGCCAACCTCCAGTCGAAGCCCGGCGGGAAGCGCCTCGAGCAGATCCTCTGGGCGGCCTCGGGCTCCGAGGCGGTGCAGAAGGCGCTCTGGGCCTCGCTCGCGCGCGACCCGAAGCGCGACCTCATCCTCGCCACGCGCGACGGCTTCCACGGAAAGAAGGGCCTGGCCGAGGCGGTCACGGGCAGCGAGACGGACAAGAATCGCGATCCACGCGTCCGGTTCCTCTCCTTCCCCAAGGAGGAGTGCAAGGACGTCGCCCTCCGCGGCGCGCCGTTCGATCCCGCGCCCACCCGCGCGGAGCTGGAGAAGATCAAGGCGGAGGGCCGCGGGATCGCGTGCCTGATCACCGAGCCCTATCTGGGCGGCGGCGGCTCGTTCCACCCTCCCAAGGCCTACCTCCAGATGCTCCAGGACTTCTGCCGCAAGAACGACATCGTCTTCATCCTGGACGAGATCCAGTCCAACTTCGGCCGCACCGGCAAGATGTACGCGTTCGAGACGTACGGCCTCGAGCCCGACCTGGTGATCCTCGGCAAGGGCCTCGGGAACGGCGTCCCGGCCGCCTGCGCCGCGGGCCGCGCCGACGTCTTCGGCACGCTCTCCTATGGGGAAGGCTCCGACACGTTCAGCGGAAACCCCCTCTGCTGCGCCGCGGTGCTGGCGACGCTCGATATCTTCGAGAGCCAGGACATTCTCGGCGCCGCGCGGAAGTCCTCGAAGATCATCGAGGAGGGGCTGGTCGCGCTCAAGAAGCTCCCCTTTGTCCGGCAGGTGCGCGGCGAGGAGGGAGGCATGGTGTGGGGCGTCGAGATCTCCGACTTCGCCGGCAAGAGCGCCAACGAGGTCGCCAACGCCTGCATCCTCGCCGCCTATCGGGGTGACGCCGAGGGCCGCGCGGTCCACCTCATGGGCCCGCTCGCGAAGAAGGTGCTACGGATCGCGCCGCCGCTGACGATCACCGAGGTCGAGGCGCGGGACAGCGTGGCCGCGCTGGGCGCGTGCTTCGCGGCGGTGGAACGCGCGTTCGCCGCCCCCGCCGCCCGGTAGCCCTCAGCGGAGCCCGAGCATCCGGAGGGGATTGGACGAGGCCATCGCGGCGACCCGGGAGCGCGGAAGCACCCCGAGCCGGACCGCCCGCTCGACGATCCCAGGGAGCGTCGCGTTGCTCCCCGCCAGGGTCCCATCGAGCATCCGGAGCGACCCGTCCGGGAACGCCCTCACCTTCATCCCCCCGAGCGAGAAGGCCCCCTTCTGCCGAAGCCCGGTGAGGAAGAACCCGTCGCTGATCAGGATGATCCGGTCCCACGGACGGGTGCGGAAGACGAGCTTCACGACCTCGTCGGAGACGTGGACGCCGTCGGCGATCACCTCGGTGTAAAGGTCCGGATCGAGAAGCGCGAACCCGACAAGACCGGGCGCCCGGTGGTGGAGCGGATTCATCGCGTTGAAGAGATGGGTCACGCTCCGGGCGCCGAGGCGCTTGCCGCGGAGCGCCTGGTCGGACGTCGCCGTCGTGTGGCCCATCGAGACCCGCACGCCCTTCCCCACGAGGTGGCGGATCACCGGCTCCATGCCGGGGATCTCGGGCGCCAGCGTGACCAGCCGGACCAGCCCTTCGCCGGCGGCGATCCATTCCCTCGCCTCCTTGAGATCGGGCGGACGGAGGTGGCGCGGATTGTGAGCGCCCTTCCGCGCCGGGTGGAGAAAGGGCCCTTCGAGGTGGACACCCAGGATCCGGGCGCCCCGCTCCCGGCCCATCACCTTCTTCAAGGTCTCCAGGGCGGCCACCGTCTCCCGCCTCGGAGAGCTCACGATCGTGGCCAGGAACCCCGCCACGCCCTGCCGGCCCAGGCGCAGGGAGAGCTCGAGGAGTTCGTCGGGATCGCCGCTCATCACGTCCAGGCCTCCCTGGCCGTGGATGTGGATGTCCACCAAACCCTGTCTCATGGAAAGATCGTAACAAAACAAACCGTCTGTTTTGCTACGCTCTCCGGGGGGCGTATACAAATTATAGAAAGGTGAGCCATGATGAAGGTCCTTTCGATCGCCGCCGGGGTCGGGCTCATCGCCTTGGCCCTCGCGACCGCGGAACCGGCCGGTCCCGCCCTTGCGAGCGACGCGAAGGCGGCCGAGGAGATGGCCGCGGCGGCTGGAAACTTCCTGGCCGCCCTCGGCCCCGACCAGCAGCGCCGCGTCACCTACCTCATGAGAGACGAGGAGCGGAGGAACTTCCACTTCTTCCCCATCCCTCGCCGCGGCGTCCCGTTCAAGGAGCTCAACGCCGCCCAGGTCGCGCTCGCCCACGCGCTCCTGAACACCGGCCTCAGCCAGCATGGATACGGCAAGGCGGTCACCATCATGAGCCTCGGCCAGATCCTCCGCGAGCTTGAGCCCCAGAGCCCCAACCCCTACCGGGACTCCGACCAGTACTACGTGACCCTCTTCGGCAAGCCCGACCCGAAGGGCACGTGGGGATGGAGGATCGAGGGATTCCACCTCTCGCTCAATTTCACGATCGTCGACGGGAAGGCCGTCACGGTCGCGCCGTCGTTCCTCGGCGCCCACCCCGCGGTCGTCAAAGACGGCGCCCGGAAGGGGCTCGAGACCCTCCCGGCCGAGGAGGACTTGGGTCGCCGGTTGGCCCGGTCGCTCGACGACGAGCAGCGCAAGGTCGCGATCCACGCCCTCCCGAAGTTCGAGGAGACCGTGGGCGGGCTGATCACCGGGAATGCGCGGAAGCTCGAGCGCGGGACGCCGCGCGGGCTGCCCGCCTCGCGGATGACGGCCGAGCAGAAGGAGCTGCTCCTTTCGCTCGTGAAGGAGTACGTCCATCGCCACCGCCCGGACCTCGCCGAGGGGGACCTGGAGAAGATCAAGGCCGCCGGAACCGGGAAGATCCACTTCTCCTGGGCCGGCAGCCCGGAACCGGGCCAGCCTCATCACTATCTCGTCCAGGGCCCCGCGTTCCTGATCGAGCTCGACAACACCCAGGACGGAGCCAACCACGTCCACTGCGTCTGGCGCGACTTCGAGAACGATTTCGGCGACGACCTCCTCCGCCGCCACTACGCCGAGCGGCACGGCAAGTGACCCTCATGAACCGAAGACAGTTCCTTCATCACTCCGCACTCGGGGCCGTCGCACTCGCCTCCTGCGCCTCCCCCGCTCTCCACGATCGGCCGCTCGATCTCGCGGAGGCGACCCTCGCCGATCTCCGGGCCGCCCGTGCGACCGCGGTCTCTCTCACGGAGAAGTACCTCGCGCGCATCGCCGGGCTTGACAAGAGCGGCCCGGCGCTCAACTCCGTGATCGAGCTCAACCCCGACGCCCTCGACATCGCCCGCGCCCTCGACCGCGAAGCGCCCCGCGGGC
>CAZSCC010000251.1:0-35123 GCA_964604905.1 uncultured Planctomycetales bacterium
ATCCGGTCCATCAAGGGCTATAATCGACAGGTGAAACAGGCCAATCCCCTCCTCCTCGGGCAGATCGCCGTCCACGAAGGCCACCTCACCCCCCAGGAACTGGAGGACTGCCTACGCGCCCAGGCCTCCTCCGACCCCCCCCGCAAGCTCGGCGCCATCCTGGTCGAGCGCGGCCACCTCACCCCCGAGAAGCTCAAGTCCCTCATGGAAATCCAGCGCCTCCGCCTCGACACCATCGCCTCCGACCCCGAGCGCGGCGGCCTCTTCGGCCAGATCGCCCTCCGCCTCGGAGGCGTCACCCAGCTCCAGCTCGACGAATGCCTCCGTGATCAGCAGTCCAACGCCCAGGAAGGCAGCCCCGTCCTCCTCGGCCAGATCCTCCTCCGCAAGAACTACATCACCACGGACCAGTTCCTCCAGATCCTCGGCAAGCAGCGCCGCGAGGTCGTCAAGTGCCCCGGCTGCGACACCTCGTACGATGCGCACGACCAGGCCGACGGCGCCAAGTTCGTCTGCACCCGCTGCGGCACGGTGGTCCAGATTCCGTGGCGCCAGACCCAGGCGCGCACCCCGGGGACCCCGCGGACGCCGGGGCTCCTCGGTCCGGCCGCCCCCGCCCCCGACACCGTCGGCCGCTACCAGATCCTCGAGCAGATCGGGCAGGGCGGGATGGGCGTCGTCTACAAGGCGCTCCACCGCGACCTCAACCGCGTCTTCGCCCTCAAGGTCCTCAAGGCCGGCGAGACGACGAGCGCAGAAGCGATCAAACGGTTCCAACGCGAGGCCCGCCTCGCCGCCAAGCTCAAGCACCCCAACATCGTCGCCGTCCACGACGCGGGCGAGGAGTCGGGCATCCACTTCATCGCGATGGAATACATCGAGGGAGAGCCGCTCTCCGCCCGGCTCATCTCGCGGCGGGAGCGGACGCGCGACGCGCTCGTCCTCATGGAGAAGGTCGTCCGCGCCCTGGCGTACGCCCACCGGGAGGGCGTGATCCACCGCGACCTCAAGCCCGCGAACATCATGATCGATCCGGCGGGCGAGCCGCACGTCATGGACTTCGGCCTCGCCAAGCAGGCGTTCGATGGCTCGCTCCTCACGCGCTCGGGGGCGTTCCTGGGGACGCCGTTCTACATGGCCCCCGAGCAGATCCGAGGAGAGCCGGTCGACGCGCGGAGCGACCTCTACACCCTCGGCGTCATCCTCTACGAGGCGCTCACGGGCCGGCTCCCCCATATGGGCCAGAACGACGCGGAGACGTTCAACCGGATCGCCCACCACGACCCGCTCCCGCCCCGCGAGCTCAACTCCAAGATCCATCCCGACCTCCAGACCGTGTGCCTGAAGGCGCTGGAGAAGGATCCAGCCCAGAGATACCCGACCGCCGACGCGTTCGCCGAGGACCTCCGGCGCCACCTGGATGGAGAGCCGATCCAGGCGCGGCCGCTCGGCCCGATCGCGCGCGCGGCGCGCCGCGTGCGGAAGAACCCGGCGCTCTCCGCGGCGGCCGTCGCGACCTTCTTCCTCGCCGTCTCGGCCGCGGTCCTCGTCTTCCTCGCCGCGCGGAGCTCACGCGACTTCCAGTCCCACATGGCCGTCGCCCGCGCGTCTCGCGAGAAGGGCGACTACGAGGTCGTCAAGTCGGCGGTCGAGCAGGCCCTCGTCCTGCGCGCGGGCGACCGCGAGGCGAAGAAGCTCCTCGAGGAGGCGGCCCGGAAGATCCGGGAGCAGAAGGAGGTCGAGGAGGCGGCCGAGCGCACCCGCCGGCAACGCGAGGAGGCCCGACCCCGCATCCACGAAGGGCGCGAGATGATCCTCCGCCTCGTCCCCCGCATCGCCACCGAGGGCCTCCCTCCCGCGGCGATCGCCGCCGCCACCGTCGCGGCGGAGAAGGTCCTCGAGGAGGCCCTGGCCGTCGCGCCCGGGCACGAGGAGGCTCTCTACTGGATGGCCCGCGCGCGCGCGCTCCGCGGCGACCCGGAAGGGGCGCTCCGCCACCTGGACGACGCCTGCCGCGTCCGCGACTACCGCGAGGCCTATTTCGAGCGCGGCCGCCTGTGGCTCCGGAAGTACCGCCGCCCGCGCGGCCTGCCGGAGCTGGTCGCGCGCGAGGACCGCCCGCTCTTCGCCGACCCCGCGCCCGACTCGCCCCGGGCGGAGGCCTTCCGGCAGATGGCCCGGGCGGACCTCGACTCCGTGCGCCGGGGGGCCACCGAGCGCTGGATGATCCACTTCGCCGACGCCGCGCTCGACTTCCTGGACACCCGCTTCGCGGAGGCCGAGCGGAAGGCGGACCGGTACCTCGAGATCTACGGCAGCGAGCCCGACGCGCTGGCGCTCCGGGCCCTCTCGCATCTCTACCAGCGGCGTCCCGAGAAGGCCCTCCCCGACCTCGATCTGGCGCTGCGCTATCTGCCCATGGACGGCTACCTGCGCGACTGGAGGGCCGTCGTCCGGGCGCTGCTGGGGAGGACGGACGAGGCCCTCGCCGACCTCCGGCGCGACGGGGCCGACGCCGGGACGCTCTGCCTGCGCGGCTCGATCCGCCACGTCCGCGGGGAGTACGAGGAGGCGCTCGCCGATTTTCGCGAGGCGGTCGATCGGGACCCCCGCTGGGCCGACGCGTTCGCCGGGAGGGCGACGGTCCAGACGGCCCTCCGCCGCGCGGGAGAGGCCGAAGAGGACTTCACGCGGGCCATCGAGCTCGAGTCCAAGGAGGCGGCCTTTTACGAGGGTCGGGGGATGGTCCGGAGGAAGTCCGGAAGACTCCGCGAAGCCGCGGAGGATTTCGCCCGCGCGGTCGAACTCTCCCCTTCGAGGCGCGCGAAGCTCCAGCCGCTCATCGACGAAGGAAGGAAACCCTGAGGGCCCTTCGGATACCCATGAGGTGAAGGGTCCCGACCGGATGGGATGTGAAATCGGTTGCCCCCAAGGGGCCGCCCGCTACGATTAATCTGGGCCGTTTGCGCTCCGGGGGGACGGACCTTGTATATCAGATGGGTGATATGAGCCAAGGGACGACCAGTACCAACGACAGCTCCTACGGCCAGACGGCCGTGGGCCTGGGCTACGTCACAGAGGCCCAGGTGCAGGAGTGCGTGCAGGTCCAGTCGAAGATGCGCGAAATGGGCATCGACGAACCCCTCGGCGAGATCATGACCAAGAAGGGGTACATCAGCCCCCAGTACCACACGAACGTCCTCAAGAAGCTCGGCGTCAACGTCAGCCCCATCCCGGGGTACACGCTCCTGGGCAAGATCGGCCAGGGGGGCATGGGGGCGGTCTACAAGGCCATCCAGACCAGCGTCAACCGCACGGTCGCGATCAAGATCATGTCCTCGACCGCGGTGAAGGACAAGACCTACGTTTCGCGCTTCTTCCAGGAGGCGCAGGCGGCCGCGGCGCTCAACCACAAGAACCTGATCCAGGCGATCGACGTCGGCGCCGCGGGCGGACTCTACTACTTCGTCATGGAGTTCGTCACCGGCAAGAGCTGCCGCGAGACCATGAACGTGAAGGGCGTCTTCGACGAGAAGAAGGCCGTCGAGGTCGCCATGCAGATGGCCGAAGTGCTCGACCACATCCACGGCCACAACATGGTCCACCGGGACATCAAGCCGGAGAACATCCTCCTCACCCCCGAGGGGCTGGTGAAGCTGTGCGACCTGGGCCTGGCGAAGTCCACCACTTCGGCCGAGCAGTCGCTGACCCAGGACGGTCTGGCGGTCGGCACCCCCTACTTCATGTCGCCCGAACAGGTGCGGGGCGACAAGGCCGTCGACATCCGCGCGGACCTCTACTCGCTCGGCGCGACGCTCTACTACCTCCTCACGGGAAAGCATCCCTTCGAGGGGAAGAGCGCCGCCGAGACGATGAGCATGCACCTCAACAACCCGGTGCCCGACCCCCGGAAGGCGGTCCCCGCGCTGCGCGAGGACTTCTCGTGGGTCATCCAGAAGCTCATGTCGAAGGAACGGAACGAGCGGTACCAGAAGCCGCTCGACCTCCTGGAGGACCTCAAGAAGATCAAGAGCGGGAGCACGCCCCATCTCGCGCGCCAGCACGCGGCCCGCAGCCACGTGATGCACAAGGCGCACGTGACCGCGCGCCTGAACGCCCGCAAGGGCGGGGCGCGCTGGCCCTTCGTCGTCGCCGGAGGCGGCGCCGCGGCGGCCGCGGCCGTCGTCGTCTTCCTCCTGACGGGCAGCCCGACCGCGGAGCCTCCCAAGCGCCCGCTCGAGGCGAAGCAGCCCAAGCCTCTGCCCCCGGCCCCGATCGTCGTCAATGCCACCGAGGCCCCCAAGGACGACCCGAAGCGCGCCGCCGAGGCCGGCCGGCTCTACGCCATGGCCACCGAGTACTACAAGTCGGACAAGTGGGCCGAGACGAAGGCGGAGCTGGAGAGACTCAGCAAGGGCTTCGCCGACCTTCACTACACCCGAGACCTCAGTAAGTCGATCGGCGAGATGGTCGGCGTCTGCGACGTGCGGCTCAAGGAGCAGTCCTCCGCCCAGGCCCGCCAGTTCGAGGAGGCCCGCGCCGCGCTTCGTGACGGCCGATGGAAAGAGGCCCAGCAGCTGTTCACCGAACTCGCCAAGGCCGGCCAGACCGGGGTCCAGAAGGACCTCGACAAGTGCCGGACCGAGATGGACGTGGAGGCGGTGCTCGAGGAGGCCCGCCAGGCGCGCGCCGCCGGGAACTGGGCGGGCGCCCAGGTCAAGCTCGCCGAGCTGGGCCAGAAGCACAAGAACTCCGAGACCGTCTCCCGGCAGAAAGACGAGATCGTGGAGATCGGCGTGGGGGTCTACAAGGAGCTGCAGGCCGGCCAGCACCTGGGCCAGGCACGCTCCGCCGTCTCCGCCTCGAAATGGCCGGACGCCACCAAGGCCCTCTCCGACCTCGAGGTCTACAAGGAGACCAAGACCTATCGCGGCGTCGAGGCGGACATCGCGAAGCTCCGCACCGCGCGCGACGCGGGGCTCGTCAAGCAGGGCGAAGAGGGCGCCCGGCAGGCGTACAGCGACGCCTCGAGCGTCTACGACCGCCTCCTCAACGAGAAGAAGTACGACGAGGCCCAGCAGGCCCTCCGCCTCTTCGTGCACCACCACGCGCTGTCGAAGTACTACGAGCAGAAGAAGCCGGAGGTCGACGCCCGGATCGCCGACGCCGTGAGGAAGAAAGTCTCCGACCGGGACGCCGAGGCGCGCAAGCTCTACCAGCAGTACCCCAAGGACATGAAGGCCGGGAATTTCGACGCCGCGCTCGACGCCGTCAACCGCCTGCTCACCGAGTTCCCCGACACGACGACCGTGAAGACCTACGAGAAGCCGATCCGCGACGGCAAGGCGAAGTGCGAGCAGAACATCGGGGTGCCGGAGAACATCCTGGTGCTCATGGAGTTCGAGGACTACCCCGGCACCTGGCGGGCCGTGAACAACGCCACGGCCGGGAACGCCGACGATCCCTACCAGGGGAAGCGCGCCGGCCACCTGCTCCTCCCCGGGGGCGGCCGCGCCGGCCACCCGATCAACGGGATCACACCCCGCGCGGAGACGATCAGCTTCTGGGCCCGCTCCCTCCGGAAGGGCCCCATGGCGCTCGTGGACTTCTATCTGTACGACGACATGAACACCTACTTCGTCAGCGAGAAGCTCAGCACCGACTGGAAGCTCTGCACCTATCGCTTCCCGGACTTCAAGCCCCTCAACAACGACGCCATCAAGAACAAGACGCCGGTCAACCTGAACCGCATCCGCGAGTTCGCCTTCGGCCAGAGCAACGATTCCTCCGGCGGCGGGATCGTCTGCGAGATCCAGGTCGACAGCCTTCGCGTCGAGGGCAAGAAGTAGCCTGGAAGCTGGAACCGGTCCGCCCTCCCCCTTCAACCCTCCGGCTTCAAGCTTCCGGCGCTCACGCCGAAGGCGTGCCCTCCGAGTTCCTCTTCAAGCTTCCGGCTTCGAGCTTCCAGCGCTCACGCCGGAGGCGTGAGCAAGCTATCGATCCACTTCTTCTGGATCTCCTCGAGGTCGGCGGGCGTGACGCCCTGGTACCAGACGTTCTCCGGCATGACGCAGACGTTCGGCCCCACGTCGCAGAGGCCGAGACAGAGCGACCGGGAGACGCGGCAGCGCCCCTTGAGGTCCTTCGACTTCAGGTAGGCCTTGAGCTTCTCCTGCAGCTCGCGCGACCCGCGGTTCGCGCACGCGGCCTCGCCCGGCTCGCGCTCGTTGCAGCAGACGAAGAGGATCCGCTCGAACGGCTTGGGTTCGATGTCCTTCATGGACGGCGCCGCCCCCCCTCGCGCCCGCCGTCCGTCTTCCCGTCCATCCCGGACTCCAGCCGGAGCCGCGCGAGCGCGTCCGCGAGCCGGGACTTCGCCCTCTCAGAAATCAGTGCCATACCCTCCATGATGGGCCACAGAGTCGCGGAGACACGGAGAAAATCCCCTTCTTGAATTCCGGGTTCGAGGGCGAAGGAGGGGCAATCCGGGTGGACCGTCTGCTCCGCGTCTCTGTGCCTGCTCCGCGGCCAATGACGGTCTTGCAACAGCCTCTGGGTCATCCCCCTAGCGAATCAATGGTGGGAGCCCCCAGCAAGCATTTTCCGCCCCCGTCCCGGCGGGTTGTTATTGACCCTGCCGGAACGGTCCCTATAATCATGGGTTCCCATGCGCCCCCCTCTCATCGCCGGAAACTGGAAAATGAACGGGCTCGCCAAGGAGGCCCGCGATCTCGCCTCGGCGCTCCGGAAGGAGCTCGGCGCGGATCCCGGCCCCCAGGTGCTCGTCTGCCCCCCCTTCCTCGCCCTCTCCGCCGTCCAGGAGGAACTCCGGGGCGGGCCCCTCCAGCTGGGCGCCCAGGACGTCCACTGGGAGGCCAAAGGCGCCTTCACCGGCGAGGTCTCGACCGGCATGCTCAAGGACGTCGGCTGCAGCGCCGTCCTCCTTGGCCACAGCGAGCGGCGCCACATCATGGGCGAGACCCACGAGATGGTCAACCGCAAGCTCAAGGCCGCCCTCGCCGCGGGCCTCCTCCCCATCGTCTGCGTGGGCGAGCTCCTCGAGGAGCGCAACATGGGCGACACCCGCGCCGTCATCGAGCGCCAGGTCGTCAAGGGCTTCGACGGCCTCTCCCCCGAGGAGACCGCGAAGACCGTCATCGCCTACGAGCCGGTCTGGGCGATCGGGACCGGGAAGACCGCCTCGCCCCGCCAGGCGGAGGAGGTCCACCACTACATCCGCAAGCTCATCTCCCAGCGGGCCGGCGAGGCCGTCGGACAGGGGATCCGCATCCTCTACGGCGGCAGTGTCAGCCCCGACAACGTCAAGGAACTCATGGCCGAGGAGGACATCGACGGCGCCCTCGTGGGCGGCGCGAGCCTCAAGGTCGATTCGTTCGTCAAGATCGTGAGGTACCAGTCATGATCGCGCTCCTCCTGGCGGGCACGGGCTTCGGCTACTACACGCTGGCGACGATCTTCGTGATCGTCTGCATCCTGCTCATCTTCATCGTGGTGATCACCCCCTCGCAGGAGGGCGGGATGGCCGCGGCGTTCGGCGGGATGGGCAGCGACTCGTTCTTCGGGACGAAAGCCCACCAGCACATCAACAAGTTCATGGTCTTCCTGGCCGTCAGCTTCATCGGGCTGGCCGTCGTCCTCAACCGCATGAATTCGAGCGCCGAGCCGACCGCCCCCGGGGGCCAGAAGTCCAAGGTCACCGAGGGGGCGCCCCCCGCGCAGCCGGCGATCCCGGGGCTCCCCCCGCCGCCGGGGCAGCCTCCGAAGTAGGCCGGTAGACCGCATGAACAGCATGACCGGCTTCGGTCGCGCCGCGTCGCGCGACCGGGCGTTCGATATCGAGGTCGAGATCCGGTCGGTCAACCACCGGTTCCTCTCCCTCAAGCAGAACCTGCCCGAGGGGCTCTCGCGCTGCGAGGGCGAAGTCGAGCAGATGGTGCGCGGCGCGCTCGCGCGAGGGAGCGTCAGCCTCTCCGTCACGGTGAAGTCCGCCGGGGAGGACCGGCCGCGGCTGCCGGACCTCAAGCTGTTCAAGGAGTACGCGAAACGCCTGCGGGAGGTGCAGAAGGCCCTCAAGCTCAAGGGCGATCTTGAGTTCGAGGACCTCCTGGCCGTGCCGACCCTCTGGTCGTCCGCGAACGCGGAGGAGCCGGGCCCGGAGATCTGGCCGCGCGCGAAGAAGCTGCTCGGGGAGGCGCTGGCCGACCTGACCGCCTGCCGTGCCCGGGAGGGCGAGACGGTCGGGCGGGACCTGAAGGCGCGCCTGGCGGCGATCGAGAAGCTCCTGGAAACGGTGAAGGGCCGCGTGCCCGCGGTCGTGGAGGCGTACCAGAAGAGGCTCGACGAGCGGATCCAGACGATCCTCCGGCAGAAGGGGATCGAGGCCGCCCAGGTGGACATCGTCCGCGAGGTCGCGATCCACGCGGACCGCTGCGACGTGAGCGAGGAGGCCCAGCGCCTGACCGCCCACCTCGCGGAGTTCCGCAAGATCCTGGCCGGGAGCGGCCAGCTGGGCCGGCGCCTCGACTTCCTGACGCAGGAGATGGGCCGCGAGACCAACACGATCGCCTCCAAGGGGAACGACGCGGAAATCTCCGCCTGCGCGGTCGCGATGAAGGCGGAGATCGAGAAGATCAAGGAGCAAGTGGACAACCTTGAGTAAGGGAACCCTGCTGGTGATCTCCGGCCCCTCGGGGGTCGGGAAGACGACGATCGCCAAAAAGCTGAGGGAAGCGGGCATCCCCAAGGTGATGACGGCGACGACCCGCGGGCCGAGGCCGGGCGAGGTGGACGGCCGGGAGTACCGGTTCCTCTCGCGCGCGGAGTTCGAGGCCGCGATCGCGCGCGGGGAGTTCCTGGAGCACGCGGAGATCGTCGGGAACCTCTACGGGACGCCGAAGGCGGAGATCGAGAAACAACTGTCGGCTGAGCGATTGGTGATGGTCGATATAGACACGCAGGGCGCCGCGAGCGTGAGAGGGCTCGGGCTCCCCGCGGTCTTCGTCTTCATCGCCCCGCCCGACCTGGCGGAGCTCCGGAAGCGCCTGGAGGGTCGGAAGACCGAGACGCCCGAGGCGGTCGCCCGGCGGCTCGCCCAGGCCGAGCGGGAGATGGCGCAGAAAGATTCGTACGACCGCGTCGTGCTGAACGACACGGTGGACCGGGCCGTCGGGGAGATCCTTGACGCGCTCCGGAGTCGGAACCTGTTTTCATAAGGAGAAGCGCATGATGCCCATCAGCAGCACCGAGATCGACCAGCTGTCCGAGAAGTTCGGGGGCCGTTTCAGGCTGACGGTCCTCATCCAGAAACGACTGAAGGAGCTCGTGAAGGGCGCGGCCAAGCTCGTCGACCTGGAGGACCGCAACCTCATCAACATCGTGATCGAGGAGATCCGCCAGGGCAAGGTCACCTTCGAGGGCCTCGAGCTCGAGGGCAAGGAAGAGACCAAGAAATCCAAGAAGAAGGACTAGTGGCGAAGCGGAAGTCGGGCGCGCTCCAGGGCAAGGAGATCGTCGTCGGCGTCACGGGGTCCATCGCGGCCTTCAAGGCGGCCGAGGTGGTCTCGCAGCTCGTCCAGCGCGGCGCGGGGGTGACTGTCGTCATGAGCGACGCCGCGACGAAGTTCGTCGGGCCCCTCACCTTCCAGGCGCTCACCCGTCGCCGGGTGATGACCGACCCCTTCGACCTCGAGAGCGTCGTCGACCCCACCCACATCTCGCTCAGCGACCAGGCGGACCTGGTGCTGGTCGCGCCCGCCACGGCGAACTTCCTCGCCAAGGCCGCCCACGGGATCGCCGACGACATGCTGACCTCGCTCCTCCTCGCGGTGACCTGCCCGGTGCTCGTCGCCCCCGCGATGAACGACCGCATGTGGAACCACCCCGCGGTGAAGGAGAACCTGGCGATCCTCCGGAAGCGCGGGCTCCGCTTCGTCGAGCCCGAGAGCGGCTTCCTCGCGTGCGGCTCCTACGCGAAGGGCCGCCTGGCCGATCCGGCCTCGATCGTCCTGGAAGTAGAGAAGTGCGTGTCCTAGTCACGGCCGGCCCCACCCGCGAGTTCCTCGACGCCGTCCGCTTCCTCTCCAATCCCTCGAGCGGCAAGATGGGGTTCGCCTGCGCGGTCGCGGCGGTGAAAGCGGGCCACCAGGTCACGCTCGTGACCGGCCCCGTGACGCTCCCCGACCCTCCCGGGATCCGCACCGTCCGCGTCGTCTCCTCCGACGACATGTACCGCGCGGTGATGAAGTCCTACCCGAAGACGGACGCGGTGATCATGACCGCCGCGGTGGGCGACTACCGTCCCGCCGAGCGCTTCCGGGGCAAGCTGAAGAAGCGCGCCGGGACGCTGACGCTCAAGCTCGTCCGGACTCGGGACATCCTCCGGGCGCTGGGCGAGAAGAAGGGGAAGCGGATCCTGGTCGGCTTCGCCCTGGAAGTGCAAGACGCCGTCCACCAGGCGTTCCTCAAGTACAAGAAGAAGAACCTCGACTACGTGGTGCTCAACGCGCCGAAGTCGTTCGCGTCGGACCGGATGGACTGCGCGGTCTACCGCGAAGGCCGCGTGGTGAAACGCTTCCGGCGCGCGACCAAGGAATCGGTCGCGGGGTGGATCGTGCGCGAACTCGGATCCCCCTGATGGGGATCTGGGACTGGTTCCGAAAGCACCGTCCCGGCTCCGAGGAGGTCGAGCGGGCCCTCCGAGAGTTTCGCGAAGGCGATTACGATCAGCGCAAGGAGTCGGGGAAGATCCTGATCGCCGCCGGCCGTCGCGCCGTCGCGCCGCTGATCGAGATGCTCAAGGTCGAGGATGCCGATCTTCCCTGGGAGGTCGGAGACGTCCTCAAGGGGATCGGGCGGCCGGCGCTCGGGGCCCTGCTCGAGTTTCTAAAAGCCAACGCAGGCCCCGTCCTGCATCGCGGGCTTCGGGCTTTGTGGGAGCTCGAGGAGACCGCCGCTCCCGCGATCCCACTCCTCGCCGGCCTCTTGAAGTCGGCCGATCCCGAAGTCCGCATGAGATCGGCGCATGCACTCGGCCGGATCGGACCGGCGTGCGCGGACGTGCTGCCCGACCTCCTCGCTTCGACCCTAGATCCCGACGCCGGGGTGCGGTCGTCGGCCGCCTACGCGCTGGAGCGATCGGGCGTCGCGCGGGAGGACGTGCGCGCCGCTCTGACGCGCCTCCTCGGCGACCCGGATCCCGGCGTGCGCGGTTACACGCTCGGCGCCTTTCAATCCCTCTACCCCGACGATCTTCCCCCGATCGAGGTCCTCCGACGCCTGCTGCGCGACGACGACACGGACGTGCGGAGGAAGATGATCGAGGGAGTGGGCGAGCAGGGGGCGCGCGCCTCCGAGGTCGCCGCGGAACTGGCCGAGTCCCTGGATCATCCGGATCTCGACCTGGCCGCCGCGGAGGCCGTGTGGCTCGTGACCGGCCGGGCCGAGCGGGTGCTGCCCGGGGTCCTGCGGAACCTCCGTAAGGCCGAGGGATGCAGTCCCGAGACCGCATGCGACGTGGTCTCGAAGGTGGGCCCCGCGGCCCGCGAGGCGGTGCCGCGGCTCGTCGAGCTCCTGAAGGAGGAGGACGACGATCTCCTCTGGGCCGCAGCCGATGCGCTGGCGGCGATCGGCCGGGACGCGGAGCCGGCGATCCCCGCGCTGGCCCGCCTGCTGGAGCACTCGAGCGGCACGGTGGGCTCCAGCGCCGCCCACGCCCTGGGGGCGATCGGTCGTCCGGCGTTCCCCGCGGTCTTCCAGGTCCTGAAGACCGGCGCTCCCCGCGCCCAGGAGTTCGCGGCCGACGCGCTGGGCTGGCTGGGCGAGGCGGCCCTCGAGGCCCTTCCCTCCCTGGTCCGCCTCCTGGATCGTTCGAGGGACGACCCGGAGTTCTTCAGCTGGATCCTGCTCGCGATCGGCGAGATCGATCCCGAGGAAGCGGGCGCCGAGCGGCTCGCGTCGCTGCTCGACGAGGGTCTGGCCTCCAGCATGAGGGCCCGCGCCGCCGCCGCGCTCGGCCGGCTGGGCCCCGACGCCGCGCCGGCCCTCTCCGCGCTCAAGAAGGCGGCCCGCGACGAGGACGAGAAGATCTCCCAGGCGGCCCGCACCGCCCTCGATCGGATCCGCAAGTCCTGACTCCCTCTTTCTCTTTCTCTTTCTCTTATCTCCCTATCTCTTCCATCTCCTTATCTCCTTACGAAACGGGCGAACACGCAAGCCGGTATATCTATCCAAAGCACCATCTATGAAAACACTTCGCGCGACTTTCCTTCTCGCCCTCGCGGCCCCTCTCTCCGCCCAGCAGGCCGATCCCAAGCAGGGCCCCGCCGTGATCGCCGAGCCCGCGAAGGCCGGCATCGGGAAGTCGTTCAACGACGCCAACCTCCAGCCGCTCCTCCAGGACGCGAAGGCCCTCGTCGTCGCCTTCACGAGCGCCGACTGCCCCGTGTCGAAGCTCTACAAGCCCAAGCTCGACCGCTGGTCCAAGGAGTACTCCCCAAAGGGCGTCCGCTTCTTCGTCGTCGGGGCCGACGACAAGGTCTTCGTCCCGATCTTCGCCCCCGAGCGGACCACCGAGGCCTTCCTCCTCGACCCGAGAGGCGTCCTCCGCTACCGCGGCGCCGTCGACGACCAGTACGGCATCGGCTACCAGCGGGACGCCGCGACCCGGAACTTCCTGACCGACGCGATCGAGGCCCTCCTCGCCGGCAAGGCCCCCCCGGTCGCCGCCACCGAGGCCCCCGGGTGTCAAATTGAACGGGCGTTCAAATCGTCTCCGGCGGGCCCCGCCGCCGCGGGCGCCGGGAAAGTCACGTTCCACAAGGACGTCGAGCCCATCTTCCAGAAGCGCTGCATCGAGTGCCACCGCCCCGGCGAGATCGCGCCGTTCTCGCTCCTCCAGTATGGCAAGGCGAAGTCCCAGTCGAAGCAGATCAAGGAGGTCGTCGTCCAGCGGCGCATGCCGCCGTGGCACGCCGACCCGAAAGTGGGGACGTGGAAGAACGACCGGCGGCTCAGCGACGCCGAGGTCGCCACGATCGCCGGGTGGGTCGACGCGGGCGCGCCCGAGGGCGACCCGAAGGATGCCCCCGCGCCGCGCGTGTTCCCCGAAGGCTGGCTGATCGGGACGCCCGACGCGGTCTACAAGATCCCCCGGCCCGAGAGGGTCCCCGCGGAAGGCAGCGTGCCGTACCGTCACGCCATCGCCCGCACGAACCTGAAGGAGGACACCTGGGTCCAGGCGATCGAGGTCCGCCCCACCGCGCGCGAGGTCGTCCACCACGTCCTCGTCTTCGTCCAGTACCCGCTCCAGAGGATGAGAGAGCAGCCGCAGTTCGACGGCGGCCTCCTCCACGGCTACTTCGGCATCATGGTCCCCGGCGAGAGCCCCATGGTCTTCCCGGAGGGCATGGGCAAAAAGGTCCCCGCGGGCGCCAACCTCGTCTTCCAGATCCACTACACCCCCAGCGGAAAGGAAGCCGAGGACCAGACCTCGATCGGCCTCCTCTTCGCGAAGAAGCCCGTCAAGCAGGAGGTCGTCACGCGCGGCGTGGTCAACGCGCAGATCCGCATCCCCCCGGGCGCCGCGAACCACGAGGAGACCGCCACCTTCACGTTCGACTCCGACGCCCGGATCCTGAGCTTCCTCCCCCACATGCACGTCCGCGGGAAGGCGTTCAAGTATGTCGCGGTCCACCCCGACGGGAAAGAGGAGGTCCTCCTCGACGTCCCGAAGTACGACTTCAACTGGCAGACCTGCTACCGCCTGAAGGAGCCCAAGGCGGTGAAGAAGGGCACCCGGGTGAAGGCCACCGCCCGCTTCGACAACTCGAGGGGCAACCCCGCCAACCCCGATCCCTCGAAGGAAGTGCGCTTCGGTCAGCAGACGTGGGAGGAGATGCTGATCGGGTACATGGACTTCGTGAAGGAGTAGCCCGCAGCCCTCCGGCTTCAAGCTTCGAGCTTCTAGCTTCCTTAGCTTTCTTCCAGCTTCAGCCGCGGCGCGTAGACCGTCCGGATCTCCTCGAGCAGCGCGCGGCTGAGATCGTCGGGTTGGCCGGCCTCGAGCGCCCGCTTGAGCGTGAGCACGATCAGCGCTGCCTCGTTCGGGTTCCGCTCGATCGCCGCGTCCAGTTCCTCCCGCTTCTTCCGGATGAATTCCGCCTTCCGCGCGTTGAGCGTCGCGTCCAGCTTCGGCAGCTCGTTGAGGATGCTCTCGAGCTGCGCCAGGTACTTCGCCGCGATCCGCTCGTGAAGCCCCGTCCGGCGGATGCGCTCGAGGTGCTGCGCCGCGCGAGTGTGGAGGGCCTCCGCCTTATTCCGGATCACGGCCCCCGGCGTCTCGAAGAACGTCTCGCTCTCGATGAGCCCGAGGAGCGCGTCGTAGCCTCGCGCGATCTCGAGGGCGATCTTCCGGTTGGGGCGGAAGGCCTCGATGTCGTCGCGCTCGGACTCGAGGCCCTTCACGAGCCCCTCGTGCCGCGCGTGGAGGACGCCGAACTTCGCACGCGGCAGCCGGACGAGCGCCGTTCCCGCCTTCTCAACCAGGTCCGCCAGCGCGATCACGTCGGACTCGTGCTCCGCCTGGCCGAGGAGGGAGAGGCATTTCTCGTACGCCTCCGCCTCCGCGTAGGCGTGCTTGGCGAGGAGCGCCTCCGAGGAGGAAAGGATGAGGGTCGTGCGGCTCTCGCGCTTCCGCTCCTCCGAGGGCGGCTGGTCGGGGTCGCCGTGGGCGAAGACCCTGTTCCGGATCAGGTCCTCCGCGTGCTCGAGCGCCAGTTCGCAGGTGTATCGCTCGAGCACGGGCTTCTGGCACGCGGTCATGATCAGCTTCTCGAGCTCCTCCGGAAGGCCGGGGGCGAAGTCGCGGGGGAAGTGCGGGTGGTCCTTCCCCAGGTCCTGCACGTCCTCGAGGATGAGGCGCCGAGGGTCGGGGTCCTTCACCTGGTCCTTGGGCATCCGCTCCAGGCGGGCGCGGTACTCGACCTCGTCGTACATCGGCCGGCGGGTCACGATCTCGAAGAGCATGAGGCCGAGTTGGTAGACGTCGGTCCATTCGCCCGCGGGACCGAGCCGCGCGTCGATCTGCTCGGGCGCCATGTAGGCGGGCGTGCCCACCAGTTGGTCGGCGAACGTGACCTGCGTGCGCCCCGCCTCGGCGAGAAGCGGCTTCGCCAGGCCGAAATCGGTGATCTTGATCCGCTCGCCGTCGGTCAGCACGTTCGAGGGCTTCACGTCGCGGTGGATGATCCCCTTCACGTGGGCGTGGTGGAGCGCGCGGAGCACCGCGACGAAGATGCCGAGCGCCGTCTCCGAGGAGACCGGCGCCTGCGCGATCCGCTCCGCGATGTCCATCGAGGGGAAGTACTCCGTGATCAGGACCGGCCGCTCGCCCACCTGCCCGCACGAGATGTATTTCACAATGTTCGGGTGGTCTCCCATGTTGTGGAGCGACCGCACCTCGCGAAGGAACCGCGAGGTCGCCGCAGGGTTCTCCTGCTTGGGGACCTTCGCCGCCGCGATGTAGTCGGCCGCGACGAGCGCCCTCTCGCGCTCCTCCATCTCGGAGAGCATCCGCTGGAAGAGGAACGACCGGCGGTCCACCCCGGCGATGCGCCGGCCCACCTCCTCCTCGAACTCCGGCTCGTGGAGGAGGTAGCGGCCCTGGATCCCGACGATCCTGGGGCTCAGGTCCCCGCTGAGGATGTGGCCCAGGATGTAGGGCGCGACGAACTCCTCGCGGTGGATCTTGATCTTGTAGAGCGTCCCCATCCCGCCCTGGGCGACGGTCTCGAGCGGCGTGAAGTACCCCAGGCGCTCCCCGAGGCGCAGCAGCGCCCCGCGGTCTCCCCGCGACGCCTCGTCGGATTTCGGCGTTTCCTGCCGGACGCTGTTCATGGATGCTCCCGCACGCGACCCTGCCCTCCCCGATTCTACCCTCCAGCGGGGGGAAATGCGGGCGGGAACCCGCCCGCGGACGGACTCGATCGCCGCGTCCGCCAGAAGCTCCCCCCTCTCTCGTCCCCTCGCCGCGGGTTCTCCCTTCCATAGCCCGCTTATGATATACCGTAAGCATGGCCGCTCCCCCGAAGGTGGCGCTGCTGATCGAGACGGCCTCGTCGTACGGACGCGGCCTCCTCCGCGGAATCGCCCGCTACGCGCGGCTCTACGGGCCGTGGTCCTTCTTCATCGAGCCGGGCGGCCAGGAGGAGGCGCCCCCGCCGCTGCGGGAGTGGGGCGTCGACGGGATCATCACCCTCCTGCGCTCGCGTCGGCAGGCCCGGCGGATCCTCTCCTCCCGCCTCCCCGTGGTCGACCTCGACTTCACGCTGCCCGAAGCCGCCCCGTGCGGCGTCTCGAACGACGAGGAGGGCGTGGCGCTCATGGCCGCGGAGCACCTGCTCGCGCGCGGGCTCCGCCACTTCGCCTTCTGCGGATGGGACTCCGACGACGCTCCCCGGAGCTTCTGGGAGTCCGCCCGGAGGAAGGCGTTCTCCGAGCGGGTCCGGCGGGCCGGCTTCACGACGGCCGACTACGCCTGGCCGGAGGACCGCGCCTGGCCGCGCGAGCAGAAGAGCCTGGCCCGCTGGCTGGCGGCGCTCCCCCGGCCCGCGGGCCTCATGGCCTCGAACGACCAGCGCGCGCGCCACGTGCTCGAGGCCGCCCGGCTGGCGGGCGTCCGGGTCCCGGAGGACCTGGCCGTGGTCGGCGTGGACAACGACGAAGTCCTCTGCGAGCTCTCGACCCCCTCGATCTCGAGCGTCGCGCTCAACACCGACCATATCGGCTTCAAGGGAGCGGCGATGCTCGACCGCCTCATGAAGGGTCGGAGCGCGCCGCGCCGCAAAAGGGCGGTCCCGCCCCTCGGCGTCATCGCCCGCCGGAGCACCGATGTCCTCGCGATGGCCGACCGCGACGTCGTCGCCGCGGTCCGGTTCATGCAGGACAACCTCGACCAGCCGCTCCGGATCGCCGACGTGCTGCGCGTGGCGAACTGCTGCCGCAAGACGCTCGAGACGCGCTTCGCCGCCGAACTGGGACGCACGCCCCACGAGGAGCTGCAGCGCCTCCGCCTCGAGCGCGTGAAGGCCCTTCTGGTCCAGACCGACTGGCCGCTCAAGAGGATCGCCTCGACCTCAGGGTTCACCTACGTCGAGAACCTGCATGCGGCCTTCCGCCGGGAGGCGGGGACGACGCCCGCGCGGTTCCGGGCCCTCCACCGGTCGGGAGGGTGATCCGGATTAAGAGGCTGTTGCAAGACCGTTGTTGGCCACGGAGGCACGGAGCAGACTTCCAATCCGAAGACCGTCCCCGCTTTGCCTTCGAGCATGGAATTCAAGAAAGGGGATCTTCTCTGTGGCCAATCCTGAGGGGTTGTGCGCTGATTGCTACGGGCTTCCGGGCGGCGGCGGCTCGGAGCCGGGCTTGACGCGCTTGATCTGGTCGTTGATCCACTGCCCGCCCTGGCCGACGTAGTCCTTCCCCTTCTTCTTCAGGAAGTCCTGCGTCACGACCGGGACCAGGAACCAGGCGGTCCCGCCGATGATGCCCATCGTGAGCCCGACCGCCCAGGCCGCTTTGAACGCCCGTTTAATTCCCCTCCAGACCGCCGTGAAGAAGCCGACCTTCTTCTTCCCGAAGAGCCAGCCCGCGCCCTGGAGGCCCAGCACGAAGAAGATGAGGAGGCCGGTGAAGACGATCCCGGCCGTCATGCCGAGGAAGACGCGGGCCTCGAGCGTCAGGTCGCCCGTGGGCTTCAGCTTGTCGCGGAGCAGATAGAGCGCCAGCTTCCCGCCGTAATCGAGCGCGAGGATGAGGAGCTGGCCGACCAAGAGGCCGACCAGGAAGCTCTTCCGTCGCCTCGTCTTCTGCTTCTCCTTGAGGTTGTCCATGCGGGCCGTCGCGGAGGGCGCGGCGGTAGGGGAGGCCGTCTTGCCGTGAAAGGGGTACCGCTCCTCGGGAGGCGCCATGGGTGCGTCGCCGGGATCGGGGAGCGGATTCCTCGGCGGCTCGGGGGGGGGCTGGGACGCTGAAGGTTCCGCCGGTTCCATGCCGATATATTAGACGTTGCCTCCCGGAGATACTATGTCCACTTTTCTCACCCTCCCCCAGGTCATCGTCCTCGCCGTCGTCCAGGGCCTGACCGAGTTCCTCCCCGTCTCCTCGAAGACCCACCTCCTCTTCGCCCGCTACTGCATGGGGAAGGAGCCCGACCTCTTCTTCGACATCACCCTCCACGTGGGCTCGCTGCTGGCGATCCTCCTCTATTACAGGAAGGCCTGGCTTGAGCTCCTCCGCGAGCGCCGCCGCGAAATCCCGATGCTCGTCCTCGCCTCCCTCCCCGCCGTGGTCGCGGCCCTGCTCTTCAAGAAGCACGTCGAGGCGCTCTACACCAACCTCGCCCTCGCCTCGGGGCTCCTCCTGGTGACCGGCGGCTGGCTCTTCCTCGCCGAGCGCTTCGGCCGCGAGAAGTTCGACCTGACGGGCGCCCCCTGGCGGAAGATCCTCTGGGTCGGGATCGCCCAGGCGTTCGCGCTCCTCCCGGGCATCTCCCGGTCGGGTTCGACCATCGGGATGGCCTACCTGGCCGGCTTCCGTCGGACCGACGCGGTCCGGTTCTCCTTCTTCATGGGGGCGATCGCCATCCTGGGGGCCCTGGTCTTCAAGGGCCGGGACGCCCTTCGGGCTGAAGCCCCTCTCCATGCCCTGCCGATAGTGATTGGGGTGGCCGTCACCTTCGCGGTCAGTCTGGCCGCGATCAAGGGGGTGGAACTCCTGTCGTTGAAGGGGAGATTCTCCCTCTTCGCCCTCTACTGCGCGGTGGCGGGCGGGGCGGGTCTCGTTTACTTCATCATGAGGGGCTAGCGTGGCGAAAAAAGCGACCGAGCCGTTGGCGTCCCGGGTGCCGGTGCGGGAGAAGGTGAAGGAGCTGGGAGGGCTCTTCTTCTTCCTCTGCACGATGTTCGTCTTCATCTCCCTGGTCTCGTACGACCCGGGCGACCTCCGGGAGATCAAGTACCCGCCCAACCAGCCGATCCTGAACAAGGGCGGCGCGATCGGCGCCCGCGTGGCGTTCGGGCTCCTCTCGGGCCTCGGCCTCGCGGCGTACCTCATGGTCTTCTTCGTCGGCTTCTGGTCCTTCGTGGTCTTCTTCCGCCGCAAGCTCCAGGGCCTCTGGGTGAAGCTGGTCGCCGTCGCGGTCTCGGTCTTCGCCGCGGCGACCCTCCTCTCGCTCCAGGGCGTCCTCGCGCAGGGCGCCTTCGGGATGGCGGGCACCGCCCCCGGCCTGGGAGGCATCTACGGGAAGGCCTTCGACCTCCTGCTCGTCAGCCACCTGGGCACCGCGGGCGCGTGGCTCGCCGTCGTCCTCGCGCTGGCCGTCTCGCTCATCCTCTCGACCGACTGGATGATCTACGTGGGCGTCCTCAAGGTCGCGCAGGCCGTGAAGGTCCTCTTCGGCCGCGTCTCGCACCACTACTCGACGGAGGAACGCGTCAGGCGCGCCGCCGCCGCCCAGCAGTTCGCCATGGAGCGCGCGAAGGCCGAGCTCCAGCGCCGCGTGCAGGCGGTGCCCTCGACCGTGAAGGCCCCCGAGCCGGTCAAGCCCGCGCCGCTCCCGCCGCCGAAGGCCGCCGCGCCCGCCACGGTCATCCTCACCCCCCAGGACCGCGCGGTCCACGCCGCGCAGCACCAGGAGACCGCCCACGCGGCCCCCAAGCCGCTCCCGAAGGTCGAGCTCGGCAGCTCGATCAAGGCCGCCGCGGCCTCCTACGACCACAAGAGGGTCGGCGACTACCAGACGCCGCCGATCGACCTCTTCGAGAACAAGGTCGAGCAGCTCCACGGGATCAACGAAAGGGAGATCAAGGAGCGCATGCTGGTCCTCGAGAACGCGCTCGGCGAGTACGGCATCGACGGCCGCGTGGTGAACTACGAGATCGGCCCCGCGGTGACGACCTACGAGATCCAGCTCGCGCCCGGCCAGCACATCCACGCGGTGACGGCGCGCCAGGAAGAGATCACGATGCGCCTGGCCACCCTCGCGGTCCGGATCGTCGCCCCGCTCCCCGGCAAGGGCACGGTCGGCATCGAGGTCCCCAACCCGTATCCCAACGCGGTCCGCATCCGCGAGTTCCTGGAGAAAGGCTACGACGACCTCCGCAAGATCCCGCTCCCGATGATCCTGGGCAAGATGAACGACGGCAAGGCGATCCTCAGGAGCCTCTCTGAGCTGCCCCACCTCCTGATCGGCGGGACGACGGGCTCGGGCAAGTCGGTCTGCCTGAAGACCATCATCACGAGCCTGGTCTCGGCGATGTCCCCCCAGGAGATGAAGCTGATCCTGATCGATCCCAAGCAGGTGGAGCTGACCGCCTTCGCCGACATCCCCCACCTCTGGGCCCCGGTCGTGGTGGACGGCAAGAAGGCCGGCCTCGTGCTCGACTGGCTGGTCAAGGAGATGGAGGAGCGCTACGGCGTCCTCTCCCGCGTGGGCGCGACTTCGGTCGGCACGTTCAACAAGATGGGCGATAAGAAGATCCGCGAGCGGCTCGCCGAGGCGGCGGTGCCCATCGAGGAGGCCGAGCAGTTCCCGACCCACATGCCCTACATCGTGACGATCATCGACGAGCTGGCCGACCTCATGATGACCGGCCGGAAGGAGGTCGAGAACTCGATCGTCCGGCTCGCCCAGAAGGCGCGGGCGATCGGCATCCACCTGGTGGTGGCGACGCAGCGCCCCTCGAGCGACATCATCACGGGCCTGATCCGCTCGAACATGCCGTCGCGGATCGCGTTCCGGGTGCCCAGCCAGATCGAGTCGCGCATCATCATGGACCGGAAGGGCGCCGAGCGGCTGCTCGGGAAGGGCGACATGCTGGTCAAGATGATCGACGCCTTCGAGCCGGTGCGCGGCCAGTGCACGTTCGTCTCGGACGACGAAGTGCGCGGCCTGGTCAAGTGGCTCAAGACGCAGGGCAAGCCCGAGTACCACCAGGAGCTGATCGAGATCAAGACCGTGGGCGACGCCGAGGGGACGAGCGACGACGAGCTCTTCGACGAAGCGGTCGAGCGGGTGCTGACCGAGGGCCGCGGATCGACCTCGCTGATCCAGCGCCACTTCTCGATCGGCTACTCGCGCGCCGCACGCCTGATCGACGCGATGACGAAGGCGGGCATCCTGGGCGGCCACAACGGCTCGAACGCCCGCGAGATCATGCTCACGCTGGAGGCGTGGAAGTCCTTGCGCGCGAAGGCGCCGCAGGAGGCATAAGGGAGAATTCCGCGCCGGAGGGCGCGGGGGCCGCGAGGCCTCCGCGCCTTTCGTGTTTTAAACCCCCGGCATCAAGGGATGGCCATCCCCTCCTTCCCTGCATTCCGGGAGTTGGCGTGGTTGCTCCTCGATGCCTGATGCGAGGCTCCTCACTCGGCGGCACTCCATTGAAAAGAGGGCGCCCAACCCCCCGATCCACGCGCTATACTTCCCCTCGGGTGGGGTCCTCACGTTCGCACCGCCGGCTATCGGTCCTGATCGCGCACCGCGACGCGGTGTGGGTCGATCAGGCCAAGCAGCGCCTCGAGACCGTCGGGTACCAGGTCACCGACTGCCTCGAGCCCGAGTGGGCCGCCGACCTCCTCGCCGGCAGCCGGCCCTTCGACCTCGCCTGCGTCTCAAGCGAGCTCGACCCCTCCGCCCAGGCCGAAATCATGCGCGCCTTGAAGAAGCTGCAGGCGGCGCCGAAACTCATGCTCCTTCTAGACGCCCTCGACAGCGCCTCGGTCAGCCTCCGGGCCGGCTCGACCACCACCAGCGCCGGCTTCCTCACCCACCGCGTCTCCGAGGACGTCACCGACTTCGTCAAGGCCGTCGTCGCCCAATTGGGGATCCCGCTCCGGCCGCGCGTCTGAGGGCGCGCCCGGATTATTTTCCCCCACGCGCTGCGAACCGTCGATATACTTCCCTGGAGGCACTGGAGGCGCATCATGGCCGATTCGACCATCCTTCGTCAGGGGCAGGGGCAGCCCGGCCCCCTCGACACGGAATCGCGCGGGAAGTCGGTCCTCATCGCCGACCGCGACTACCACGAAGGCGGCCAGATCCGCAACTCGCTCGAGGCCTGCGGCTACGACGTCAGCGTCTGGACCGACGCCGTCGACGCGCGCGAGCGCCTCCGCCTGCGCTCCTACGACGTGGTCGTGGTCTCCACCAACCTCGACAAAGCCATGGACGCCATCGTCGAGGACCTCCGCCCCAAGAAGACCCCTCCAAAACTCATCCTGATCGCCGACGAGGACGAGGGCGACGCCGCCGGTCGCTGCTTCCTCCGCACCGTCGTCGTCGTCAACCGCCCCTTCAAGGTCGGCGAGGTCGCCGACATCGTCGAGCACCTGATCGGTCCGGCCTAGTGTCGTCGCGCTCGTTCCCGGTCTACCACGTCGACGCCTTCACCGCACGGCCGTTCGGCGGCAACCCGGCGGGCGTGGTCCTGGATGCCGGCGGGATGACGGACGCCCAGATGCAACTGGTCGCCCGCGAGCTCAAGCACTCCGAGACCGCGTTCGTCCTCCCCTCGAAAAGCGCCGACTATCGCATCCGCTTCTTCACGCCCGCCCGCGAGGTCGACCTCTGCGGACACGCGACCGTCGCGACCGCCTGGGTCCTGGCGAGCGAGGGCCGCCTCAAGCGCGGCCGCGCGCGGCAGGAGACGAACCTCGGGATCCTCGACCTCGACATCGACCGCGACCGCGTCATGATGGAGCAGCTCCCGCCGAAGACCGAGGCGGTCGTGGTCCGCCGCGACGACCTGGCCGACCTCCTGGGAGTCGAGGCGATCGACGCCGAGCTTCCGGTCCAGAAGGCGTCGACGGGAAACTGGGTGCTGGTTGTCCCGATGCCCAGCGAGAAGGAGATCAACCTCTGCCAGCCGGGATTCACCGAGCTGGCGGCGCTCAACCTCGAACTCGGCGTGATCGGGACCCATCTCTTCACGATCGGGAAGCACGGCTCGATCTACGCCCGCCACTTCGCCCCGGCCTGCGGGATCAACGAGGACCCGGTGACGGGGACGGCGAACGGGGCGCTGGGCGGGTACCTGGTGCTGAACGAGCTGGCGAAGGGCCCCGAGTTCCGCGTCCGGCAGGGCGACGCGCTCGGCCGGCCCGGCGAGCTCACCGTCTACGCCACGGACAAGGAGGTCCGGGTCGGCGGCCGCGCCGTGATCCTCTCGCGAGGCTCGATCACTTTCTGAGGGTGCCCAGGCGCTCCAGCTCCTCGTTCCTCGAGTCCTGGATAGGTCCGCTGGGCCCACCCCGGCCTCGTGGCGCGGTCCGCCGACGCCTCGAACACCGCGGACACCCGGGACAGGAGTCGCTCCGCTTCGTCGTGGAAGAGCGCCTCCGCGTCCCCGACGGAGAGCATCCGCAGAAGGATCGGTTCGCCGGCCGGCGCGGCGCCCGCGAGGACAAGCGCGCCCAGGAATGGGGCAATCCGCCGGAGTGTCATCGATTCACCTCCGCCGATTGAGCCACAAGTCGAACTCCCGGATCTGCGGGTCGCGATAGAGCGGGTCCTCGGCGTACTCGACGGGGCGTCCCAGGAGGGTCGCCAGGATCACCCACGCGTAGTCGCAGACCCGGTCTTCTCGACGCCGGCCCGCCCGCTCCGCCTCCTCCCTTCCCTGGAGGCGGGCCGCCCGACGGTTCGTGAGCGATTTCTGCAGGTATGCCACGACCGCCCCCCGGAGCGCCATCATCTCGTCCCCGTAGACGCCCGGAAGGATCCCCGTCTTCGAGAGCACTCCCCACCGGAGAAAGTTCTCCTCCCGCTCGAACGCCGTCGCGTAGAGGATCGCCTGCGCGGCCTCCGTGAAGGTTTCGCGGGGAGCCAGCCTCCGGAGCACGCGGAAGGCCGTCAGCGCCTGCTCCCCGTTCGCGTCGGCGATCTCCCGGAGGATCGGGACATGCGCGTCGCGGAGCTTCGCGAAGTCCGGCGTCCCCTCCACCGCTCCCCAATGGACGTAGAACGACCGCTCGAGCGAGGCGAGCGCGCGGACGACCTCCTCCCGCGACACGGTCGGGACGGGCGGGGGCGCCGCCGGCGGCGGAGGGGGCGCCGCGCAGGAGGTCGCCCAGAGGAGGAGCGGCCAGACCTTCATCGGGGCCGGAGTTCGTCCAACGCCCTCTTGACGTACACGCGCGCCATCTCCTTGCGCCAATGGAGGTGGAAGTCCGCGTTGTCCATCGGCTTGGCCGCGACGAACGCCGCGTCCCCCGCGGCCGCGATTGAACGGTCGTTCAATTCCTGTCCCGTCACCGCCTTCTGGGCCTCGACCACTTCGAGGGGGCTCATCGAGACGGCGTTGAGGTAGATCTTCGCGGAGGTGACGGTCCGGCCCTCGAACTCGAGGCAGACCGCGACGCCGAGGACCGGGAAATCGAACGCGCCGCGGCGGCGCAGCTTGAGATAGGTCGCTCTCCATCCGTTGGGCTTCGGAAGCAGGAGGCCGGTCAGCAGCTCGTGGGGACGTTTCCTCAGGTAGTCGATGCCATCGCTCCGGTAGAGGTCCTTCGCCTCGAGGACGCGCTCGCCGTCGACGGATTGCAACCTGAAGCGCGCCCCGATCGCGCAGAGGACGGGCGCGGTGTCGCTCGAGTTGATCGCCAGGCACATCTTGCTCGAAGGCGCCACCCAGCAGGTCGTCCCGTCGCACTTCATGCAGAAGTCGATCGCGCGGCGCCATTCATGGTTCTGGTTGTAATAGGTGCAGCGCGTGTCGAGGCAGACGTTCCCGCCGATCGTCCCCATGTTGCGGAGGATCGGCGTCGAGATGGAATGAATCGCCGTCCAGAGCGCGGGCCACGCGGCGCGGATCCGCGGGTGGCGCTCGAGCGCCGTCAGCGTCTCGCCGGCGCCGACCCTCTCCCCCTCCACGCCCTTGAGGTCCTTCAGGTTTCGGAGGCCGATCAGCGTCGCCGGCCTCTGGTGGCGGCGCTTCATGTTGGGGTAGAGGTCCGTCCCGCCCGCGACGACCATGGCCGTCGGACCCTCCCCGGCGAGCATGCGGCACGCCTCGGCGACGCTCTTGGGCTGCAGGTACTTGAACGGCGGCAGGCGCATCATGACGTCCACGTCCTCACGTACTCGCCCGATTCGGCCGCGCCGCTGCCCCCCTCGGCGGGGGTCTTCACGCGGATCGCGTCGGGCATGGGGATCGTCGGATAGGCCTTCGGGCCATATCGCTTGTCCTTCGAGCGGAGCGCCTTGAGCACCTTGTCGGGCGTGATCGGCACCTCGTCGATGCGGACCCGCACCGCGTCGTAGACCGCGTTGGCGATGGCGGGGATGACCGGCAGGAGCGGCCCCTGCCCCGCCTCCTTCGCGCCGAAGGGGCCGTTCGGGTCCGGGTCCTCGACGAGGATCGTCTCGACCTCGGGCATCTCCATCGTCGTCGGGCTTTTGTACTCCAGAATCGACGGCGCCTTGTGGACGCCGCGGCGGTTCGCGCGGAAGACCTGCTCCTCCATGAGCGCCTCCCCGAGCGCCATGTAGACGCTCCCCTCGACCTGGCCCACGACGAGCGTGGGGTTGATCGAGCGCCCCACGTCGTGGGCGATCCAGACCTTGTGGACGACGACGAGGCCCGTCTCCGGCTCGACCGAGAGCTCGACCACGCTCGCCGTGTAGCTGTAGGCGGGCGACGGGCCCACGCCCGAGCCCTTGAACTTCGCGGCCGACGGAGGAGGCGTGTACGAGCCCACCGTCCCGACCGTCCCGAACTTCGACTCGGCGAGCACGACCGCCTCGGCGAACGCGAGGCCGGTCTCCGGACGCTCGACGTCGAAGACGCGGCCGCCCGCAAACTCCAGCCTTGCGACGGGGACCTGGAGCTTTTCCGCGACCGCCTTCGCGAGCAGCTCCCGCGCGCGCTCCGCCGCCTGGATCGCCGCGTTCCCCATCATGAGCGTGACGCGGCTGGAGTAGCTCCCGAGGTCGACGGGGGTGAGGTCGGTGTCGCCGTACACCACGCGGATGTCGTACGGGTCGATGCCCAGCACCTCGGCGACCGTCTGGGCGAGCACCGTGTCGGAGCCCTGGCCGATGTCGATCTCGCCGCAGAAGACGCAGACCCCGCCGCCCCGGTCGAGCTTGAGCTGGACCCCTGTGTGGGGCATCGCGTTCCAGTAGATGGGGAGGCCCGCTCCCGAAAGGTAGCTCGAGCAGGCGATCCCCACGCCGCGACCCCGGGGCAGCTTCCGGAACTTCTCCTTCCAGCCCGAGGCCGCCACGACCCGGTCGAGGCACTCCCCCAGCCCCATCGACCCCACGCGGAGCCAGTTGGCTGTGAGCGAGTCCCGCGGAACCAGGTGGTCCCGGCGCATCCGGGCCGGGTCGAGGCCGAGCCGCTCGGCCACCTTGTCGAGGTGGACCTCGAGCGCGAACCGCGGCTGCGGGGTCCCGTGGCCGCGCTTGGGCCCGCACGGCGGTTTGTTCGTGAAGCAGCGGACGCCGTCGAACTTGTAGGCGGGCACGTCGTAGGTGACCGTCTGGAGCGCGCCCGTGTAGTAGGTGCTGGCCACGCCGTAGGACCCGTACGCGCCCCCGTCGAGCAGCGACTCGAAGTGCATCCCGGTCAGCGCGCCGTCCTTCTTCACGCCCGTCTTGATCCGCATCAGGACGGGATGCCGGCCGCGATGGCAGTAGAAGACCTCCTCCCGCGTAAGGCAGACCTTGACGGGACGGCCGGTCATGAGCGCGAGCTTCGCGACCACGATCTCGTGGCCGAAGGGATCGCTCTTCCCGCCGAACCCTCCGCCGTTGGGCGTCGCGATCACGCGGACCCTCGCGGGCGGCATCCCGAGGACCTTGGCGAGCGCGCGATGCACGTAGTGGGGCGTCTGAGTGCTCGACCAGACGACGAGCTTCCCATCCGGGTCGACCCAGCCGAGGGCCGCGTGCTGCTCCATCGACAGGTGGGTATTCCCCTGGAAGAAGTAGGTCCCCTCGAGGACCTCGTCGGCCGATTTGAACGCGCGTTCAATGTCCCCGAACTCGAGGGCGACCTTCTTGTGGACGTTCCCTTCGTCGCCGTACGCGTGGATCCGGGGCTCGGGGGTCGCGAGCGCCTCTTCCGGCGAGAAGACCGCCGCCAAAGGCTCGTACTCGACCTCGATCGCGTTCATCGCGTCGAACGCGACGTCCTCGTCCAGGGCGGCCACGGCGGCGACGGGGTCGCCCGTGAAGCGCACCCGGTCGAGGCAGAGCGCGTGCTCGTCCTGGGAGATCGGGAGGATGCCGAAGGGGACCGGGAGGTCCTTCCCCGTCAGCACGGCGACCACGCCGGGCATCCGGACGGCCTTCGAGAGGTCGATCCGTTTGATCCGCGCGTGGGGCACGGGCGAGCGGTGGATCTTGCAGAAGAGCATCCTGGGGAGGACGAGGTCGTCGGCGAACTTCGTCACCCCCGCGCACTTCGAGAGGCCGTCGATCTTCCGGACCGAGGTTCCGACGGTCCTAAGGCTTCGTCTCATGGCTCATCCGCCGGGCGGCCAGCTCGACCGCCTCGTAGATCTTGAGGTAGCCGGTGCAGCGGCACAGGTTGCCCGAGAGGGCCTCCCGAATCTCGTCGCGGCTCGCGGCGGGCTTCTCATCGAGGAGCGCCTTCGCGGCGCAGAGGATCCCGGGCGTGCAGTAGCCGCACTGGGCGGCGCCGGTCTCGGCGAACGCCAGCTGGAGCGGGTGGGGCGAGGGGCCCTCCTGGAGTCCCTCGACCGTCACGATCCGCCTCCCCTCGCACTCCAGGCCCAGCACGAGGCACGAGAGCTCCGGCCGCCCGTCGATCAACACCGTGCAGGTGCCGCACTCGCCGAGTTCGCATCCGTGCTTGGTCCCGGTCAGCCCCAGGTCCTCGCGCAGCACCTCGAGGAGCGTCTTGTGCGGGGCGAACGCGACCTCCTGCGTCTCGCCGTTCACCTCGAGCGCCAGGTGGGCCTTTCTCCGTTTCGGCGTCCGGGTCTTCCTCATCGGAGGAGCCCCCGGACGAGGTAGTTGCTGAATTTCGTCGCGATGTCGGCGGCGTTCTGCTCCCCGGCCGGCCGGTACCAGCGGGCGGTCCAGTTCATGGCCCCGAGGATCGCGAAGGCGACCATCTTCACGTCGCAGGGAGCGAATTCCCGCGCGCGGATCCCCCGGGCGATGATCCCCCGGACGATCGCCTCGTAGGCGTCCCGCTTCTGGACGATCTTCTCGCGCCGGGGACGCGGCAGGGCGTGGTACTCGAGGTGGGCCGCCGAGCCGTTGAGCTCGTCCAGCATGCAGAGCATCTGTTCGCTGATGACGGCCCGCAGCTTCATCTGCCAGGCGGCATCCAGGCGCAGGATCTTCCGCGCCCTCTCGATCATCCGGTCGGCGGAGTACTCCTGGCAGAAGTAGAGCAGGTCGGACTTCGACTCGAAGTAATGGTAGAGCGCCCCCGGGGTCAGGCCGATCTGCATCGCGATCGCGCGCATGCTCGTCGCCGTGAAGCCCCGGTCCCGGAAGGCCGCGGCCGCCGACCGGAGGATCTCGACCTTCTTCCGGACGGTTTTTGAATCACCGTTCAATTTTTGAACCATCGTTCAAAAGTCTAACACGCCGCCGCGGCCGGGGCCAAGGAATTCGTCGGCCGGGCGTCGGAGCCGGCAGGCGATCGGCAAGCTCCGGGGATTTGAACACCCGCTCAAATCGAGGCCTACCGATCGTACGATCTCGGGCTACAATTACCCACGATGAGGATCCTCTGCCTGGCGGCGGCGCTTGCCGCGGGGACGGCCCAGGACGCGCCGACCCCCCTGAAGAATGCCGACCCCGCCTTCGAGCTGATGATCCCGGGGGGCTACGTCCCGGACACGTCCACGACGTTCAAGCACTACCAGCGGAAGGCGGGATCCGCCGACTGGGAGAAGATCCGGCTCCGGATCAGGTTCAGCGGCGACCGCGCGGCCCAGCACCGCGGGGCGCTGGCCGCCGGGATCCCGACCACGGTCGCCGACCCCTCGGGCTCGGGCAAGACGAAAGGCTACTTCACGCCCTGGAACGGCGTCGAAATCCCGGCCATCGAGAAGTGGTTCACCGAGAACGACCTTCCCATGTTCTCTCTCGTATTCATGGTCCCGCTCCGGCAGCAGGCGGTCGCGCTCGAGGTCGAAGCGGTCGAAACGCTCGAGAAGGAGGCGCGCGCCGACCTCCGGGGAATCCTGGACAGCCTCAAGGGGAAGACCGACTGGCTCCCGACGGGGAAGCTCCGGGAACTCGAGAACCGAACAACGGCCGTCTGGCCGGTCTACGCGGCCGCGGGGCTGGACGTGGCGTTCCTGATCGCGTGGGCCTTGGCCTTCCGGACGGGACCCATGAGGTCCCACGGCCTGCGCACGGCGTGGCACTTCGCCGTGGCGCTCGTCCTGCTCTACGGCTTCATAAACGGCAACGCCTTCTCGGGGAACCAGGTCCTCCTGCTCCTCCTGGGACCCCTCTTCCTCTTCCACCTGCTGATGGGGATCCGGAGGGTGAAGCTCGGGATCGAGTTCGGCGACTGAGCCGGCCTACTTCTTCGGCGCGACCCACGTGCAGGAGCACTCCACTTCCTTGCCGGCGCGGAGCACGACGACCTTGATCGCCCGGCCGGTGGGGACGTCCTGCATCCAGACGCGGAGGCGGTTCATCGCGTCGTGGCGCGGGAACCGCTTGCCGTCGAAGCGGATCATGACGTCGCCGCCCTTCATCCCCGCCTTCCCGGCGACGCCGTCGGGGAGGACCTCGTCGAGCCGGATCCCCGTGAAGCCGGCGTCGAGCGTCAGCTTCTCGAGCTCCTCCTGCGTGATCTCCTTGCCCATGATCCCGATGAACTTGCCGCCGTCGAGCTCGAGGACGTACTTCTTCCACGCCTCCTCGAGGTCCCGGAGGGGGATGCCGGCGAACGCCTCCTCCCACGCCCTGGCGTGTGTCGTCCCGCCCGCCCGGACGAGCTCGTAGTAGGTCGCGAGGTTCTTCCGGAAGCGGCCGTTGGGGATCTGGACGGCGCGGTCCTCCTCCTTGGGGTAGGTGATCAGGAAGTGGCAGAAGCTCCACGACTGCGCGTAGCAGAGGTCGGCGTTCCTCATGAACTCGCCGCGCGGGAGCGAGAGGAGCTCGCGGAGCGGATAGGCCGCGCCCGCCTTGACCGCCGCCTGGATCAGCTGGAGACGCATCCGCGAGATCATCCCGCTCTTCACGCACATGTAGAGTTTCTTGTTGCGCTCCTCGCAGTTCCCGATGCAGTCGGCGATCCCCTCGGTGAACCACATGTTGAAGTCCTTGAAGTTCTTCGAGGTGGCGTCGGTGAACTGGTGCATGCCCTCGTGGGCGAAGAACGGGCGCATGAACGTCGCGTCGTACCAGCCCACCAGCTCCTTCCCGTTGTAGTAGGCGCCCGAGCCGGGGGGCGCGCCGGCCTTCATGTACTCCTCGGCGTCGCGGTAGAGGATCACGGTGAACTTCCGCTTCTCGACCTCCGCGGCGTTCTCGGGCTTGAGGAGCGCCATGTAGGTCTGGTGGACGAGCTCCATGAAGTCGAGCAGCTCCTTCCCCTGCTCGGACGTGCAGGAGGTCTTCAGGTCGTAGTGCTTGCTCGAGAGCGCCGCCGGGAGCGGAGGCTTGGCCTGGAGCAGGAGCAGGATCGCGAGAATCGCCGGCTTCATCCTCTGATGATACGAAATTGTGGTTGCATTGACGGGCTCAACCCGCTAGAAGTATATCCCCTGATTTAGAGGAACGAGCATGTCCCACAAGCGCCGGCGCCAGCGTCAGAAGTTCGAGTGCACCCATGTCGCGTTCGGCAAGTACTGCCACCGCTGCAAGGACGAGGCCGCCGGCCGCATCAAGCCGAAGAAGATGGTCACGCAGGAGGATGGCTCGCAGGCGGCGGCGACCGAGGCTCCCAAGAAATACTGGCAGCGCGCCAAGTGCCCCTACTGCAACGGCAGCCGGGTCAAGAAGAACGAGATCAACGCCTTCAGCCCAAACGAGGCCAAGGAGTACCGCTGCACGAGCTACGAGTGCGGCAAGGAGTTCAACTCCGAACAGGTCAAGGAGTACGAGAAGGTCGAGGCCATCGATCGCCCCAAGACCCCGTACAACCCGCGCCTGACCGACTAGCGCACGGAAGCGGCCGGCCGCGGCGTCCTGTTTGAGAGATGATCGCCGCCGCGTTCCTCCTTCTCGCCGCCCTCCAGGACCCCTCGCCCGCCGATCTCGCACGGACCTTCCTCTACGGCACCGACCCGGAGTCGGCCCGCGCGCGCGAGGGACTGGCCTCCCGGGGCCCGGCCGCGATCCCCGCCCTGATCGCCGCCCGCAAGCCCGGGGCGAACCGGGCGGAAGCGCTGGACGACCTCCTCTTCGACCTGAAGGCCGCCGCGGCGGGGGACTCCGGCCGCTCCCTTTTCGAAAAGCTCCGGAAGTTCAAGCTCTCGGTCGACATGCAAAGCGCCCCGCCGTCTGCGATCCTGGACTACTTCCGGGAGATCGGAGGGCTGAACCTCGTCCTCGACCCCGGCCTCTCCGCGGAACTCGCCGCCGTAGACCTCATTCTCGCCGACGTCCCCTTCCGGAAGGCGATCGAAGGCCTCTGCGCCCGCGCGAAGCTCGACTACGACTTCCGCTGCGGCGTGCTGCTCCTGGCCGCGCCGGAGAGGCTCTGGACGGCCGGGGCCGAACCCCGGAAGACCCCGCTCACGGCCGAGGAGACGAAGAAGGCCCGGGGGTGGATCGTCGATCTGGGATCCGAGTCGCCCAAGGCCCGCGACCAGGCGGCGGCGGAGCTCCGGAAGCTCGGGCCGGAGACGGTCCCGCTCCTCGGAGAGGCGGCACGGGTCACGGACGCCGAGACCGCGGCTCGCGCGAAGGATCTCGTCGCCGAACTCACCTCCCGACCGGGACGCTGGAGTCGGCTCCCCGACCAGGCGGCCTGGCGGTCGCAGAAGCTCGAGGGCGCGGACCTCGAGATCGCGCGCAGGCTGGACACGACGAAGATCCATCTCGCCTTCGAAGGGGTGAAGCCGGAGGACATCCTCGGCTTCATTCGCGAGTTCACCGAGCTGAAGATCGAAGGGCCGGCGAAACGGTCCGAGCGAGAGGTCACGCTCAAAGTCAGCGACCTCCCCGTGGGCCAGTGCCTTGAGCTCCTCCTCCTCCCGCTGGGGCTCGACCTGCGGATCGAAAAGGGCGCAGTCCAGATCCTGGAACGGAAGTGACGCGCTACTTCTTCGGCTCGGCCGCCCACCAGGCCGCCCAGAAGTCGAGGGCCTCGAGGACGGGCAGGATGCGAACGCGATCCTTCTCGACGACGAAGGTGTAGGGACCCTGGACGCACCCCTCGAGCACGTGGAGCACGCTGAGGCGCCCGCCGCCGTCGCCCGACCCAAAGTGGCCCGCGCGCCACGCCCGCGCGAGCGGCGAATCCGCCGGACCTTCGAGCGTCCATCCGGCGTCGCGTAGGAGACGGTCGAGCAGCTCGCCCCGCGCCCCTTCCACGCCGCTTCCCACCCGGCGGGTCCGCAGGCGTTCATAGGCCTCCGGGTTGCGCACCGCGTTCAGGAACGAGCAGCGGTCCGGATCGGCGAGGAGCGCCGGAACGGCCTCGCGGAATCCCAGGCGGCAGAGCGCGCCCTTCCCCGAGAATCGATCTTTCGGGGAGGGACCGCCCATGAGCTCGCGGATCCGCGGGGCCGCCTCGCGGACGCCGAGCTCGGCCAGCGCGTCCGCGGCCACGGTCGCCACGTCTCCGTCCGGATCCTCGAGGAGCTTGAGCAAGGGAGGGACGACCTCCGTTCCTCCCAGCCGGCCCAGCGCGAGCGCCGCCGCGGAGCGCTCGAAGATCCTCTCCGATCCCGCCATCGCGAGCATCCCGGGGATCGCCTCCCGGACGCCCATCCGGCCGAGCGCCTCGGCCACGACTCCCCCGAGGTTGGGGTCCGGATCGGCGAGGACCTTGAGAAGATCGGGAATGGCCTCCTTCACGTGGAGTTTTCCCAGCGCCTCGGCCGCTTCCCGGGAGGTGAACTCCTCGCCGGCGCGGAAGCACGCCAGGAGGACGGGGCCATGCTCCCTGGCCCCCAGGTTGGCCACCGTTCGCATCGCCGGGATTCGGAACCACACGGACGGGTCCTCCATGAACGGGGCGATCCGCGGAAGCGAGTCCCGCGACCCCAGGTAGCCCAGCGCCAGGATCGCGGTCCCGCGCACTTCCTCTCGTTCGTGCGAGAGCCGCTTCTCGAGGTCCGGGATCAGCTCGTAGCCTCCCAGCTTGAAGATCGCCGACGCCGCGTTCTCATGGAGGACATTCTCGGGGCTCCGTAGGAGGGTCGGCAGCGCCTCCCGCATGCGCAGGGCCACCACGGCGTCGAGGGCGGCGAATCGAACCCACACATCCTCGTCGTTCAAGGCCTCCACCAGGGCGCTCCCGGCCTCCCGGGCGCGGAGCGACCGCAGACTTTTCACGGCTTCCTTACGGACCTCCGGCACGGGATCCTTGAGCAGACGGATGAGGTCGGGCGCCGCCTCCTTCGCCTCCAGATTTCCAAGGACCTGCGCCGCCCGCCACCTCACCCACCGGTTCTCGTCCTTGAGCCGGGGGAGGAGGTCCTTCGCCGCCCCCTTCCCGGCCGTCTGATGGATCGCCCCGACGGCGTACTGCCGCACTCCGTCATCCCCGTCTTCCAGCCTCTTTCGGATCTCCGGCAGGGCCGATTCGGCTCGGAGGAGTCCGAGCAGCTCCAGGGCCGCGCAGCGGACGTTGGCGTTCTCGTGGGCGAGGAGCTTCACGACGGTCGGCACGCAGGAAGCGTCCTGGAAGGCGCCCAGCGCCCGGACCGCCGCGGAGCGCGCGGACCCTTCGGGAGCCTCGAGGACACGGAGGATCTGCGGCACTTTTTCCCGCGCATCGAGGATCCGGAGCGCCGCTACCGCGCCCTCGCACTCCGAGTCGTACTCGCTGTCGAGGAACTTGGAGATCGCGGGGATCGACTCGCGAGCCCCCAACCGGGCCAGCGACACCATGACCAGCTCGCGTTGATTGTACTTCTCCCGGCCGAGAAGGGCCTTCAGATCCGGAACGGCCTCCTTGACCCCCAGCTGTCCCAGGGCCGCCGCGGCGTTCCCGCTGACCAAGTCGTCGGGGTCCTTGAGCGCCTCCCGGATCTGCGGAACGGCCTCCATCGCCTGAAGCCGGGTGAGGGCCCCCAGCGACGAGGTCCGGACGAACTCATCCTTGTCCTTCAGCAGCCGGACCAGGTCGGGAACGGCGACCGCGAGCCGGTGAGAGTCGACCCTGAAGCACAGTTTCTGCTTCTCCTCGGCGGTCTTAGCGCCGCGGAAGGCGGCCGGGACGAGGGGCGAAAGGTCTCGACCGCGCAGCCGGCCGAGCCAGACCTCGGGGTCCAGCTCCAGGAAGGTGAGGGTCCACGCGTGGTCGTGGCCGCCGGCCAGCCGCTCCTCGATCCCGGGCTGAACCTTTTTAAGCCGGGGGGAGAGCCGATCGGCGATGTCGATCACGCGGATGAGGTGGCGGGCGAGCTGGGCCGTCTCGGCGTCGGCGGTCTTCGCGGCCTTCTCGAGTTCCGGGACCGCGGCCTTGCCGAGCTCCTTCAGCCTCCTCGCCGCCGCGTCGCGCTCCTCCACCGAATCGGAACGGAGGCGATCGACCGCCTCGCGGGCCGGGTCGGCCTGAAGCGCGCCGAGGAGGAGCAGCAGGACGGAATTCCTCATGGGTCCCCTATCGGACGGCTAAACCGGGTGAGCCGCTTCCTCCGCTCGAGTTCTTGCCATCATGAAAGCCCTTCCAGTATACTCCCGGTCCGGTTCGGGGTGGGATTCCGATTTCGTGTGAGGTCGACCATGGCTGATTCATTCGCACCCAGGAAAGAGGACAAGTTCTCGTTCGGCCTGTGGACCGTGGGCAACCCCGGCGCCGACCCGTTCGGGCCGCGCGTCCGGCCGCGCATCGACCCGGTCGACATCGTGAAGAACCTCGGCAAGCTGGGCGCCTGGGGCGTCTGCCTCCACGACAACGACCTCATCCCCATCGACGCGACGCCCGCCG
>CAZSCC010000252.1:0-4760 GCA_964604905.1 uncultured Planctomycetales bacterium
CGCCTTCGGAAGGTATTCCTTCTCCAGGAACTCCAGCATCCTCCGGTAGGCGGGGTAGAGGGAGTCCCGGATCGCCGGGACGAGCGCGGGCCGGGCGGCGAAGGGGGACTTCTCCTCGGGCCGGGCCAGCATCTCCCGGAGCTGCCCGATCACGCGCTCGGTCGCCACGCGCATCGCCGCGCGTCCTTCGCGGAGGCCGGCACGGAGGTTGGTCAGGTACTGGTCGATGTAGGCGGGGAAGGCGCGGAAGCGGGCGAGGAGGCCCTTCTCGTCGTCGGGCGGATGGAAGTTCATGAGCTGCGGGAACTCGACCTGCGGGCCGTTCATCTGGTCGACCTCCCACTGCCAGAACTTGTGGCGCTCCTCCTCGAGCGCCTGCTCCAGCTGGAGGCGGAGGATGTCGGCGGTGACGCGGTCGCCCTCGGCGAGGGTCGGGAGGTCGATCGCGGCGAGGCGCCCGAGGAGGGCCTCCATCGCGGCGCGGCGGCGGGAGCGGCCGGCGTCGGAAAGGTCGGCCAGGCGGTCGTTGTAGCGGAAGTCGCCGAGGTAGGTGGCGGTGGTGGGGTTCTCGCGGAGCGTGAACTCCCAGTAGTCGTCCCCGAGCGTGGCGAGCTCCCGAGCGGCGTCCACGGCTATTCCTCGGGCGGCTTGATCTTCTCGCCCTCGAGGAGGTACTGCCAGAGGGCGTCGATCTGCTTCCCGGCGTCGCCGTCGAGGATCTCGGTGAGCTGGGTGCGGCCGTCCTGGAAGAACTGGGGCATCTTGGTGCCCGGCTCGACACGGAGGGGCGAGCGCACCCACCGCTCGAAGTAGTCGCGGCGGATCCGGGCGCGGGTGAACTTGAAGTTGGGGGCGGGGGCCTCGAAGACCTTCGTCGCGGCCTTGGGGCCGATGCCGTGGCAGGAGAGACAGTCGAGGCCGCCGTTGGGGCCCGAGAGTTTCCGGCCGATCGGGAGGAGGTCGATCTTGGGCGCGGGCTCCTCGGGGCTCGCGGCGGGGTATCCGTGTCCGAAGGCGAAGCCCCGGATCATGGGTTCCGCGCGGGAGGCGAACGAGGGCATCCGGAGGAGGCCGAGGTACGGACGCATCCGGTCCTTGATCTCGCCCTTCAGGAACGCCGTGGCCCACTCGGGCTTCAGCTTCTCGCCGGTCCACGTGAGGGAGGGGAGGACGGGCTCCACGGGGGCGATTTCGGCGAACTCGGTGTTCTCCTCCTTCTTGGGAGGGAGCAGGTCCTTCGTCTCGCCCGAGAGGTCGCTCCAGAGGTCGTGATCCGCGTCGCGTTTGTGGCAGGCCTGGCAGCGGAGCCAGCGGACCTGGCGCTCGGTGAACTCGGAAGGGGCCTCGCGCGCGAGCGAGGAAAGGTCGGTCGCGGCGAAGGCGAGGATCGCGCCCCGCTGGGCGTCCGTCAGGCCGTGGTCGGGGGCGTTCCCGCGCTCCTTCGGGGCCATGCAGCCGCGCGACCATCCTTCGGCCGGGATGTCCTTGACCGGGGCCGCCTTGAAGGCGTTGCTGCCCGGTCCCGTGTGGCAGCTCAGGCAGCCCAGCGTCTCGAAGCGCTGCTTCCCCCGCGCGGCGTCTCCTGCGCCCGCCGAGGGAGCGGCGTCGGAGCCCTTCTTCGAGAGGAGGAACGCGGCGAGCTTCGCGGCCTCGTCCTCGGTGAGGCGGAAGTCGGGCATCTCGATCCACGCGTAGTGCTTGTCCGGGGCGAGGAGGAACTGCCGGAGCGCGGCGGGCCGCCACTTGGCCTTGAGGAACTTGAAGGGGATGCGGTCGGCGGCCGGCTCGGCGCCCGGCAGGGTGTGGCAGCCCACGCAGCGGAGTTCGGCGAACAGGTGTCCGCCGGCCTTCGCGGTCTCCCCGGTCGCCGCCTTCTCCTCCGCGGGCTTTCCGAGGCTGGCGAGGTAGGCCGCCAGGTCGGCGGGGTCCTGCGCGCCCAGGCCCGGCAGGTGGGGCATGGTCGCCTCGGGGCGGATCGCCCGCGGCGCGCGGATCCACATCTCGACCCACGCCGGGTGGAGGCGCGCGCCCGCCTCGGCGAGCGACGGGGCATCCATCCCGAGTTCGGGCATGCCCTTGAGGTCGCTGGCGTGGCATTTCGAGCAGCGTCGGAGCGCGAAGAGTTCGCGCCCCTCCCGGACGCGCCGGGCGAGGCGGAGGTCCTTCGCCGAGACGTTGTGGCTGGCCGCCTGCGGGCCCACCGGTTCCCGGGGGAAATCGGCGGAGACCCAGGAGAGGCGGACGAACGCGTCGCCCTTCGGGGGGCTTTCGTACTTCATGAGCAGGCGGTTCTTCCCCTTCTTGAGCAGGACCACTTTGCCCTCGGTGGCGGAAAAGTCGTC
Organism: uncultured Planctomycetales bacterium; assembly: GCA_964604905.1. Classification (GTDB taxonomy): domain Bacteria; phylum Planctomycetota; class MHYJ01; order MHYJ01; family JACPRB01; genus JACQFK01. The sequence goes on from CAZSCC010000252.1 coordinate 2,343, forward strand.
GCCCCTGGCATCGAGGGCGGGTTTGTCGTTGATCGTGACCGAGAGCGCTCCGTTGCCGGTGGCGGAGAACTCGCAGTCGGTCCCCAGGTCGACGCTGAGGAAGCCCTCCCAGGTGGCCTTGAACGGGCCTGGCGGGAGGAAGGGCGAGGGGGGCGCGCCTTCGGGGACGTAGAGGGAGGCCATCCGGGCGTCCCGGACGTCGCGGACGCCGCCGGATTCGATCGTCACGGTGAGGCCGGGAAGGATCTTGTCCGCTTCGTCGGCGATGGGGGGGGCCGCGGGGCGCTGCTGGGGGAGGGGGCCGGCGGCGAGGGCGAGGAGTGCGACGGCGAGCGCGGCGCGGGCGGCGTTCATGAGGGGGTCATCCTACTTGCCTACTTCTACGCCGTCAACGGCCCGACGGGAGGGGCGCTTCGGCCGCTTCCTGCTTTAAAATGAAGCGGCCCCGGTCTTTCGACCGGGGCCGCCGTTTCAGCGACTTTGCTGTTCGAGCTTAGAAGAGCTCCATGAGCGGCTTCGTGACGCTCGACGAGTTGCCGTTGATCGACGCGTACTTGATCTTCCGGCCCTCGGTCTCGTACCGCTTGTCCGGATCGATGCCGCACGCGCGGTAGATCGTGGAGAACAGGTTGTGGACGGGCACCGGCTTGGAGCACATGTGACCGTTCGCACCCGTGTCGCCGTAGACCCGACCGCCCGCCAGGCCGCCGCCGGCCAGCACGACGGAGAAGCCGTTGGCCCAGTGATCGCGGCCCTGACCCGCGTTGATGTCCGGCGTCCGGCCGAACTCGCCGCACCACATGACCATGGTCTCCTTGAGGAGGTCCTTCTCAGCCAGGTCCTGGATCAGCGTGCCCATGCCCTTATCGAGCGTGGGGAGCATGCGCTTGCAGTTGTTGAAGACCTGGTCGTGCATGTCCCAGCCGCCCATGCCGATCTCGATGAACGAGCATCCGGCCTGGACGAGGCGCCGGGCGAGCATGCAGTTGACGCCGAAGCGGTCGCCGTAGCGGGCGCGCAGCGCGGCGGGCTCATCTTGGTAGTTGAACGCCTTCAGGAGCGGCGTGTTCATCACGTCCTCGGACTTGACGTACGCCTGCTCGACCTTGGCGATCTCCTTCTGCTGGCGCTTGGTGTCCCAGTCCTTGTTCTGCTCGAGGAGCAGGGCCGCGCGCTCCTTGTCCCGGTTGGCATCCACGCTGCGGCGGATGTTCGGGATGGGGTTGTCCGCGTTGTTCAGGCGGAACGGCATATAGTCGTCGCCGAACGTCGTGGCCTGGGGAATGAGGGGCGGGTCGATCGCGATGAAGTGGGGCAGAGGGAAGTCCTTCCGGCCCTTCTCATAGCTGATGACCGTGCCCGTGGGCGGGACCTCGAGGCCCTGCACCGGCTGGATGCCGATGTGCATGAGCGACGTGCCGCGCTCGTGGGCGCCTTCCATGGTCGCCATCGAGCGGATGACCGACATGTGCTTGGCCGCCTTGGCGCACTCCTTCATGTGCTCCGAGAACTTCACGCCGGGGGCGGTGGTGTCGATCGCCTTGAACTCGCCGCCGTTCTTCTGCCCCGGCTTCGGGTCGAACGTGTCGATGTGGGTGGGTCCGCCGCCCATCCACAGCATGATGACGGCCTTCGCCCCCTTGCCGGCCGCCGCCTTGGCGACCGTCTGCTGGGCGAGAACAGAATGCGGCAGAGACGCTGCCGCGACCCCGGCGCCGGCCCCCAGGCTGAACCTGAGGAAGCTGCGCCGGTTGAATCCGGGCGCGCACTTTTCGCACTTCGCCATGTGTATTCCCCTCCAACTTTCTATCTTATGAAACAGCTAATTACGGTACACGTGCCGGTCTGGTGTCGTGGGATGATTCCCACGCTGATTCTGCGATCCCTCGGAACCCTGGAAAGGCTCCGTCCCCACCCTCGCCTGCTTCACCTCCATGAAGCCCTTAGTTATTCTCGTCATCGCCATCGTCTATCCTACACACCCGACGTGCGAAAAGTGTCACATCGCTGCAATATTTTCTTGGCGTACATGAGATATGGCCAAGGCGGGGCGACAATATCAACGCGGGGCGTGCCATTTCCGCAGAACCCGGATCAATTTTAGCGCTCGAGCATAGTCCACGGGGTTTTCCGCCCGTCCCCCTCGCTTGAAGGCGCTCCCGACGATGAATCCGTCGGCCTCCCCCCAGAGCGGGGCGGACTCGAGCGTGACCCCGCTGGCGACCCAGACCGGCCGGTCGGGGACGGCGCGCTTCACCGCCCTGAGGCGGGCCGCGTCGGCGGCCGCGCCGGTCTCGGGGCCCGTGACCAGGAGCGCATCCGCCCCGCCGCGGTAGGCCGTCTCGCGGGCCGCGAGCGCGGGATCGGTCCCCGCCGCGTGACGCGCGTGCTTCACGAGGACGTCCGCGAAGATCGCGT
>CAZSCC010000253.1:0-2010 GCA_964604905.1 uncultured Planctomycetales bacterium
ACCTCGAGCAGCGTCTCGAGACCGCGCTGCTCTTCTACGTTTGCTTCAGGCCCCACGACGGGCTCAAGGGCGCGACGCCTCGAGAAGCTTTCCTCGGTGTGGAGCCGAAGCATCGCGGCGCCGTCGAACCGCCCGGAGGCCGGCCGGGACACAAGACCGCTGACGCGCCGTTCAGGATCGAATACCTCGATCCCGAGCAACGCTTCGCGATCCTGAAGCCGACCGCGTAGCCCAAGGCCGCTCAACGGCCCGAAATGCGCTCCGCCGAGCGCAGGGAGACGTCTGTCCGCTCGTGTCTCCCAACCGCTCGCGCCGCCCCCGATCCTCAATCTCCACCCGCCTCCCGGCCCGTTTCCGCCCGCCATCCGCTCCGCTTCGACCCGATCAAAGTCCCCTTGCCGGCCTACCGCTTTCCTAACGCGGCGAGATCTGGTTCGCTATCTCGGCGACATCGCGTGGGAAACCGAGGTGTGGGTCGCCGAGGCCCCAAGCCACCTCATCCACTTCAACGGCGAACGGTTCCTAGGTCCTTTTGGAGTGGCGGCCGACGCTCGCGCGGAGTAGGGACCGTGTCGCGCTTAGCCGGCGGGCACCAAGCCCGTTTCCTCCGATCAAAGGCCCTCCCGCGCACACCCTATCGACCCGCTCCACGTGCTCTCATTTCCCATTGCCGCGTCCTTTCAGAGCCTCAGAGGGGCGTGCGGTCTGCTTGCAGCAAAGAGCAGCAGCCCTTACACCGCCTGAAGATCATGCTTCGTCCGCGAAGACCAGCAGCTTCCCTTCGCCCGTCGTCACCAGCAGCCGCCCGTCCGCTTCCGCCGTCCTCCATAACGTCGCGTCGTACTTGTCGAGCGACGCGAGGCGCCCGTTCGAGAGATCGAAGACCGGCAGGTGCCCCGACTCCGTCGGAATCGCCAGCTTTCCGCCATACACCGTCCCCGCCTTCATGTAGAGGACTTCCTTCAGCTCCGGGTGATGGGTCTCGTAAACGATCTCCCCCGTCGTTTCGTCGATAGCGAAAAAGCGGCCGTAGAGCAGCACATAGACACGACCCTCGTGGACGTTCGGCCAGTAGTAGGGCACAGGCACCGGCGCGTGCCACAGGATCTTTCCGTCCCCGAGCGAGCAACCGAACGTCGCGCCACCAGCCGTCGCCACAAAGCGACCCTCGCTTCCCGGGACGAAACTGATGGTGGGGTTCTCCTCCTCGAGGTTGCCTCTGGCCTTCATCTCGCTCAGGAGATCCCTCTCCCAAACGTAGCGTCGCTCGCGGAGGTCGAGGGCGCGGACGAGATCGTCCTGCCCCTCAAAAAGCGTGAAGAGCAGAAGGTCACCGCAACGGCCCTTGGTCCCAATCCGACCCGGGAGCGGAATCCAATCGATGACCTCTCCCGTAGCAGGATCGACGACCTTGAGGCCGCCCCCCTCAGACTGGGGAACCGTCGTGAGGAGCTTCCCTCGCCAGAAGTCCGCTCCGCCGCCCACTTTTCCACGAGTCCACACAAGATCCCCGGAGTCGGCCCGGAGGACGCCGATCTCGTCCGTGTTGAAGCCGCGCACAAAGACCAGGCCGTCGCCGCAGATGAATCCGGCCTCAAACTTTCTTGGGAACTTGATCCGCCAAACCAAATCGAGGCTCTTGCGGTCCACCTTGATCGTGTCGCCCTCCGGGTCGCTCACGTAGATCGCGTCCGGCCCCACGACAGGCCAGCCCAGGAACGTCCTGCGCCTGCCTGTGCGGATCTTCTTTATCAGCCGCAGCGACGTCCAGCTTCCGGTCACAGTGTCCACTAAAAGGGGATCCCCTTCGTCTCGTGGAAGGTGATCTTCACGTTCTTGGCCAGCTCCTTGAGGTCGGAGTTGAGGTCACGTTTGATCCGCTTGATCAGATAGTCACGGAGGCCCGGGAAGTCGCTCTCCTTTCCTCGGAAGACATACTCGATCCGGCTCAGCTCGTCGGCCATCTCCTTGGCCGTCGCCTCGCCTCCCGCCGCTGCCGCCGCGCGCGCC
>CAZSCC010000254.1:0-1611 GCA_964604905.1 uncultured Planctomycetales bacterium
TTCCAAACATCCTGGCCTTCAACGTCGGCGTCGAGCTCGGCCAGTTGCTTGGGCTGAGCGCGATCCTGATCGCGATGGGGTTCTGGCGCCGCTCCGAGGGATTCGTCCGGCACGCCTACGCCGCCAACGTCATCGTGATGACATGCGGCTTCATCCTCGTCGGCTATCAGCTCGCGGGCTACGCGATTCAATAGGACATTCGGCATGACGACACCTGAAAGGCCACCGCTACCCCCCGTGCCGCAACTGATGCGCGCGATTGCCATCGCCGTGATCGTCGCGGCCGTGATCCTGCTGGTCGCGGTGCTCCCGGCGGAATACGGCATCGACCCGACCGGCCTGGGCCGCCGCGTTGGCCTGGTGCGTCCACCACAATCGGCGATCGACATGACCGTGCCGATTAGCGCCGAGGCGGCGGCCACCGTCACGAAGTCCGACGCACCCTTCAGGACCGACGAGATGACGCTCACGCTGAAGCCGGGCGAAGGCGCGGAGATCAAGGCGACGATGAAGACCGGCGACAGTTACGTGTTCAGTTGGGCGGTCGAAGGCGGCGCCGTCGAGTTCGACATGCACGGCGAAAAGCCCGACGGCACGGGCGGCGAAGCGAGTTACTGGAAAGGCGAAGACGCCAGGAGCGCGCACGGCACGTTCCACGCGCCCTTCGACGGCCGTCACGGCTGGTTCTGGCAGAATCTGACATGGGAGCCAGTGACTGTGACACTACGAACTAGCGGCTTCTATACCAAAATCGAGAAACTCTGATCTCTGTCGATTTCAGATCTCAGATCTCAGATTGCAGATCAATTGAAGATCTCAGATCTGAAGATCTGAAATTAATCTGCAATCTGAGATCTGACATCTGAGATCGACGGATTGACGGCCAATACGAGTCTATAATCGCGACGAAATGACGCAGTCCCTATTTGGGAAGATCTGTCTGACCGTCTGTGTCTGTGTGGCCACGTACGTGGTGGGCGTTTCTGCCCATACGCAGAGCGATAACAAGTTCGAAGCAATCGTCTCTCTCGCGCAAACCAAGATGCGCGAGTACCGGGTGCCGGGTGTGGCGATCGGCATTATCGAGAATGGCATGGTCACCACGCGCGGGCTCGGCGTCACCAACGTCGACGATCCGCTGCCGATCACCGAGCACACGGTGTTTCCCATTGCCTCGATCTCGAAGACGTTCGCGGCGACCATGATGATGCGGCTGGTCGAGCAGGGCAAAGTCGATCTCGCGGCGCCGGTGCGGAAGTACTTGCCCGAGTTCCGCGTGCGGGACGAAGCGGTCAGCCGCGACGTCACGGTGTGGAACCTGCTGACGCACTCCGGCGGATGGGAAGGACAAATCTCCGGCCCTGAGCGTGGCGAAGACACCTTGCGGAACTTCGTCAGCTCGATCGCGGATCTGATGCAGATTTCGCCTCTCGAACCGGGGCGTGATTCCTCCAGGCCGCCCGCCGCCGTGTGGAGCTACAACAACGCCGGCTTCAGCGTGTCGGGACGGGTGATCGAAGCGGTGACGGGGATGTCGATCAATCGCGCCGTACGCGAGCTGGTGTTCACGCCGCTCGGCCTCGCGCACGCCGGCACCACCGCCGGCGAGTT
>CAZSCC010000255.1:0-3996 GCA_964604905.1 uncultured Planctomycetales bacterium
CCGGCGATCGGCGGCGCGTGGGTCGAGCCGCCCAGCATGATCGTGATGAGCCGCGTCGAATCGGTCATGAGCGACAGGTGGGTGAGGTCGAACAGGAGCTTCGTACGGCCGATCAGGTCGGCGGCCTGGGCGATGTCCTTCGGCGGCGCCGCGTCGACCTTGGGCTTCGGCTTCTTGAACCAGAGCTCGTCCTGGGCCAGCCGCTTCTCGAGATCCCGGACACTGGTCGCGTACTCGTCGAGCTTCTCGCGATCTTCGGCACCGAGGCCGCTGCGCAGCTTCTTTGCCTCGGCGGCCACGTCGTCGAGGATGCTCCGGCCGTCCGCCAAGCGGCGGGCCTGGGCCTTGATCTCCTCGGGAGAGTCGGGGAGGAAGAGCTTCGCGAAGATCTTGGACGGCGAGGTCGCCGCCGGGACGGGCGCCCCGGTCCGCGTCCAGGAGAGCCCCGCGCCCTCGCCCGAGAGGGACAGGCTGGGAAGGCAGGTCTCGCCGATCAGGTGCTCCGCCGCGAGCTGGTCGACCGAGATCTCGTTCTTGAAGCCGGGCCGCCCCGCCCCCTGCGCGCCGGTGAGGAAGCTGGCCGACGCCTGGTGCGCGAAGCCGGGATTCATCCCCGCGTGGCAGAGCCCCGAGATGATCGTGAAGTCCTGCCGGAACTCCTTGATCACCTCGAGGTAGGGCGTCATTGCGTAGTCCTTGCCCGCCTTCTCCGGAAAGAGGTAGGCCGGATGGAGCCCGAGGGGCGCGCAGAGGCAGACCATCCGCTGACGCGGCTTGGGCTTGGCTTGGGTGGCCCAGGCGTCGAGCCAGGGCAACGCGAGCGACCCGGCCGCGGCCCGCAAGAAGTGCCGTCGATTGACGTTCATGGACATCCCTCTACTTCGACTGGAAGAGCTTGCTCTGCACGACCTCGTGCACCAGCGTCCGAAAGCCGTAATCCTTTTGCTGGGTCGCGCGGACGATCGCGTCGATCTCCGCCTTGTCGGCCGAGGCGGGCGCCCCGCCGGTCCCGTAGGTCAGCAGCTTCTCGGCCATCGCGCGCGCGAGCGGGTCCTTGTCCTTCAGGAGCAGCTGCTTGAACTCGTCGATGTCCTTGAACCGCCGGCCGTCGGGCATCACGTCGGCCGCGTCCACCGGCGGGCCCTTCTTGTATCTTTTCCCTCGGATGGCTTCGCCCTTCCCGACGCTCCGGTAGTTCTCGCGCCAGCCGCCGATGACGTCGAAGCTCTCCAGCGCGAACCCCGGCGGATCGATCTTCACATGGCAGCTCGCGCACTCGGGCAGCTGCCGGTGCTTGGCCAGCTGCTCCCGGATCGTCGTGGCCCCGCGGATGTCCGGCTCCACGGCCTCCACGTCGACGCTGGGCTTGGGCGGAGGCGTGCCCAGGATGCGGTCGAGCACCCACGCCCCGCGGAGGATCGGCGAGGTTGTCGTGCCGTTGGCGGTCACCTTGAGCACGCCGGCCATCGTCAGGACACCGCCCCGGTGGCTGCCCGGGGGGAGCGTCACCTTCCGGAAGTTCCGCCCCTCGAGGCCGGGGATCCCGTAGAGCTCCGCGAGCGGGGCGTTCAGCATGGAGAAGTCGGAGGCCACGAATTGGGCGACGCTCAGGTCGTTCTTCAGCACCTCGTCGAAGAAGAGGAACGGCTCCTGAAGCATCGACTCCTTGAGGCCGTCGTTGAACTCGGGGTAGAGCGAGGGGTCGGGCAGCGTCGCGTCGATGTTGCGGAGGCTCAGCCATTGGCCCGCGAAGTTCTTGGTGAACGCCGCCGCCTTCGGGTCCTGGAGGAGGCGCTCGACCTGCTTGCGGAGCGTCTCGGGCTGCGCGAGCTTCCGCTGGGCGGCGAGGGTCAGCAGCTCCTCGTCGGGCATGCTGCTCCAGAGGAAGTAGGAGAGCCGGCTGGCGAGGGCGAAGTCGTCGAGCTTGCCGGGAGTCTCGCGGAGGAAGAGGAAGTCCGGCGCGACCAGGATCGCCTTCAGGCCGACCCGGAGCGCCTGTTCGAACGTGTGGCCCGCGGCCAGCTTCGCCTTGACCCGGGCGAGGAAGGGCTGCACGTCCTCGTCGGTGACGGTCCGCCGGAAGGCGCGGCGCGCGAAGTCGCGGAGGATCCGCTCGGCGTCGGCGGCGGGATCCTTCGAGACCACCTCGAAGCGGTCCTTGACCCCGGGAGCCGGCGCCTGGGGAAGGTTCCCGAAGAGGCGCGTGTGGCTGGCCGGCGGCCAGGCCTCGACGAGCGGCCCCTCGACCTCGACCCACTGCACGGCGAGGCCCGGCCCCTTGTAGTTCTGGGCGCCGATCTTCTGGACGGTGGGCGGGGTGACGGGCAGTCCTTCCGCGACGATGCGGAGGGTGTTCTGCGGCTCCAGCGTGTCGGTGAATTCGATGACGGTCGGCGTGTCGTTGGGGACGTCGTAGTAGCCGACCAGGTGCTGCTCGGTGACGCCCTGCATGGAGCCCGCCAGGACATAGAAGGTGGCGGGCTTGCCGGGATTCTGGATCCCGCACGCGGAGATCCTGACGCGGTACTTGCCGGGGAACCTCGAGTGGAACTGCCAGAGCGTGACGCAGATGTTGGCCGAGATCCACGAGCTGAAGATTGCGAGGCCGTCGTCCAGCTGGCGATAGACGTCGCCGCTCGGCTTCTCTTTCTTGAGGCTGAAGCGGTTCTTGATCACCCACGGCTTGGGCCCGTTGGCGACGGCGGCGCCGAGGGCGCGGTCGGCGGCCTCGAGGTAGCGCTCCATGAGGAACGAGGACGAATGGAGCGCATCGGCCACGTTGTCGAAGCCGTGGTCGGAGGTGTCCTCGGGGAGGAGGTCGCGCAGGCCGACGTCGACGGAGAGGAGGTCGCGGATCGTGTTCTCGTACTCGGCGCGGTTGAGGCGCCGGAGGACGACGCGCCCGTGGGCGGCGCGGCGGGAGGTCTCGATGGCGACGACTTTTCCGTCGATCCAGGCCGCGAGCGCCGCGATCTCGTCCTTGGGCGGGCGGGGCTTGGCCTTGGGGGGCATCGCGCCGGAGGTGACCTGCTCACGGACGGCCTGCCAGCGCTCGTGGGCGGTCCTGCCGGCGAAGGCGAAATCGAGCTGGTCGACGCGGAACTTCCCCTTGGTTTTCTCGGCTCCGTGGCACTCCAGGCAGTGCCGGGTGAGGAAGGGCCGGACCTGGGAATCTCCGGCCTTGGGGTCAGTCGGGCGGGCGGGCTTGTCCTGTCCCCACGCTCCCGGAAGGAGGAGGATGGACGCGATGATCCATAGGAACGTTCTCATGGCTCGATTCTCGCCCCACCTAGAGTACGCCCATTCCGCGCTCCCGGGAAGGTCTCCCGGGAATCCGGACCCGCTCCTACGTCACCGCTCGGGTCCCATTAGTGCGCGAAATCGTCGGCGAGGGGAGCAAGACGCCGCCGAATGCTAGATCACCGCGATCCCGGACCGCCGGAGATACTCATACGTGCCGTCGTAGTACGCCCGACTCCGCGTCGGGTCCTCCTCCTTTGCGGCTAGTTACGGTGCCTTGCCCCGTTCCCGGGTGAAGAGCCCACTTGCGTCACACCAGCGATTACACTCGCTGGGGTAATGGTGCGCCGCGAGGGACTCGAACCCACGACCCGCTGATTAAGAACGGCGACGGGGTGCGATTCTGAGTGCCCGGAAGCATCCGGAGTGTCCTCCCGTGTCATACTTTTGTCATACCCGACGGCAGTACGAGAGAATTAGCGGGCCGGGGAAATCGGCGGAGGTCCGGTTTCCGTACTATTACCGATGACGGCGCACCTCCTGCTGGCGGGTCTGCTGGCGCTCCAGGCGGACGCCGATGCCGACCTCGCCGCGAGCCGGGCCGCGGCGATGAAAACGTTCAAGGAACAGGTCACCCCGTTCCTCACGACCTACTGCAGCCGCTGCCACGGCGAGAAGCGCCAGAAAGCCGGCGTGAGGTTCGACTACGCCCTGAAGACCCCCGCCGTCCCGAGCTTCCGGATCCTCTGGAAGAAG
>CAZSCC010000256.1:0-7587 GCA_964604905.1 uncultured Planctomycetales bacterium
GTGGTCGACGTGACCCATGAACGTGACGACGGGCGCGCGCTGGACGAGGTCCTTGGGGTCGTCCGTGAAGACCGCGCCGGCCTTCATCTCGTCCTCGGCGGTCTTGGCCTTGACGAAGGTGATGTCGCGCTTGAACTCGGCGGCCAGGAGCGCGACCATATCCTCGTCGAGCACGTGGTTGAGGGTCACCATCGCGCCCTGCTCGATCAGCTTCTTCATGACCATGCTGACCTTGATCCCGGTCTGCTCGCAGAAGTTCTTGATGCTGATGGGCACGGTGACCTCGATCTTGCGCTCGGCCATCGGCGTGACGACCGGCCTGGGTTTCGGGGGCTGGACGGTGGGCCGGAAGGCCGGCGGCGGCACCCGGGGCTTGAAGTGCTGGGGCGGGCGCATCGGCTGGGCCGGAGGCGTCATCGGGCGGCCCTGCATCGGGGGCCGCATGGGCTGGGCGGGCGCCGAGGGCTGCGCGGCCTTCGCCACCGGCTTGGCGTGCTGCCGCTTCTCCTTGGACTCCTCCACGGCGGTGTCGCGCGTGTAGACCTCGATCTCGATGGGGCGCATCGCGTGGAGCTCCTTCTCCACGCCGATGACCTTGTCCACTTCGATGAGGGGCGTGGCGGCGGCCTGCTTGAGCGCCTCCTGCTCCTCGGGGCTGAGCTCGACGTGCTTGTGCTCGCCCGGCTTGATCGGGGCGGCCTTCTGGGCGTCGCTGAGACGGAACTCCTGGACGACCTTTGCCTTCTTCAGGAGGGGCTTGGCCGGGGGCGCCTTCGCCGCGGCGGCCGGCTCCTGCTTCGCCACGGCGGGCTCTTTCTTCTTCACGACCCGCTTGGTCTTGGGCTCGGCGCCCTCGGCGGCCGGCTCCTTCTTGGGCTTCTCCGGCTTGGGCTCCGCCGCCTTCGCGACGGCCCGGGAGGCCTCCTCGGAGACGACCCGGGCGTACACGTCCATCAGGGGGCCGGCGAGCTTCGAGCGGTGCGGCACCGCGGCCCGGACCGCCGCCGCCACGCGGGCGTTGAGCTCCCCGCGCGGGTCCGCGATGGCGATGTTCCTGTGCTTCGCCAGCTCCACGAGCTCCGCGGCCTTGTACCCCAGTTCCTTGGCGAGTTCGCTAACTCTCATTCTTCTTCTCTTCCTGCACGGCGGGCGGCGGCTCGACCGGCTTCTCAGAAGTCCCCTCGGCCGCGACGGGCGCCTCCGCCGGCTTCTCCGTCGCTTCCGCCGCCGGCGCGGAACTGTCTCCGCCCAGCTCGTAGATATCGACTTCCCATCCCGCCAGCTTCGAGGCCAGGCGCACGTTGCGACCGCCCTTCCCGATCGCCTGCGACAGCTGGTCCTTGAGCACGTAGACGGTCGCCCTCTTCTGCGCCTCGTCGAGGATCACCTCGGAGACTTCGGCCGGCTTGAGGGAGTTCTTGATCAGATCCTTGGGATTCTCGCTCCAGCGGACGATGTCGACGTTCTCGCCGTTGAGCTCGTCGACCACGTTGCGGATCCGGCTGCCCCGCACGCCCACGCAGGCCCCCAGACAGTCCACCCGGTCGTTCGTCGAGTGGACGGTGATCTTCGTCCGGTACCCCGGCTCGCGCGCGATGCCCTTGATGACGACGGTCCCGTCCCCGATCTCGGGGACCTCGAGCTCGAAGAGGCGTCGGACGAAGTCCTCGTGGGCGCGCGACACGTAGATCCGGATCCGCGTCCCGCGCCGCTCGACCTCGCTCACGTACGCGCGGACGCGGTCGCCGATCCTGTAGTTCTCGCCGGGGACCTGATCGGGCTTGAGCATCGTGGCCTCGGCCTTCTCGCCCAGCTTGCAGGCGAGGTGAGGGCCCTCGAAGCGGCTGACCGCGCAGCTCACGATGTCGCCTTTCTTGTGGGCGAATTCGGAAAAGACGCTCTCGCTCTCCACCTCGCGGAGCTTCTGGACGAAGATCTGCCGCGCGGCCTGGTACGCGATGCGCCCGAGCGCCGACGTCTCGATCGGCTGGTCGCCGTCATAGGCCGTGATGTTCCCCTTCTGGCGGTCGATCCTGACGACGGGCTGCCCCTGGATGTTCAAATGTTTTTTCGCGGCGAGAGCGAGAGCCTGCTCGATGGACTCGAAGATGAGCTCCTTGTCGATGCCCTTCTCGCGGTGGAGGGCGTCCACGATCCGCAAGACCTCGCCGCCGTTCATAAATCTTCTCGACTGCCTTCCGAGATAAAAAAAAGTGGGGTTAGCCCACTTTCTTCGCGCTGCCGTTATTGGGGTGAGCTCCTTCTACATTGCTCCCATCATAGATCAGCCCCCTCACTCGAGTCAAGCCCCGCCCCACCCCGGAGCAAGGCGTGGCCATCGCTCAATCGGTCTTGTACGGGGGAGACCTTCTGCTATAATCCGCCCCGTTGCGACTCCGGACGCTGGCGCTGTCGTTGATTCCCGGCGTGTCCCATGTCGACCAGGGGCGGACCGGGCGGGGACTCCTGTTCTTCACCCTCTTCGCCTTCTGCGTGAACGGGGCCATCGTCGCCCCCTACGTCCTGGGGGCCCGGGAGCCGCGCGTGGCCTGCGCCCTCGCGGCGGCGGGAGCCTGGATCGCCGCGCTCTACGACGCCGTCCGCCTGGCCGCCCAGGAACGCGCGAAGGCCGTTCCGGAGAAGAAGGAATCCGATAAGCCGGTCGCCTGACCCTCTGATGCCGAGCCTCTAAGATGCCGGAAGCAAAAGACCACTGCGGACTGTTCGGGGTCTTCGGCGCCGCCAACGCCGTGGACATGACCCATGCCGGATTGTTCGCCCAGCAGCACCGCGGCCAGGAGTCGGCCGGCATCGTCTCGATCCAGGACGGCAAGCTCGTCTACCACAAAGGCATGGGCCTCGTCTCCGAGGTCTTCAGCCGCGAAAAGCTCCAGAGCCTCAAGAGCCACGCCGCCATCGGCCACGTTCGGTACTCGACCACCGGCTCCTCCAACCCCGCCAACGCCCAACCGCTGGTCGTCACCACCTCCCTCTGCATGATCGCCGTCGCCCACAACGGCAACCTCGTCAACTCCCGCACCCTCCGCCAGGAGGTGGAATCTCAGGGCCACTTCTTCCCCGTCTTCTCCACGACCACCGACACCGAGATCATCCTCCACCTCGTCGCCGGCCACCGGAACCTCGACAAGGGACTCAGGGAGACGATGCGGATGATCAAGGGGGCCTTCTCGCTCCTTTTCCTCACCCCCACCGAGCTCATCGCCGTCCGCGACCCCCAGGGCTTCCGCCCGCTGGTGCTCGGAAAGAAGGGCGGCGCCTGGGCCGTCGCCAGCGAGACCTGCGCCTTCGACCTCTCCGGCATCGAGGCCCAGCGCGACATCGAGCCCGGCGAAATCCTCGTCATCGACAAGAACGGGCCGCGCTCCGAGCGCTTCCTGCCGAAGAAGGAGTGCCATCCCGCCCACTGCGTCTTCGAGCACGTCTACTTCGCCCGGCCCGACAGCCACGTGCACGGCGACCTCGTCCAGTCCGTGCGGCACAAGCTGGGCGCCCAACTCGCCCGCGAGCACCCCGTGGAGGCCGACTTCGTGACCCCCATCCCCGACTCGGGCCTCTACGCCGCGCAGGGATACGCCGAGGAGGCGAAGATCCCCTACAAGATGGCCTACGTCCGGAACCACTACGTCGGCCGCACGTTCATCCAGCCCACGCAGGACCAGCGTGCCTCGAGCGTCGAGATGAAGCTCGCCGTCATCCGGGAGATGGCCAAGGGGAAGCGCGTGATCGTGGTCGACGACTCCGTGATCCGCGGCACGACCTCGCGCTCGCGGATCCGGCTCCTGCGGGACGCGGGGGCGAAGGAGGTCCACCTCCGGGTCTCCTGCCCCCCCACGAAGCACGCCTGCTACTACGGGATCGACTTCCCCGACTCGAAGGACCTGATCGCCTCGAGCCACACGATCGAGGAGATCCGGAAGCACATCGGCGTCGACTCGCTGGGCTACCTCAGCCTCGACGGCATGCTCTCCACCGTCAGCGCCCCCCGCGAGAACTACTGCACCTCGTGCTGGACCGGGAAGTACCCCGTCCCGCCGGTCGACTCCATGGTCAAGGAAATGCACGAGAAGAAATAGATGCCGCTGACCTACGTGGACGCCGGGGTCGATCAGACGAAGAAGGACAAGGCGATCGAGCGCATCCTGGCGATGATGCGGAAGACCCACGACCCGGGGGTCATCGATCTCCCCTGGGGCTTCGCGGGGCTCTACTCGCTCGGGACCTCCACGCTCTTCGACCCAAGGAAGATGAAGCAGCCCGTCCTCGTCGCCTGCACCGACGGCGTGGGGACGAAGCTCAGGCTCGCCCGGCAGCTCGGCAGGCACGACACGGTCGGCATCGACCTGGTCGCCATGAGCGTGAACGACCTCCTCGTGACCGGCGCCTCCCCCCTCTTTTTCCTCGACTACGTCGCGATGGGCAAGGTCGACAAGGCCGTGCTCCTCGACGTCGTGAAGGGCATCATCGCCGGCTGCGCCCAGTCGTCCTGCGCGCTCCTCGGGGGCGAAACGGCCGAGATGCCCGGGATGTACGCCGACGGCGACTACGACCTCGCCGGGTTCTGCGTCGGGATCGTCGACAAGGCGGCGATCCTCTCCGGCGCCACGGTGCGCGCCGGAGACGACGTGATCGCGATCGCCTCGAGCGGGCTCCACTCGAACGGCTACTCCCTGGCCCGCAAGATCGTCGAAGGACGCGACCTCTCGGAGCGGTTCGGTAGATCGACGCTCGGGGAGACGCTGCTCGCTCCCACGAAGATCTACGCGAAGGCGGTCAAGGCCGTGCTCGCGAAGCACCCCGCGAAGAAGGCGGTCAAGGCCCTGGCCAACATCACGGGCGGCGGGATGGTGGAGAACATCCCGCGCATCATCCCCAAGGGGCTGGCGGTCGAGATCCGGGAGGGGACCTGGACGGTGCCGGCGATCTTCCCCTTCCTCCAGGAACAGGGCGACGTCCCGCGCGACGAGATGTACCGCGTCTTCAACATGGGCGTCGGCATGACGGCCGTCACCGCCCCCGCCGCCACGGCCGGCGTGCTCAAGACGCTGGCGAAGGCGGGGGAGAAGGCGTGGAAAGTCGGGACGGTCGTGCGCGGCAAGGGAGAAGTCAACATCCTGGGGAACTAAACCGATATACTGAGGGAATCCCGCGGGGGCTTTCGTCCCTTTAGGTGGAGGCGAACCGACATGAAGAAGATGATGGCGATCGTCCTGGCCCTTGCCGGGGCCGCGGCCACGGGCTGCATCGAGGTCGAGCGGCAGGAATTCGACGCGCTCGACAAGTCGCTCAAGAACCTGGAAATCCAGTCGAAGAACCAGAACGAGCTCCACGTGCACCTCTACAACGAGCTCGTCCAGAAGCACGCCGGCCTCGTCAAGCAGGTGACGGAGGTCGACGTCCTGGTCCGCGCCATGCAGTCGAGCGTCGCGAGGCTGGAAGACCAGGTGAAGGCGCTGGCCGCCGGACAGCGGGGGGCCAAGCCGCCCGACGGCCCCCAGGTCGAGCCGGGGGGGAACCCGGAGAAGGTCGAGGACATCCAGCTCCGCGTCAACACCACGATCGGGGAACTCCGCCAGGGAAAGCTGAAGACCGAGGAGGCCGTGACGCTCCTGACGCCCTACGCCCTCCACGCCGTGCCGAGGGTCCTCGACGAGCTGGCCGGCGCGGTGGCCAAGTTCGAGTACGCCAAGCAGCTCGAGTCCATCCTCGCGAGGTTCCCGCCCGACAGCCTGAAGACCCCGATCAAGAGCGCCCTCGTGCAGCGGGGCCTCCGCGAATCGGCGGCGCGCGTCGTCGGCCAGACGAAAAACCCGGACCTGGGCAAGCTGCTCGAGGAGCATTCGGACTCGACCGACGAGGACTTCAAGCTCCTGATCGGCGAGTCGCTCGTCCTGTGCCGGAACGCGAAGGGCATCCCGATCCTCGTCGTCAGCCTCCGCAGCGGCGAGGTCACCACGCGGACGATCGCGATCTCCGCTCTCAAGCGCCTGGCCCGGGGCCAGGACTTCGCCTACCGCGCGCAGTTCACGAACGAGCAGAACGCCGCCGCCCTGAAGTCCTGGGAGGAGTGGTTCGAGAAGGGCGGGAAGACGATCTTTGATTAGCGGGAAGCTTGAAGTCTGAAGTTTGAAGCCGGAAGACCGGCGGGCGGCACTTATGGACTTCGAGTTCGACCTGTTCGGCGAGGGGAAGAAGGATCGCTCCCTTCAGGGACAGATCAAGGAGTGGGTCCGCGCCCACCTCAAGCTCGCCGACGACGTCAGCGTCCTCGTCGCCGAGATCTACTGCGACCAGCCCGGCTGCGCCCCCATCGAGACTCATGTCGCGGTCCTCAAGCCCGGCGCCCGCGACCAGTTCCGGATCATGCGCCCCATGAAAGAGGTCATCAAAGAGGACATCCGGGCGATGATCCCCAATCCCGAGGGGCACGGCGCGCGCATCGACGTCGACAAGCTCGAAGGCGGGAAATGGGCATGACCCCCATCCCGGTCACCGTGCTCACCGGCTACCTCGGCGCCGGGAAGACGACGCTCCTCAATCGCATCCTCGCCAACCGGCAGGGCTGGAAGGTCGCGGTCATCGAGAACGCGTTCGGCGAGATCGGCGTGGACGGCGAGCTCGTCCTGGCGACCGAGGAGGACCTCGTCGTCATGAACAACGGCTGCGTCTGCTGCTCGATCCGAGGCGACCTGATCAAGACCATGAACGACCTGCTCCGGCGGCCCGGACGGTTCGACGCGTTCCTGATCGAGACGACCGGCCTGGCCGACCCTTCTCCCGTGATCCAGTCCTTCTTCGTGGACGAGGACCTGAAGACGCAGGTCCGGCTGGACGCGGTCATCACGCTGGTCGACGCCAGGCACATCGGCCTCCACCTGGGCACGTCGAAGGAGGCGCGCGAGCAGATCGCCTACGGCGACGTGGTGCTGCTCAACAAGACCGACCTAGTGACGGACGCGGACCTGGACGCGCTCGAGAAGGAGGTCCGCGCGCTCAACATCCTGGCCCGGATCCACCGGACGCGGAACGCGGAGATCGACCTCGAGAAGGTCCTGGGCGTGGGCGCGTTCGATCTCTCCCGGCGCCTCGAGGTCTCGCCCGGCCTGCTGACGGAGGACCATCACGAGCACGAGAGCGACATCCGCTCGGTCTCGCTCCGCGAGCCGGGGGCGCTGGACGGGAAAAAGCTGAACGCCTGGCTCGGGGCGCTCCTCAAATCGCGGGGCACCGACATCTTCCGCATGAAGGGGATCGTGAACGTGCAGGGCGAGTCGCGCCGGGTGGTCTTCCAGGGGGTTCACATGATGTTCGAGGGCCGTCCCGACCGCGCATGGGGGGAGGGCGACGACCGGTCCAACATCATGGTCTTCATCGGCCGCAACCTGGACGGTGAGGAGCTCCGCGCAGGGCTGCGCGCCTGCCTGCAGCCGTAGCTAGATCGTGTTGATTAACGCGGGCAAGAGCGTTGCCGACAGGAGATTTCGTATTCGCACGGATCGCTCGGAAGCCTTTGCGGGACCCGGGAGCCCGATTTCGAGCCCAAAGGGCCATTGCGGGCGTGCTGCGGCG
>CAZSCC010000257.1:0-13165 GCA_964604905.1 uncultured Planctomycetales bacterium
CTACGCTGCGTTCGGGCGGGTGAAGCGGACCTGACCCGCGCGACGTATCACAAGGGTGACTCTGATGGAGAACCAGCCATGATCAAGGCCCTGCTCGGCGTCGTCGTGCTCGCGCTCGTGTCGCAGGATTCCCCGCTCAACGGGAAGGACCTGACGGGCTGGAAGCCCAAGAACGCCGAGAAGAGCAAGTGGAAGATCGGGAAGGCGTCGCTCGATCCGGCGGACCCCAAGAAGTTGTCCGTCTCGGAGGGCGGCGAGTTGGTCAACGCCGTCGGCGGCGGTGTGGACATCTCCACGGAGGCGAAGTGGGGCGACTGTCTGATCGAGCTGGAGCTCATGGTGCCGAAGGGCTCGAACTCGGGCGTGTACGTCATGGGCGAGTACGAGGTCCAGGTGCTGGACAGTTTCGGCAAGGAGAAGATGGGGCAGGGGGACATCGGGGCGATCTACGGAGTGGCTCCTCCGAAGGTGAACGCGTCGAAGGCCCCCGGCGAGTGGCAGAAAATGACGATCGACTTCCGCGCCCCGAAGTTCGATGCGGACGGGAAGAAGACGGCGAACGCGAAGTTCGTCAAGGTCGAACTGAACGGGCAGGTCGTGCAGGAGGGCGGCGAGATGAAGGGCCCGACTCCCGGCGGCCTGACGGGCAAGGAGGCGGCGACCGGTCCGATCATGTTCCAGGGCGACCACGGCCCGGTGGCCTTCCGCGCGATCAAAGTCACCCCGGTCAAGTAGCCGCGTAACAAAACAAACCGTTTGTTTTGTTACGCGACCGTGACCCTCCTCTGGGCGCTCCTCCTCGGCCAGGCCGATCCGGTCCAGCAGCTCATTGAGAAGCTCTCCTCCGACCGGATCGAGGTCCGGGAGGAGGCGTGCCGGAAGCTTGAGGAGCTGGGGTCGAAGGCCGTCCCCGCCCTGGAGAAGGCCGCCGCCACCCCCGACGAGGAGGTCGCCGCCCGCGCCAAGGAGCTCCTCCAGAGGATCCCCCTCCGGGAGGCCGCCACCGGGAACCTCATCCGCGCCGTCCCCGGCGTGATCGACCGCCTCGTCAAGGGCGAGCCCACCGAGATTTTCCTGGAGATCGCCGCCGACCTCCGCCTGAAGGGGGACCAGAGACAGTATCCCGCCCTCCAGCCGCAGGACCTCGAGCGGCTCGCCCCGCTTGCGCTCCGGGGGGCGGTCAGCTCCGCCCGCCGGGCCCGGGTCTGCGAGGAGATCGCGCGCCTCGGGATCCGCACCGCCTTCCGGGAAGCGGTCGACATCCTCGCGACCGGCGACGACACGGCGCGCTCCGGCGCCGCGCGGCTCCTCCAGCGCCTCGAGGCCCGCGAGGTCGCCTCCGAGCTCTCCGCCCTCGCGGGAGACGACGTGCCCGACGTCCGGCTCGCCGTTGCGTCCATCCTCGGGGCCGCCAAAGCGAAGGAGGCGCTGCCCACCCTCCGCAAGCTCCTGCGCGACCGCGAATGGGGCGTCCGGTGCGCGGCGGTGGCCGCGATCCGGGACATGGACGCCCGCGAGGCGGCCGAAGACCTCCGGCCCCGCCTGCAGGACGACAGCCGCCTCGTCCGCTCGGTGGCCGCCCACGCGATCGGCCGGCTCGGCGCCCGGGCGGCGGTGCCCGATCTGGTCCGCTGCCTGGGCGATCCCTCGAGCGACGTCCGCTGGTGGACCGTGCGCGCGCTCGCCGAGCTCGACGCGCGCGACGCCCTGGCGCCGATCGCCGCCCTCCTCGAAGACCCGGCTCCCGAGGTGAGGCGGGTGGCGTCGGAGACCGTCGCGGCGATGAGGAAATAGTCCGCAGTCAATTCCCCCCCCCGGGGGGGTGGGGAGACCCCGACCGAGGACCGAGGACTGTAGACCGAGGACTGTGGACTTTCTAATCTAACGGGATGCCCCAGCTGCCCGCCGTCATCCACAGCGTGGAGGACGCCAGCGTCACCCAGGAGGCGTGCGGACCCGTCGTCCTCTTCCGCTTCTCGGGCAAGACGACCCCTGCGCTCGTCGCGTGGTTGGAAGGCGCACTCCGGGACTCGAAGCACCCCGTCGCGCTCCATCTTCGCGAGCTTGCGCAGATCGATGGCGCCTTCGTCCAGGCGGTGCTCAAGGCCGCGCGCGAGGGGATCCGCCGAAAGCGCCCTCTTGCGCTCATCGATCCGCCCGGCGCGGTCGTCGAGGCCCTCGAGCAGTTGGGAGCGACGGACCTCGTCCCCGTCCTCAGCGGCGAGGCGGCGCTCCGCGAGGGGGGGACGATCCCCAACACGGTGCTCAAGGAGCAGGCGGCGCTGGCCGACCTCCTCTCCCGCTTCCAGGTCAACCCGCTCTGGCGCAAGCTCGACCAGGAGCAGACCTGGGTCTGTCCCCTCTGCGGGAGCGAGGCGCCCGACGTGCGCGTCCGCGGGAAGCCGGCGCTCCCCGCCCTCCGCGCGATGCGCGCCCACCTCCTGGAGCGCTGCCCTGGATGGCGCGCCGGACGGCGCGACCCGTATCCCACGACCGTCATGGACTCGTTCCTTCTCGAGATCAACAAGCGCAAGGCCGCGGCCGACACCGAGCGGCGCTGGCAGCTCTCCCAGCAGATGGAGACGCTCAACCGGCGCGTCGACTCGATGGAAGACCTCGAGCGGAGCGTCGCCGAGGCCAAGCGCAAGCAGCTCCACCTCCTCCCCGTGGAGCCCGCGCCCGACGCGATCGCCGAGATCGCCGTGGTCTACCGCCCGCTGCAATCGGTCAGCGGCGATTTCCTGGACTTCTACTCGATGGAGGACAACCGCTTCGGCGTCTCGATCGGCGACGTGAGCGGCCACGGGGTCGAGACCGCGATCATCATGGGCATGGCCAAGATGGCGCTCCGGGTGCGCTCGCTCGGCCTCGGGCCCGTGCGGGAGCTGATGATCCAGGCGAACCGCGACCTCTTCACCGAACTGCGCCGCGCGGCCTTCGTCACCGGCGTTTTCGCGACGATCGATCGCGACACGCGGGTCATGTCGTACGTCCGGATGGGACATACGAAGCCGCTCGTCCGCCGGAAGGGTGGGGGCTGCGAGGAGCTCGAGGCGCAGGGCCTGCCGTTCGGCGTCGACTCGGGCATCCGGTTCGGCGCCGGCCTCGAGGAGCGGGAGGTGCAGCTCGAAGAGGGCGATGTCGTCCTCCTCTACACGGACGGGGTGATCGAGGCCGGCCCCCCCCTCAGCCAGTTCGGCGTCGACCGGCTCAAGCAGGCGCTGCTGGCCTCGCCCGCCGATGCGCCCGCCCGGGCGATCCTGGACTCGGTCGAAGGGGCCATGGACGCCTACCTGGCGGGGCAGCCGCTCAACGACGATGTCACGTTCATCTGCTTGAGGATCAAGTAGTGATGTGTTATCAGTACTTCTCCCACGCCGATCTAAAGGAATCCCCCCGCCCGACGATTACTGTAGGGCATGACCCCGGCTCTGTTTTTATTCCATGGCCCGCTCCCCAGCCCGTCCGAAGCGGGTATACTCACGTTTGCAGACCAGAGGCAGGACGGCGTCGTCCTCCCGGGTCTTCGGAACCGACCGGGGTTGTCGAGGATCTGGAGGATACTCTAGCGTGCCCGAATCGTTGCCCTTGCGCCTGAGCGAGATCAAGGACCTGCCCACGTTGCCCTCCGTGGTGGCGACGGCGCTGGCGGTGGTCG
Source organism: uncultured Planctomycetales bacterium (assembly GCA_964604905.1). Classification (GTDB taxonomy): domain Bacteria; phylum Planctomycetota; class MHYJ01; order MHYJ01; family JACPRB01; genus JACQFK01. The sequence continues at coordinate 3,659 of CAZSCC010000257.1, forward strand.
AGGACCCCAGTTCGACCGCGAGCGATCTCCTCCGCGTCATCCTCTCCGATCCGCCCATCGCCGCCCGTGTCCTTCGCGTCGCGAATTCGGTCTATTTCCTGCGGGCCGCCGGCGGAGAGGTGAGCGACCTCCAGACCGCGATCGTCCGGCTGGGCTTCTCGAACGTCCGCAACCTCCTCATGGGCGTCTCGGTGATCCGGTCGTTCAACGCCTTCTTCGTCGACTCCCCGTACACGCGCGAGGACTTCTGGGTCCACTGCGTCTCCGTGGGGACGCTGGCGGGGCGGCTCAGCCATTCGGACGAGCGGCTCTCCTCCTCGACGGCCTTCGTGAGCGGACTCCTCCACGACATCGGAAAGCTCATCCTCGACCGATACCACCGGGACGCCTTCACCCACGCGCTGCGCCTGGCGCAGAGCGAGGGGATCCCGCTCCATGAGGCCGAGCGCCTCCGGTTCGGCTCCGACCATGCGGCGATCGCCGGCGACCTGCTCGACTCCTGGAACTTTCCGCGCGAGCTCTCCGACCCGATCCGCTGGCACCACGACCCCGAGAAGGGCCCGGAACGCCACCGCCTCCACGCCAAGCTCATCCAGGTGGCGGACTATATCTGCGACGCCCGCCGGATCGGCTACAGCGGCAACGACCACCCCGCGGCGCCCCCCGCGCGCTATTACGAGGAGCTTAAGATCGACGAGGCTCTGATCGAGGTGCACGTGGACGCGCTCAAGAACGAGCCGCTCCTGATCGCGCTCGTTCCGGCCTGAGATCTGGGCATTACCAGACTCACCACAGAGACACCGAGCAGACTTTAAATCCGAAGACCGTCCCCACTTCGCCATCGCAGAGGAACTTTGAGAAACGGTCCTTCTCCGTGTCTTTGTGTCTCCGTGGTTAGGTTTTCAACGGATTGCCCGGACACGCTTCTCGGGGCTCAGGACTTGGGACCGTTGACCTGGGACTTCCGGAGCAGCCTCGCCGCCGCCTCGGCCGGGACCGGCCGGCTGATGTAGTAGCCCTGCACCTCGTCGCACTTCGCCGCGTGGAGCCACTCGAGATGCTGCTCGTGCTCCACTCCCTCGGCGATCACCCTGAGCTTCAGGCTGTGGGCCATGGCGATGATCGCGGAGACGATCGCCGCGTCGTCGGCCCGCGTGGTGAGCTCGCGGACGAACGAGCGGTCCACCTTGAGCGCGTCGATCGGGAAGAAACGCAGATAGCTGAGCGACGAGTAGCCCGTCCCGAAGTCGTCGATGGCCAGGCGCACGCCCGTCTCCTTGAGCGCGCGGAGCGTGGCGAGGGCCGAATCGGCGTCCTTCATCAGGGTGCTTTCGGTGATCTCGAGCTCGAGGTGGGAGGCGGAAAGGCCCGTCTCGGAGAGCGCCTTCGAGACGAGCGCCACCGGGTTCTGGTGCTGGAACTGGCGGGGGGAGAAGTTGACGGAGACGCGGATCGGGGGGAGCCCCTGGGTCTGCCACTCGCGGGCCTGCGCGCAGGCGGTGCGGAGGACGCGCTCGCCGATGGGGAGGATGAGCCCCGTCTCCTCCGCCAGCGGGATGAAGTCGTTGGGCTGGACGAGGCCGAGCGTCGGGTGGCGCCAGCGGGCCAGGGCCTCCATGCTCACGATCCGGCCGCTCGCGACGTCGATCTGGGGCATGTAGTAGACGAGGAACTCGTCGCGCGCGATCGCCATCCGCAGGCTGTTCTGGAGCTCGAGGCGCGTCAGGAACTGGTCGTTCACCGCGGGGAGGTAGAACTGGTAGCTGTTCGACCCCTGCTCCTTCGAGCGGCGCAGCGCGATGTCCGCGTTGTGGATCATCGACTCCGCGTCCATCCCGTCGAAGGGATAGAGGCTGATGCCGATCGTCGTCGTCATGAAGAACTCGAGGCCGTTGAGGATGAAGGGGCGGTTGAAGGCCTCCAGGATCCCCTCCGCCGCGCGCGCGGCGTCCTTCATCGCGGCGACGTCGCCGAGCACGATCGCGAACTCGTCGCCGCTCAGGCGGGCGATCAGGTCGTGGCCCGGGACGGCGATGGGGACGCTGCCGAGCAGGCGCTCCGCGATCGACTGCATGAGCGGGTCGCCGATCGACGCGCCCAGCGTGTTGTGGACGAGCTTGAAGCCCTCGAGGTTGAGGAGCAGCACCGCCACCATCCGGTTCTGCTGGCGGCCGTGCGCGATCGCGTCGCCGAGTCGGTCGTAGAAGGTCTGCCGGTTGGGAAGGTGGGTGAGGCGGTCGAAGCAGGAGGGAGGGGCCTCCTTGCGGCGCAGTTCCTTGACCGCCGCGAGCATGCGGCCGCGCTCGATGGCGTAGAGGATCGCCTGCTCGAGGAGGCTCGCGCCCATGTGGTCCCGGACGAGGTAGTCCTGGGCCGCGCCCTTCTGGACGGCCGCGCGGGCGAGCGCCTCGCCGTCGAGGTCCGTGACCAGGACGATCGGCACGCCGGAGATCTGGGCGGCCAGTCCGCGGAGCGGGTCGAGTCCCTGGGGGTCGGGCCCGTGGAGGCCGACGAGGACGAGGTCGAACGGTTCCCGCAGGACGCGCCGCTTCGCTTCGGAGATGTCGGGGACGCGGGTCACCTGGGGGGCGAGGCGTTCGGCCTGCTGGAGGGTCTCCCGGACGAGGCAGGCCTGGGCCTCGTCGGACTCCACGTGGAGGATCCGGAGGACGTAAGTCTCGGCGTTCGATCCCGTGGCCATCCCTGGCGCGCTCCTCGGGGTTTTTCCCAGGAGAATATACGTTCGAGATGCGTTCGTATCACGCCTTTACTACATTAAAAATGCCACTTTTGCATGGATTCAGGGTGCTGGGCCGGGTCCGGGAGGGGGAACGTGTTCCCGACGTCCCCATGGGGCGTGTTCTGGGGCGGGGCGTATGGTATAAGGGCGCTCTCATTCACCGGGAGGGACTCATGGCGCGGATCTTCGTGGCGGTCCTCGTGACGTCGATGGGGTGGATCGCCCTGGGCAGCCCCGAGCAGGCCAAGGGTTTCCCCGAGGCCCGCAACGCGGCCATGGCACCCGCCGACACCGCGAAGGCGATGAAGCTCCCCGCCGACTTCAGCGCCGGCGTTTTCGCCTCGGAGCCCCAGATCCACCAGCCCATCGCGATGGCGTGGGACGACCGCGGCCGCCTCTGGGTCGCCGAGATGCTCTCCTACCCGACCTGGGCGAAGGAGGGGAAGGACCGCATCCTGATCCTGGAGGACAGCGACCGCGACGGCCGCGCCGACAAGACGACGGTCTTCACCGATACGCTCAACTGCGTCACCGCACTCGCGGTCGGCTTCGGCGGCGTCTGGGTCGGCTCGAACCCCGACTTCCTCTTCATCCCCGACAAGAACGGCGACGACGTGCCCGACGGCCCGCCGCAGGTCCTCCTCGACGGCTGGGGCCATCAGGACATGCACGAGCTGCTCAATTCGTTCACGTGGGGCCCCGACGGCTGGCTCTACGGCTGCCACGGGATCTACACGCAGTCGGAGGTGGGGAAGCCCGGGACGCCCAAGGAGCAGCGCGTCCGGCTGAACGCCGCGGTGTGGCGCTACCACCCGACGCGCCACGAGTTCGAGATCTTCGCCGAGGGGTCGAGCAACCCGTGGGGGGTCGACTTCAACGACCGCGGCCAGGCGTTCATCACGGCCTGCGTGATCCCGCACCTCTACCACGTGATCCAGGGCGCGCGCTACCAGCGGCAGTCGGGGAACCACTTCAACCCGTACACCTACGAGGACATCAAGACGATCGCCGACCACCGCCACTGGGCAGGGGCCAACTGGGCGGACTCGCGCGGCGGCCAGGGCGACCACAACGCCGCCGGCGGCGGCCATGCCCACGCGGGGGCGATGATCTACCTGGGCGGCGCCTTCCCGAAGGAGTACCGCGACGCGCTCTTCATGTGCAACATCCACGGCAACCGCGTGAACACCGACCTGCTGGAGCGCGCGGGATCGGGCTACGTGGGGAAGCACGGGAAGGACTTCCTGGTCTCGAGCGACGAGTGGTTCCGCGGCCTGTCCGTCAAGTACGGTCCCGACGGGGCCGTCTACGTGAGCGACTGGTACGACAAGCTGGCGTGCCATCAGCAGAAGCCGCAGGACCGGACGAACGGCCGCGTCTACCGCGTGGCGTACAAGGGAGTGAAACCGGTCGCGGTCGATCTCGCGGCGCTGAAGGGCGACGAGCTGGTCAAGCTGCAGCTGCACGAGAACGACTGGTACGTGCGTCAGGCGCGGCGGCTCCTCCAGGAACGCGGCCCCGACCCCGCGGTCCACGCGGGGCTGGCTCGAATCCTCGCGGAGAACCCCGACGAGACGCGGAAGCTGCGCGCGCTCTGGGCGCTGCACGTCACGGGCGGTCTCTCAGAGGCGCTGGCGCTCGAGGGGCTCAAGAGCGCGTCGGAGTACGTCCGCGGGTGGACGGTCCAGCTGCTGGCCGAAAAGCGAGAGCTCTCGGAGGCGGTGCGCGGGCGCTTCGAGTCGATGGCGAAGGAAGACCCGTCGGCGCTCGTGCGGCTCTATCTCGCGTCGGCGGCCCAGCGGCTGCCGGTCGCGGCGCGCTGGGGGATCCTGGAAGGGCTGGTGGGCCGGGCGGAGGACGCGTCGGACGCGAACCTTCCGCTCGTGATCTGGTACGGTCTGGAGCCTTTGGTCGGTGCGGACTCGGCGCGGGCGCTCGCGCTGGTGCCGAAGTGCAAGCTCCCCAAGGTGGTGCAGTTCATCGCGCGCCGGGCGGCGGCGAAATGATATGATAAAGTAAGCCGCTTACTTTATCATATCCCGGACGCGCCTCACCCCCTCGACCAGGCTCTTCAGCTTCTGCCGCGCCGCCCAGCGGGCGGTCTGCGAGAGGCCGCAGTCGGTCGAGAGCGCTAGCTTCTCCGCCGGCGCGTGCTTGAGACACAGTCGCACTCGGTTGGCCACGTCCTCGGGCGTCTCCACGTAGTAGTTCTTCACGTCGATGATCCCGACCGCGACGTCGCGGCGGGCGGCGATCGCGGCGATCACTTCGATCTCGGCGAACTCGCGGCTGGCCATCTCGACGTGGACCTCGTCGACCTTGACGTCGAGGAAGGCGGGGAACATCGGCGCGTAGCGGCGCGGCGCGACGGCGCGCGCCTTGAAGTTGCCGAAGCAGAGATGGGTCGAGAGCCGCGTCTTCCCGACCACCGGCTCGACCGTGCGGTTGAAGATCTCGACGAAGCGCTTCGGGTCCTCGCGGTGGGCGTAGCAGCTCATCGAGGGCTCGTCGACGCAGACTTCGCGGCAGCCCGCCTTGACGAGCGCCTCGAGCTCGGCGCGGACGATCGGGACCAGCGCCTCCGTGACCGCCCAGCGGTCCTTGTAGCGGTCGTTGGGGACGAGCCGACCGGAGAGCGTGTAAGGTCCGGGCACGCTCGCCTTGAGCGTCGGTCCCGGTGGCGCGAGCCGCTTCAGGCGCTCGTATTCCTCGACCACCCCCAGGCCCCGCGGCGCGCGGAGCTCGCCCGTGATCGCGTGCTTCCCCCGCTGGTCGTGAGCGGGCGGGCCGAAGCGGCGCGGCGGCTGGGCTTCGAGCGCGATCCCCTGGAGAAAGCCGTAGAACGAGAGGTTGAAGTCGAGGCGGGTCTGCTCGCCGTCGGTGATCACATCGAGCCCCGCCGCGACCTGGTCGTGGATCGCGGCGATGACGGCGTCGTCCTGCGCCTCCGCGCGATCGTCGGGCCCGAACTTCTCCAGGTTCTGGCAGGCGAACTCCAGCCAGCCGGGGAAGGGATAGCTGCCGATGACGGTGCTGCGGAGGGGTTTCTCTCTCATCGCCGCAGTCTACGCCTGGGCCGGAGAGGGGACAAGCGTTTCGACGGGCCTGCGGCGGCGCAGCATCTGGAGGAACCTCCACGCCGCGAGGCCGCCCAGGAGGTGCTTGATCGTGTGGCCGCTGATGAGCTCGCCCAGCCGGTAGACGTGCGCGTCGTACATCTCGAAGACCTTGGCGAAGGCGTAGATCGCGACCACGATCAGGAGTTCGCGCGCGCCCGTGTAGCGCGGGGGGAAGAGGAGGACCAGGATCGGGACCGCGAGGATGGCGCCGCCCTGGACCAGACCGTAGAAGCGGAGGTCGCCGCGCCCCTCGGCGTTTCCGAGATGCCAGTAGAGCACGCTCGCCACGCCCGCCGCGACGAGCGGGAAGAAGAGGAGCGCCCCCCAGCGGACGCTCACCCGCTCGATGATCGTGACCCCCAGGATCGAGCTGAAGATGAGGGCCAGCGGGAGGCGGTCCCAGAAGAGCGTCTGGTTGGTCGGGTTCCAATGGTAGTAGCTCGATCCGAGGCCGATGAGGACGAAGGCGACCATGAGGACCGCGTAGGGGCCGCGCTCCCACCGCTCGCGGAAGGAATCGGAGGGCTTCGCCAGGAAGCGCAGGCCGAGGAGGCCGACGATCAGGAACGGGAGGTTCGAGAGGACGTTGAGGGCGTTGGGGAGGCCGGCGACCGAGCGCGCGTCCGCCAGGGCGTGGTAGTCCTTCCACTGGACGATCGGGGGGAGGAGGAAGGTCGCCGCCAGGGCGACGAGGCCCAGGCCGGCCACGAGGAGTGCCCGTGGGTTATATCGCGTTTCGGTCATTCCACTCATGATGGCAAAGGGCGTGCCACGCGCGAAACGGGGGTGCCGGCCGGTCGCGTGGGAAGCGTTCTGCGCAGCGGCGGGATACACTATAGCAGACCATGGGCCAGGAGATCGTCTACTGCTTCAAGTGCCAGATCCGCCTGACGGGGGGCGATCTGGAGAAGGGCGATGCGATCCGCTGCGGGAACCGGATCGCCTGCAAGGCCTGTGGCGCGGACCTCCTCGCCTCGCTCTCTCCCGAGGAGCGACGGGAACTGGAGGGCCGGGGCGGCAAGCTCCCCTCGAGCACCAAGATCGAGACCGCCCGAGCCTTGCGGCCCGCCTCGACGACGCGGATCCAGAGGGCGCGCGAGGAGGGGGCGTCGAAGCCGAAGCCGAGTCCGGGCGTCTGGATCGCCGCCGGCGTGGGGGCGCTGGTCGTGATCGGCATCGCCGTGGCCGCCCTCTCCGGAGGCCCGCCGCCCGCCCCTCCTCCCCCGGTCTCCAAGCCTCCTCCCCCGCGTCCCGTCGAGGACCCGCGGCCGGGCGAGGCCCGGGCCGCGATCGACCGCGCCAAGCAGGCCGTGAAGGAGCGGCCCGAGGACGTCGACGGCCACGTCGCCGCGGCGACCGAGGCGCTGAAGAAGTCCGATTCCACGCTCCACTATCGCGAAGCGATGGAGCTCTTCGACGCCGTGACGGCGCGGCAGAAGGTCGCGTATGCGGAGGAGATCGGGAAGCTGGGGAAGGACGCGAAGGCGCTCGAGGCGGCGCGGAAGCGGCACGCGACGGCGGAGTGGTCGGCGCAGATCGACGCCGCGCTCGGGGAGCTGAAGCGGCGGGACGCGGGGGATGCCCTCCTCGGCCACTGGACGCTGGACCGGGCGGAGGGGGCGGTCCTCGGGGGCGTCGCGTGGGTGCCGGGGAAGATCGGGGGCGCCGCAAAAATCGTGCATGCGGGCGAGATCACGATTTCGCCGTTCGCATTCTCGTCCCCGGCGATGACGCTGGCGGCGTGGGTGTGGCACGACGTGCTCGACACCCACGTGCAGCGGTACGTCTCGATCCGGAACGAGGTGGCGGTGCTGCGCCACGAGAACAAGCTCCGGCGGCTGCACTTCTATATCAAGACCGGGGACCAACTGCGGCAGCTGACGGTGGATAACGCCCTCGAGAAGGGCCGCTGGCACTTCGTCGCGGGCACCTGGGACGGAGTGACGCAACGGGTCTACCTGGACGGGGTGGAGCGCGGGTCGGCCACGCCGGGGGGAACGCTGGCCGCGGGCGGGGACCTCTACATCAGCGCGGTTGGCGAGTCGCTGGTCGGCATGATCGACGACGTGCGGGTGTACGGCCGGGCGCTTTCCGGGGGGGAACTCCGGACGCTGTACGAGAAGGGCGCAGGGACGAAGCCGTGGCGGCCGCTCTTCGATGGGAAGACCCTGGGGGTGCTCAATCCGCAGTCGCACGCGTCCTGGCGGGTGGAGGACGGCGCCCTGCTCTTATCGGGGAGCGGTGCGGCCCAGTCGGCCGAGGAATTCGGCGACGGCGAATTCCGGTTCCGCTTCGAGGGGTCGGGGATCGACAACCTCTACTTCAAGGTGAGGCAGGGGGCGGGCGGGGGGGTGGCGGTCACCTTCAACACGAACTCCTTCGCCGCGCTGGGGCCCGGGCCGCACGAGCTGGTCTTCACCTGCCAGGGCGATTCGGTGACGGCGACGCTGGACGGGAGGGCGGTGGCGGCGACGATCGAAGGGAAGGGCCGGACGGGCCGGCTGCAGTGGAACGCGAACGGGAAGCGCCTGCGGGTGCTGTCGGTGGACGTCCGCTAAGTCAGTCCCGGTGAATTCGTAAGGATGTATTCACCACAAAGTCACAAAGGGCACAAAGAATCCGTCGTTTTCCCTACAAATCCGGGTCTTCTTGGTGTGCTTTGTGACTTTGTGGTGAATCTCGTCCCAACTTTCTCGGTTGAGCCTTAGATCCTCAGGAAGATCTTCCGGCGGTACATCCACAGGCAGATCAGCCAGAGGACCGCCGTCCAGGCGATCGAGGCGGCGATCGGGCCGTAGGGGGTCTCGAAGAGCGCGCGGCCGAAGTGGGTCTGGATCGACTGCAGCACCCACCCCTTGAACATCTGCCACATGCAGTACATCGCGGTGCAGTTCATGCCGACCACGACGAAGGGGAAAGTCCAGCGCTTCCAGCCCCGCACGTCGATGACCCAATAGAAGGCGGCCAGGATCCAGAGGGTCCAGCCCGAGCAGAAGAGCGCCCACGACGGGGTCCAGTTGCGCTTGACGATGGGGCAGATCACCCAGGCGTTCGAGACGAAGGGGAGGATCTGGGGATCGCAGAGGATGCTGATGCCGAAGCAGGCCGCGCCCGAGGCCAGCAGGAGCTTGAATTTCTCCATGGGGAGGCGCGGGCCGCGGAGCATCTCGCCGGCCATGACGCCGACGAGCATGGTGGCGGTCGAGGGGATGAAGTTGAGGGTCGCGTAGCCCCCCTTGTCGCCCGTGAACGCGTGGGGCGGAAATAGGTTGAGGAACCCGCGGTCGAAGCGGGTGGCGAAGTTGGCGTCGAGCCGCCAGTGGGAGGCCCAGTCGCCGGAGGTCGGGGTGAGGGCGAAGCAGAGCCAGTACCCGACCAGCGTGGCGGCCAGGGTCGCCCCCTGGACGCGGAGGCCGCGGCCCTGGAGGAGGACGAGGAACGCGTAGCCCAGGCCGATCTGGCTGAGGACGTTGACGAAGGTCCAGTTCGTCTGCCGGGCGTTGTTGGAGGAGATGAAGACGCCGAGGAGGACGAGGAGGAGCGATCGCCCGAGGGCGTGGGCGAGGATGCGGCCCTCGGAGTCGCCCTTGGCGCGGCGGCTTGCCACCGAGTAGGGGACGGCGACGCCGACCATGAACATGAACGACG
>CAZSCC010000258.1:0-2982 GCA_964604905.1 uncultured Planctomycetales bacterium
GGGAGAGACCGGCGCGAATCAAGAACGAGTCCCCGGTGTGCGGCGGGGAGAAGAGTGTGCGCCGAGCTCGCGCCGAGACAGGTCCGCACCCGGGCCTCGGGGATCGGGTGGTTTCGGCCCGCCAAAGGGTTTGTCACGAGCGCCCGAGACGTCCATTGAAGCGGCCGGCCGGGCAGAGCCTACGGAAGCCGTTTCCGCTTATCCTAGACGGATGCCTGCCGATCGCATCCCCGCCATCAAGCTGCTGCTCCTCCCGAAGGACACGAACGCCTTGGGCACCATCTTCGGCGGCGTGATCCTCTCGAACATCGACCTCGCGTCGGCGGTGGAAGCGCGCAAGCTCGCAGCCCACCGCTACGTGACGAAGGCGATGCGCGAGGTGGAGTTCCACGAGCCGGTCTTCCTCGGCGACATCGTGAGCTTCTTCACCGAGACGGTTCGGGTGGGGCGCACGTCGGTGACCGTCAAGGTGACGGTGGTGGCCGAACGCTGGGGAGGCGGCCGCGGCGAAGAGGTCAAGGTCACCGAGGCCGAGGTCGTCCTGGTCGCGGTGGACGACAAGGGCCGCCCCCGTCCGATCCAGGGATAGCATGAAATCATGAGCACGTCCCCCCCCCGCCGCGTCCTCAAGGTCGTCTGCCCTCACGACTGCCCGGACACCTGCGTGATGACCGTGACGGTCGAGGGAGACAAGGCCGTCGCGATCGGCGGCGACCCCGATCACCGCTTCACGCAGGGGTTTCTCTGCGCGAAGGTGAACCAGTACCTCGACCGCGTCTACAGCCCCGACCGGATCCTCCACCCGTTGAAGCGGATCGGGAAGAAGGGGGAGGGAAAGTTTGCGCGGGTCACGTGGGACGAAGCGCTCGACACGATCGCTGCTCGTTTCAAGGCGATCGCCGCCGCCGCCGGGCCGCAGGCCATTCTTCCTTACTCATACGCGGGGAACATGGGCTTGCTCTCGTTCGGGAGCATGGACCGGCGCTTCTTCCAGGCGCTCGGCGCAACACAGCCAAGAAGGGCGACAATGCCCTTGATGTCGACCATCTTCGCCTGGTTGAGCTTCGTCCACCAGAGGTAGAAAGGGCGCAGGCGGGGCTCGGGCCTCGCCACAAGTACGGGTGGCCAGGCCTGGGGCACCTCGCAGTAGGCGCGTATCTCGGAAATCGAGAAGAGGCTATCGCCGTCCGAGCCGCGGACCCGTAAGTAGCGCAAATCGGGCTGTGGGGGAAATTGCACAAAACGGGTGCGCAGCCCCTCCTCGCCCGGAAACGACGGGGCCGCCCAGATCTCGTGCCAGGTCACGCCGTCGGGGGACGCCTGCACATGGTAGACATCGTCGCTGTCGCCCTGTAGTACCAGTGCGCGGATCGTCCTGGGGGCGCCGAGATCGATCGTGACTTGGCTGCGCTCAGCAAGAGCGACAGCGACGGGTGCCAGTGTCGTCCCCTCGGCCGGAAGGATGCCGTCGGTGACGACGCTGGGTGCGCCGTTCAGGCCTGTGCCAACCGCAGGCCTGCTGTAAGCCAGGTCTCCTTGCGGGCAAGCCTGCAGAAGCAACAAGATGAGCGCATTCGGCAAACGGCCGCAACTCTAGCACAGGCGCGGCCGCGACGGCCGACTCGCTCCTGGAGGAGGCAGCTTCGTATTGACAGGCCGCATTGGCCACGGCTACGCTCGGCGCCTGAAGCACGAAGGGCTAGAAATGAAGCATCTCTGGCGCGTCGCGGCGTTGTGTGTTGCCTTTCTTCTGGACGGCTGCGGCTCCGTCCTCCCCCCTGGACCAGTTACGGACCTGGACTTCGTCGTGACGGCTGAGGCCGGCAACCGGAACGCTGTCGACTTGAAATGGGCGTTCGGGGCGGGCTCGGTTGTGGGTCCGGCCTTCCTCGTCGAAGTGGGAACGTCGCCGGGGCTCTCGGACGTGGCGGTGATCGACACCGGCTCTTCCGCCCCGTCCCACCACTGGCAGCCGGCGCCCGTAGGGAAGTTCTACATACGCGTGAAGGCCAGGAACGAGGCCGGCACCGGACCACCCTCCGAAGACGTGATGGTGCGGTCGCTGGATCCGCGAGACTTCATCGAAGCGATCTTTCTGGGCACGGGGCCCTTGAGGGACCAACCGCCGTTCTGTAGTGGCACGATGACTGGTTGGCCGGCCGGCTCTGACATCCGGGTCCTGGTGTCGACCTCGGTGCCTTCCTCCCTGGCGGAGGTTGTGACGAAGACAGTCGCTCAGATTCCCGAAGCGACCCACGGATCCGTCCGTGGGACCGTGGAGATGGTGAATGATCCGGATCCGCGACCGCGCGATGGCGAGATCACGTTCGCCGCGTTGGACGCCGCGAGCCTGGCGCGCTTCTGTGGTGATGGATCCTCGGGCTGCGCCGCTACAACTCGCCGCGGGTATGAGATTCAGTCGGCGCGCATCGGGGTCCTTTCGTCTCTGGATCGAGAGAGCCGCGACACGGTCGCCCATGAGTTTGGTCACGCGGTCCTTGGTCTCTGCCACATGTACGGCCCTGTGGGGTTTCTGGCAGGCGTCAGACCTCCCCCCATCATGGCGGGCGGCACTGGCGAAATCAACAACAACGACAGTTGGGACCCGTCCACCGTAAGAGCAACAGCGGCGGCGTACGGGGCGGGGCTAACCCCAGGAGCTGGGTGGCCGGACTTCTTCGCTGCAGGCCTTGTGAACCCACCGGCTTCTTCGTCTTCGACGAGCACGGGCGCGGTGCCAGAAACAGGCGCACGCTCGGGATGGATCATCCGGCATGAAGGAGACGAGACGGTCCTGATCAAGCCGCTCTGCGGACGGGAATGACCACACGAGCCCGGACAACCTATAGGCATTTCCTTTTGCAGCCCTGACGGGGACGCCGCGGTTTGGGGCTTTAGCAGGCATCGCCGAGGGTATGAGGAGGGCTCCTGCCCTCAACCTCGCCCTCGACCGTGCGCGTGAGTGCCGGATCGGCCGAGACC
>CAZSCC010000259.1:0-6212 GCA_964604905.1 uncultured Planctomycetales bacterium
GCCGCTTCGAGCTCAAGGGCCCGAGTCCCCTCGGGCGGCGGCTGGACGCGTGGATCGGCCTCAAGATCCCCGTCTATTTCCTCAACCCTCGGCGGACCCACTTCGATCTCGGTCTGGGAGTGGGCCAGACCGTCGGTCCGGACGGCCATCTGGGGCTCTCCGTCGGGATCCTCCCGGAGTACTTCAACAAGAACTACCTGGCCGACGGCGTGGACACGAGCGGGAACGGGAACATCTCCTCCGACGAGCGGATCTACGAGGACGGGGTCTACCGCGAGTTCGATCTCCAGCTGCAGTACCGCCATCGCCTCGTGGACCGCACCGCGCAGCAACCGTTCGGCCTGGAAGGCGCGGTCGCGGCGGGATACCGGATGCGGACCTACGCCGCTCCGTTCGACGGCCGCGACGAGACGGCCCCTTCCGTCCGCGCGGGCCTCGACGCCTCCTACGCCTTCCGGAACGGCGCCGCCAAGGGGAGCGGCTGGGTCCTCAAGGGAGGCGTCTTCTACAAAAACGAGACGGTGGACGGTCCCACCGAAACGGAGGTCGTCCTCCTGGACGAGACGTTCTTCGGCGTGGACTTCAGCGGGGACGGCGACACCACCGATGCCAATGCCCGATCGCTCCAGGCCGTGGACCGGACGCGGACGGAACAGCGTTTCGGGGTCACGCTCGGCGCTTCGATCGGTCCCGACATCGACCTGGGAGTGGAGTACTCCCGCCTCCTGAAGGACTTCGACTCCGGCAACCGACTCGACGTCTCCCACAGCGGGCGCAACGACACGCGCGACGATTTCGGCATGTTCCTGAAGTACGGCTTCAGCAAAGGCTGGGACGTGAAGCTCGGATACGAGTGGCGCCGCCAGTTCACCGACCGTCCCGACGACCCGGGTTCCCTCGGCGAGACCACCGACTACAAGAGGAACATCTACTATCTGTCGCTCCACTATCGATTCTAAGTGTGCCCAACTTGAAACGCGAGCATGGATTTCACCACAAAGGCACAAAGCCCACAAAGAAGACTTATTCTCTTTTCCGTACAGAGGATCTTCTTGGTGTTCTTTGTGCCTTTGTGGTGAGAAACGTGCTCATGAATCCACCTGGACTTGCTTAGACCCCTCCCTATCGCGAAGGCCCCCTGCCTCCAAGTGAGGGTGGGGGCCTTTGCTGTAGGAAGGGTTCATCACGGTTTAAGGTGCCCGACTTTAGGCTGCTGGATATTCGTAAAGCCGCGTGACGATCCGCGAACTCCCCGTCCTTTGGTATGCTTGAAACCGTGGTCGAACCGTCCGGGACCGGAAACGAGAAGGCGCTCCTCGCGGAGTGGGCGCGGGGCAACCGCGCCGCGGGGGAAGCCCTGCTCCAGCTCGTCCTCCCCGGCCTCTACGGCCTCTGTCTCCGCATCCTCAAGCGCGAGGCCGATGCCGAGGAAGCAGCCCAGGAGACCCTGGCGCGCCTCTGCGCCCGCGTCGGGAAGGAAGGGGAGCCCGAGGATGTCCGGAAGTGGGTGGCAACCGTGGCGATGAACCTCTGCTTCGATCGGCGCCGTTTGCGCGCCCGCGAGGTCCTGGTCGAGCCGGGGACCGAGACGGGCTTGGTGGGCGATCCGCTCGACGGCGCGGACGTGGAGACCCTCCGCGAGAGGATCCGCGAGCTTCCCGAGCGCTACCAGATCGTCCTCCACCACCACTTCGTGCTTGACCTCAAGCCGCGCCAGATCGCCGAGGCGCTGGGCCTTCCCGCCGGCGCCACCCGCATGCTGCTCCACCGCGCGATCGCCGCGCTCCGGAAGAAGGTGCAGGAATGAGCGGCCACCCCGCGCCCGAGATGGTCTCGGACTCCCTGTACGGCCTCCTCTCCGATGAAGAGGACGCCGTCGTCCATGACCACCTCGACGGGTGCGCCGAGTGCGCGGTGTTCGCCGGCCGCGTGAAGGTCGAGCGCGCCCGGCTGCGCGAGGCGCTCGCGCCGGAACTCCCGGAGGGCCTCCGGGAGCGCCTCCTCGCCCGCACCCCCGTACGTGTCCGCCGGGGGCCCGCCGCGTGGTGGCCCGTCGCCGCCGCCGCCGCGGTCTTCTTCGCGGTCGTGGCCGTCCTGCTCGTGCGGCCGGCCCCGCTCGAAACCGGCTCGCTCTCCGCGCCCAAGACCCGCACCTTCCCGCCCGAGGAGAAGATCGTCGATCCCAGCCCGGAAGCGCTCAAGTACGCCGTCCTCCTCAAGGCGGCCAGGTTCTCGCTGGCCGACGCGATCCGCAGCGCGCTCCTCGAGGCCGGGGGCGGCGCCGCGATCGATGCGGGGCTCGAGGACGAGGACGGGACGGTCGTCTACGCGGTCGACGTCGCCAAGGATGACAAGACCGTCGAGATCGGCCTGGACGCGAAGACCGGCGCCCTGGTCGAGAAGAAGACCGAGGACGACGACCATTCGCGCCTCGCCCGGGCCTTCAAGACCCCGCTGGCGGACCTGATCGAGAACGCCCTCCGCAGCGTCCCGGGCACGGCGGTCGCCGCCGAGCTCGAGATCGAGAAGGGGAGGGCGGAGGTCCATCTGACGATCGTCTCGGAGGGCCGGGTGCGCTGGGTCGCCTTCGACGCGACGAGCGGCGCGATCCTCAAGGAGCAGGAGGCGGGGAAGAAGAACAAAGAGGAGAAGCGGTAACATGAAGATTCCCCTGGTCGGACTGGGCATCGCGCTGGCGGTCTCCCTCCTCTTCAACGTGGTCCTCATGGGCCGCCTCCGGGACGAGGAGGAGATGCGCACCACGCTGCAGACCGCGCCGCGGCCGTCCCGGTCCGAGAGCCCGATCGAGACCGGCGGCCGCCCCTACTCTTCTTCTCCTGAGCCCCTCCCGACCATCCGCGAGGCCCCCCTCGTGATCCCGGCCGCCTCGTCTTCCAATTCCAAAGCCGCCGTCCAGGGGACGGCCGCGTCCTCCATCATCCGTAGCGATCCGAAAGTCCAGGAAGTCCTCGACGCCCAGGATTCGTTCAGCGCCTTCTGGAAGGACCTCGACCGGGTGGTCAAGGCGCGGAGCCGCTTCGACGAGGCCAAGTACGCCCAGACCGTGCTGGCCTCCACGATGGAGTTTCTCGAGCTGGGCCCGTCCGCGAGGACTCCCTTCTCCCATGCGGCCCAGGCCGCGGCCTCCGCCGCCGCGATGGCGCGGAAGGACTACGACGCGGCCCGCCTGGTGCTCCCCCCGAAGGACAAGGCGAACCCGACCACCTACGCCGCCTACCAGCAGCAAAAGGACGCGGTCGACGCCCGGTACCAGGCGCAGGTGAAGGCCGCCGTGGAGGGCCTCAAGGCCCACCTCGACCCGAGCCGCCCGCGCCACGCCGAGTTCGCCTCGAACTCGGAGCGGTGGATCCGCAACCTCATGCCCCGCCCGACGCAACCTTAGAACGGAACCGGAAACCGGAATTGATAAGGAGAAGGACATGAAGGCCACGATGCTGGCGCTGGCGATCATCTGCGGGACGCTCTCGGCCCAAGACGCGTCGTCGCCCCAGGAGGCGGCCCTGAAGAAAATAACGGCCGACCTCGCCTCGCTCATCAAGGCCGCCGACGCGGACGGCAACGGGACGCTCAACAAGGTCGAGTTCCGCGCGTTCGCCCCCGCGGCGCGCAAGGCCGGCGAGGCCGCGCTCAACGCGGCCGACCCGTCGATCGGCCAGAAGAAGACGGCCAAGGACGTGAAGAAGTACGACGTGAACGCCGACGGCAAGCTTGACGACACGGAGAAGAAGGCCATGGACGAGGCCCTCCGCCTCAAGGACATCAAGGACTTCGACTGGGACGGCGACGGCAAGCTCGGCGAGCGCGAGAAGACCGCGATGGGCTGGGCCGAGGAGGGGAAGCTTGACGGCCTCTTCCGGAAGGTCGACACCGACGTGAACGGCGAGGCCGCCCAGACCGAGATCGCCGCCGGTCTTCCCTCGATCACGGGCATCAAGGTGAAGAAGGTCTAGCATGGACTCCTGGATCGCGAACAAGGACCTGCTCGTCGGCGTCGGGGCGCGCGACGCCCTCGAGGCGCGGCTCATCGAGCGCGCGGGCTTCGACTTCGTGTGGTCGAGCAGCCTGGGGGTCTCCGCCTCCTATGCGGTGCCCGACGCGAGCCTGGTCTCGATGAGCCAGTACCTCCACGCCGCCCGGACCATGCGGGAGGCGGTGGGGATTCCGGTGCTCGCCGATTGCGACACCGGCTACGGGAACGAGCGGAACGTCGCCTACGCGGTGAAGCTCTTCGAGGAGGCCGGGATCGGCGGCGCCTGCTTCGAGGACAAGAGCTTCCCCAAAGAGAACAGCCTCCTCCCGGACGGCCGGCAGGACCTGGCCACCCTGGAGGAATTCTCGGTCAAGATCGAAACGGCCGTCGGGACGCGCAAGAGCGCCGGCTTCGCGGTCGTGGCCCGGGTGGAGGCACTCGTGGCCGGGTGGGGACAGGAGGAGGCGCTCCGCCGCGCGCGCGCCTACGAGGCAGCCGGGGCCGACCTGATCCTGATCCACTCGCGTTCCGAGTCCCCCGACGAGATCCTCGAATTCTCCCGGCGCTGGGACGGCGCGGTGCCGCTCGTCCTCGTGCCGACGATCTATCCCTCGCTCACGGAAAAGAGGATCCGGGCGATGGGCAACGTGAGGATGGTCATCTACGCCAACCAGCCCATGAGGGCCGCGGTCCGCGCCCAGGAGGAGTTGCTGGCCGAGATCAAGCGGGCCGGGGGCATCCACACGATCGACGACCGGATGGTCCCGCTCGGCCGGATCTTCGAGCTCCAGGACGTGAAGGCCCTGCAGAGTGCGGAGAAGCGCGCGTGCCGACCTCTCGCATAAGCTTCGTCGGATTCGGGGAGGTCGCCTCCGCCTTCTCCAAGGCGATCCGGGAGAACGGCGGGGAGGTGGCGGTCTACGACGTCAACCTGACGCGGCCGGGCGGGTCGGACCGCCTCGAGCGCCGGGTGAAGGCGTCGGGCATCGAGTTCCGTCCGCTGCCGGAGGCGCTGCGGGGCGCCGACTTCGTGCTCTCCACGGTGCGCTCGCAGACCGCGCCGGCGGCCGCGCGCGAGTGCGCGGCGCATCTCAAGCCCGGTCAGGTCTTCGTGGACTTCAACTCGACCTCGCCCGCCGTCAAGCGGGAGATCGCGGGGATCATCCGCCCTTCGGGAGCGGATTTCGTCGAGGGCGCGATCCTCGGGGCCGTCGGGGCGACCGGCGCGGCGACGCCGGCGCTGACGGGCGGCGAGAAGGGACAGGCCGCGGCGACGGAGCTCAGCCGGCTGGGGCTCCGCGTGTCGTACTTCTCCGGCGAGCTCGGGCAGGTCTCGCTCTTCAAGATGCTCCGGAGCGTCTTCTCGAAAGGCGTGGAGGCGCTGCTCCTGGAACTCATGGTCGCCGGCCGCCGGGCGGGGCTCGATGAGCCGCTCTGGGCCGACCTCGTGCGCGACCTCATGACGCGCACTCCCTTC
Source organism: uncultured Planctomycetales bacterium (assembly GCA_964604905.1). Taxonomy (GTDB): domain Bacteria; phylum Planctomycetota; class MHYJ01; order MHYJ01; family JACPRB01; genus JACQFK01. Next base: position 5,469 of record CAZSCC010000259.1, read on the forward strand.
GAGAAGGTGGCCTCGAACTGGATCCAGACCCATCCCGGCGCCTCCGCGCGGCGCCATCACGAGATGACCCAGGTGCTCGAGACGCTTCGCGAAATCGGGGTCGACCCGCTGATGACCCGGGCGACCGAGGCGTTCTTCCGCCGGTCCTGCGAGCTCGGCCTCGCGAAGGCGTTCCCCGAGAAGCCCGGGTCGGTGGCGGCGGTGGTGGAGGCCCTGAACCAACGTCTAGGAGGACCTCGATGAGCGACGCTCCCCGCAAGCGGATCCTCTTCTCGGGCGCGGCGTGGGTCCACTTCGCCTGCGTCCTCCCCGTCTACGAGCGGCTCGTCCGAGATCCCCGGATCGAGTTCTGGCTCTCCGGCGGGTTCAAGAACGAGGAGATCGAGGGCGACGCCCGCTACCGGATCGAGGGCTTCTACGAGCCCTTCCCGGTCGACCGTTCGCGCGTCATCCCGGTCGAGCAGATGCGGGGGATGGACTTCGACGTCCTGGTGGCCGCCCACAAGTCGCCGCCTCGGCCGCGCTCCGTCGGCAAGGTGGTCCAGGTCTTCCACGGCGTCTCGTTCAAGAACCTCGGCGTCCGCGAGAAGTACCTGCAGTTCGACCACCTCTGCCTCGCCGGACGCTACCACGCCGGGGCCTACCGGAAGCAGGGGTTCGTCCGGAAGCCCGGACAGTGCCTGATCACGGGCGTCCCCAAGATGGACGCGCTCGTCTCCGGGAAGCTCGACCGCGCCGCGCTCC
>CAZSCC010000260.1:0-2928 GCA_964604905.1 uncultured Planctomycetales bacterium
AGGAACGTCCCTGGCCGGCAGGTTCTAGATAGCGCAAACGACTGCGGCGCACAAGAAAAATCGTACGAGTTTGAAAAAATAATTTTGAAGGTCACGGCCGGACGAAGAACCGGCCTCCCGGCCACTCGAGGAGCCTCCGCCGAAGCGAATCCGCCAGAACGGGGTCGCCGGGCGGGTTTCTTCGCGCGGAGTAGAGCCGGCGGACCCCGTCGCGCTCCATCTCCGCCGATACCTGGTCGGCCGTCGAGCCTCTCAGGTAGACGACGCGCCCCGAGTAGTCGGGGCCATATAGAAGGTAGGACTCGCCGCGGTTGTGGACGGGCTCACGGACATAGTAGGCGACCGCGGGCTCCCTGGACTCCGCCTGGAAGACGCGCGCCATCGACCGTTCCCGCCACCCCATGCTCGCCAGCGTCCGGGCGTGCTGGAGCGGCAGGTCGAGGGGGAACAGGGTGGCCAGGAACTGGTAGGCAAGCGCGGCGCCCGCGACCAGGAGCACGGGCCGGAGGCGCTCCGCCACGTGAGCCACGGCGATCGAGAGGAGGGCCGGGTAGAAGAGCACGAACCGCGAGCACCAGGGATCGTGGTTGACGAGGAAGAGGACCGAGAGGAGCGACGCCGTCAGTCCCAGGAAGAGGGGGCGGAGGCGCGGCTCCTGCCGGAGGGCCACGAGCAGCGCCAGGAAGCCGCAGGCGAAGCCCACCGACCCCCACCCGGAGGTGTGGGTCAGGTGGGAGGCATACCCGATATGGTCGTCGTAGACCCGGTTGGCGATGAGCCCGATCAGGTTCCGGTACCCCGACGAGAAGCTCGGCCCGAACTGGATCTGGACGTAGCCGAGCGAGTTGATCAGGCCCTTCGTGCCGACCGGGTGGATCGGGTTCCCGTACCAGACGAGGTTCCGGAGATACCAGGAGAGCCCGACGGCGAGGCCAAGGGCCGCGAGTCCCGCCGCCCAGTGCGGCCCGCGGGCCTCGAGCGGCGGCTTCTTCCGGACGAGGAACGCGAGGAGGAGGAGCCCCGGCAGGGCGTAGCCGAACGTCGGCTTGATGCCGATCCCGAGGCCGAACGCGAGGAGCGCCCAGCCATGCGGCGCCCGCGCGGCCAGGAGCGCCGCGGCCGACAGGACCAGCGCCGCCACGGGGACGTCGTTGAGACACGAGGTCGCGCTCACGTGGACGCCCGGCGTCAGCACATAAAGGAGCGCCGCGAAGAAGGCGCTCCGGTCGGAGAGGCCCGCCGACCGGGCGAGCGCGAACGTCGCCGCCGCTCCCAGGGCGAGGAACTCGACCCCCGCCATCTCGATCAGGACGTCGTGGTGGAGGAAGACGACCCAGGCGGTCTCGACAAGCTCGAACCCCGCGGGGAAAGGGGCATGGGTGTCGACGCCCATCTCGCGGGTGAACCCGCCGGCGCGGACCCATTCGGGGATCTTGGTCAGGTGATAGGAGAGCGCGTCCAACGTGTAGGGCGCGAAGAACCAGACTTGCACGAGGAGCCGGAGGAGGACGACCGCGGCGAGGACGGGGAGGACGCGCCCGAAGTCGGGAAGCGCCGGGCGGCGGATCGCGCGGTGCTCGCCGAGGAGGATCAGGCCGCCCAGCGCGGCCGCCCCGGCGATCCCGAGCGGCAGCGGTCTCAGAAGCCCCGCCCAGCCCGCCGCGAGCATCGCGGCCGAGAGGATCGCGAATCGCAGGAGGAGGAAGAGGACGAGGTCGACCGCCCCGTTCCCCGTGGTCGCGCGCCGGAGGATCGCGTGGGCCCCGAGGAGCACGGCGGCGTGGACCGCCACCATCGCAAAGAGGCCCAGGATCACGCGGACGTTCCGGAAATCATGGACAGAGTCAAGCAAGCGGACTATAAAACGTCAACGATGGCGACGAATGAAGGCCCAGCGGTTTCGTGGAGAGAGCTCGCTGCGGCAGCGGCGCTCATCGTATGGCGTCTCGCAGCGCAGCCCGCGTCCGGCTACTGGCGCGACTGGATGATCGTCTTCGGGCTCTTCTGGGCCTGGACCGCGCTCAAGCCCCGCTCCCCCGCCGCGCCCATGGTGCTCGTGACCGCGATGGCCTATCTGCTCGGGATCTACCTGATCGGTCAGCTACCGCATGCCTTGGCAGTTCTCTCGATGGGGTCATGAAGATCCTTGCGCCCGAAATCAGCTGATTCTTGGACGAGGAGGTAGGTCACCGCAGAGCCACTATTCGCGCCGAAACCGATCGTTCCGGCGGTTCCCGATTGAGTGATTCTGGGCGGTTAGGATGAAGTGGGCGTCGGATGCACGTCGGCCCGAATCTCATCCGCAATATAGCTATCGACTTCTGAGATGAACCGCCACACGTCGTCAGTCCGATTCTCTTGGGACTGAATTCGCTGCGCGGCCAAAGTGGCCCAAAGCGGTTTATCATTCCTGTCAAGGTCGCTTGTCAGGTCGGGAACCCAAGATTCAAGGGAGCCGTTTGGCACCAAATGGATGCCGACCTTCTTTAGGCGGTCTAGCACACCGTTAACCTGAGACCTGAGCGGTTCAGAAAGAGATCGTGATCCATTTCGCTGCGCCATTCGTAAGCGCGATAGACTGTCGCCAAGATCTCCCAGCGCTTTGCCAAGACCGATGTCCCCTCCGCTCTCCCAATCGTAATCTCGTTGAGCGATCTCATGCAAGCGCTTCAATGCCTGGTCCTTCGTGATATCAGTCGGCTGTTTCTGGAGGTAGTTCTTGACCGTTGAGGAAATCGAGAGAATCTCCTTCATCTCATCCTTCTGCATCTCAGTCTCTTCCATAAACTGTTGACTCCCGCGCTCTTTGAAACGGAATCGAATGAGAAGCTCCGCGTTTGGTAAAACGCCTTGGTGGAAAACGGGGATGCCGTGCGCGGGAAAGGCAAGCCGCGCGGAGCCCCCCAAGGGCGCAGCGCGGCGTCAGGG
>CAZSCC010000261.1:0-8354 GCA_964604905.1 uncultured Planctomycetales bacterium
GCTCGGCGATCCACGCCACGCGCTCGTGCATGTCGACGGTATCCTGGCGCAGGATGGCCGCCTTGATGCCTTCCTTCTTGAAGATCTGCTGGAGGCGTGCCGTCACGTCAAGCCGGTTCGTGAACGTCGCGTAGACCCAGGTGCGACGGTGGGCGGCGAGCTCCGCCTTGACGAACTCGACCAAGGCGCGCTCCTTCGGATAGACGACATCCTTGGGCAGCTCCTTGGGGCGTCCGACTTCCGGGAGTTCGCGGGTATCAAAGGGACGATCGGGGTACGACAAGAGCGCCGTCAGGTACGTCCCCATGAGACGGATCGCCTTCGAGCGATCCTTCATGGCGGACTTGAGCTTGCCTTCCAGCTCACGGTAGGCTTCGCCCTGCTCCTTCGTCATCGTGACGGCGCAGACGTCCTCCGCGAAGGCCGGAAGGTGGTCCGCCACGTCGGGAAGCTCGACGAAGACCGTGCAGCCCAGGAGGTGCCTGGCGAACGCGAGGGGCGAGATGCCGGGACGGTGCTTCACGGTCTCGCGGCTTTTCGAGCCGCGCGAGTAGACGAGTCCGGGACCGCGTATCGCGGTCTTCCGGATGTACTCCAGCGTGCCGTACCGGGCGACGAACTGCTGCACTTGGCTGTACTTCAGGTTCTCGCGAATCATCCCCGCAGGGTTGATCCGGTAGAGGATGAAAAAGAGGTGCTCCGCATATCCGCCCACAAGAGTCCCCGTGAGACAGATGGTTTTGCGACAGGCCGACGCGAGCATGCCGAGGGCATTGCCCTGCGCCGTATCGCCGCCTTTCAACTCGTGGACTTCGTCGGCGATCAGAAGGTTGAAGAATCCCTTGAGGTGCCGCTTCACGAATTCGGCGGGCGGGTAACGCCGCACGCCCGTGCGGTCCGCTTCCCAGAGCGCCTCGCCGCACTTCTCGCAGAAGCGCGCCCTCGCTTCCAGATCCTCGACATGGAGCGGAGAGCGCGTCTTCTTGTCGATGGCAAACTCTCCGCACTGGGGACAGGCGGGATAGGTGTTCGTGTCGAACTCCTCGCCTCGCGGAGGTTTCTTGTAGGGCCGACGCCTGAGCCAGCACGCCGCCTTCCGGCGGTAGCCCAGCTTGGCGCGGTCACGGGCCACGATGAAATACTCGCGGCCCTTCGGCTTGGTCTTGGCCTTCTCGTTCTTGAAGGGCAAGAGGTCGGACAGCTTCCAGATGATGCGAACGGTCGCGCCCGGAACAGTCTCAACAATCTCCCGCGCCCACTTCTCGAGCAAATGGCCGGGACACATGATGAGCACGCGGTAGCGGTTCCCGAAGAGAACGTAGGGAACGCCCGTGCCCATCAGCGTCTTCCCGACGCCGCATTCGCCGACCAGGAGCGCGAAGTTCTGCCGCCGGAGCGTCCGCACGATCCCCATGATCGCGTCCCCTTGGGCACGGAATGGGGGACGACCGAAGGTCCCCAGGCGCGCGTCCCAGGGATCGCGAGCGGGATCGAAGAGGGGTTGGAGTTCCGTATTCAGCCGCGCCGTGAGCTGCGGCACGAATCCGGCGATGTAGTCGTCAACGGACTGGATGCTTGAGAGGGATACCGTCATCAGGCTTGTCCCGTGGGTCCCCGCGGATAGGGGACGGTGTCGGTCAGAACTTGAGCGCCCCGCGCTTGACTCCGTCCGACAGAATCCGGTCCAGGTCCTCTTCGCTCGCGCTGATCGAACAGCCCGAGGCGCCCACGCCACAGAGCGGGATGAGGAGGCGTTTCGACCGGAGCGTCTCGCAGATCCACGTCGCCCACTCCGGCAAGGCCGGTAGAGCCATGGACTGACAGAGCCGGTCGAAGACCTTTCGGGGTTCATCGCCAAGGATGGCGAACCGGTCGTCGTCGGACTTGAGGAGGTGGGCGCCGATGAAGCACCCGTGGATCACGCCGCCGCCCAGCGTTGCGGAGAGGATTCGACCGCCGTCGCGGCCGTAGAACCGCGCACGCTGGAACCGGTCGGTGCGAATCTCGCGCCCCGTCGCCACGGCCGCCAGAATACCGCGGACCGCGCTGTGGGGCCCGATGGCCGAGAGGAGCGCAATCTGGCCGCCGTACTCTGTCGACCCCTCGAAGAGAAGACGGTCGACGACGGCCGAGACATGGTACCCCTTCTCGATGTCCTTGTAGTACGCGATGAGGTAGGGTCGGGAGTCGTTCATATTCATAGCAGCTTCTTGATCTCCCCGCTGGGGAGCATCACTTTGATCGTGACGCGGAAGGTTTCGAGGCGTTTTTGGACTTCCTGATCGTTACCTTCAGCGTCGGTTTCGACTTCGGTCGTCTCCACGACGTGTTTCACCGGCTTGCCCGCGACGATGTGACGCTCGCGGCCCAGGCCGACGACGCCGTTCAAGCGGCCCGCCGCGAGGAGCAGTCCCAGGTGACCCACGTGGAGACGGGTGGGCGGTTGCGTGACTTCGGAGAGAGATCGCGGTTCGAGGAGATCCTGGAGCCGCGGAAGGAGCGGCGAGTCCTTGAGGAGCTTGAGCAGCTCTTCGGGCTGGATCTCCCGTTCCCGGATCATGGCTCCGGAGGATGCCGGAACGGTGTAGCGGCCGTAAAGACCGCTCTTGAGCGGCGGAAGGTCTCCGCTCTGGAGCTTCATGAGCCGTTCTGCTTCGCCAGCCGAGTCCAGCGGCCAGAGGTTTTTCCGGCCCAGGACCACGATCTGACCGAAGCTCTCGAACTCACCGTCAGGGAACCGATAGACGGAGAGCTCCCTGAAGTTCGACGCGAGGAGCTCTGCGACGGGACGCGAGAGGCGTTTCTGCGGAATGATGTAGACGAGCACCCCGTTCGACACGAGGCAATCCATCGTCCCGCGGAGGAAGATGAGCTCCTTCCTTTCGCCCTCTTCATCGTCGTAGGGCGGGTTGAGGAAGAGCAGCCCGAATCCCTCGGGCGAGATGTCGACCTGATCGAACGAACCGTGAACGAGGTGCTTGAGGAGCGCTTTCGATTCCTTGGCCCTCGCCTGGTCCAGCTCGATGCCGAAGGTCTCGACATTCATGCCGGCCGTGAGGGACTCCAAGGCCGCGCCCTCTCCGCAACAGGGGTCGAGCGCAAACGTCTTGTCGCCCTTGTAGCCATAATAGGAGGAGGCGAATTGGAGGAGGGGCTTGAGGAACTCCACGACGCCAGGCGGCGTCGGATAGTGCCCGAGCTTGACTTGGCCTGCAAGTCTCAAGGGGAAACCTCGTGAGGAGTCGCCCGACTTCCTCAGGCAGGAGTGCGGGCGATGGTGGATGTGTCGGAGACGCTACCCGCTCAGGATCTCGCGTTCCGGTGCAACGATGGAGAAGTGTTTGTCGAAGGCGGCGATCTTGGGGATATCGAGCCTCCGAACAAGGGCGATCGAGGTAGCGTCGGCGAAGCTAAGCCGTTGCTGAGGAAATTGGTCGATCAGCGACAGCCCGACGGCCCAGTCCTGGAGTTCCGTCCGGAGCAGGGTTCCGATCCTGCCGTCAATGAGCCGCCTACCAAAGTCGGTGGCCTTTTGCGTCTCAGACCGGCGTCGCAGGAGGGTGACCGTCTCCGAAAGGACGAAATCCGACGAGACAAAGGGCCAATCACGATAAGCTTCGTCGATAGCGACCGCTCGGGGATGCAAGGCGTCGGATTCGTCTACGAGCGCCACCCAATAGCCCGTGTCCGCATACACGGCGCGCACGGCTATTCAGGCCCGTAGATGTAGTCGTCGTGCCGCAGGGCGCCGTCCGACAGCCCGCTCTTAACGACTCCCTTCCAGTGCTGGAGGCGGTAATCTGACTGCTTGCGCGCTTCCTCTACACTCACCGGCAGTTCGGAAAGCGCGATCGTCACTTTGAGTTCGTCTCCCACCTTGGCCGAAATCCCCTCTGGAAGAGGGAGATGTCCGTCAGGGAGGACTTTCGCATTGTATTGAATTGGTTTCATAGGCTTCACTTACAGGATACATCGATCGGGCCCGATTTCCAAGCCCGACTTTCGCGACTGGGCCCCTCAGAACCACGAGGCGAAGAGAGGTTGCTCTCCCGTCTGGGTGGACTTTCTGACGAGCAGGAGGGCCTGCGGGTAGCTCGCCATGTAGCCGTGGTGGTGATGCCTGTGCCGGATGGCGTCCTTGACCGCCCCGCGTGGATCGCCGCCGAAACAGGACGCGATCCATTCGCAGTAGTTGGGTTTGCCTTCCATGGAGTCGGCGACGATCTTGGCCGCCAGATCCGGCGTGGCATACCCCAGCGATTCAGCGATGACATGGGCGACCACGCGCGGATACCGGCCGAGAACCTCAGTTCTGGTCATGCATGAAGGTTCCTTGAAGGGAACGGGGCGGCCTCCCCGAGGGGAGGCCGCCCGCGTTGATGGGTGTCTGGACTAGGCGGCGACGGTTTTGGCCGCCGCGACCTTCTTGGACTTGGAGGGAGCGCCCACGGGCCTTTCGGACTTGTCGGACCAGGCCTCGATCGACTCGGAGGCGGTCTTCTTGTCCGTGATCCCGTTCAGGACCTCGCACACCGTCAGAAACTCGGCCTTGTGTTCCAGCAGGACGTAGCAGAGCTTCATCCACTGGGGCCAGGTGGCGAAATCCCGGTCGTAGGAGATCCCCGACTTCAGTTCCTCGATCTTCCCGACGAAGTCGGTGGATTCGAGAATCTCCGGGGTGATCTCCTCCTCGTGACGCCGTAGGAGGTAGGTGTAGAGCATCCGCTGCTTCTCCGTGGGGGGCTTGGCCTCGCCGTCCTTCGGGACGAAGGGCTTGGAATACCGCCCCCAGCTACGGAAGTGACGGACCGGTCGAGACGCAGGATCGTTCTTGACGGCCTCCGCGGGCTCGGGCTTGGGCTCGGGCTGAGGCACTGCCTTCGGCTTTTCGACCTTGGGCAAAGCGGGCTCCGCGCTCGGCATCTCGGCCTTCTGGCCGGCGGCCTGGGCCTTGGGTTCCTGAGCGGGCTTGCCCCAGCACATGAGGACGCCCCGGGCCGACTGTCCGTCGTCCTTCTTGGACTCGATCCGGAGCCGGTCGTTGAAAAGCGAGAGCGTCGCCGACTTCCCGATCAGAACGGCGATGAGGATCTGTCGGAAGTACTCGGAGTTGAAGGACACTGCCTTTCCTTCGATCTCCGGAGCGGGCGTCCCGACGGCCATGGCCACGTCCCTGGGTTCGGATTCGAAGCGAATCCGGTCCGCATAGAGCGTGAGCCGCACCGTCTTGCCGATCGCCGCGGCATCAAGGACGTCCTTGAAGTACGCCGAATCGCACGTGACGGTGACGGGCTTGTGCTCCCCGTTCCAGAGACTCTCCTTCTGGGTGTCGGGATAGACGGCCTTGAGGGGATTGAAGGAGATCGGGTTCGCCTTCTTGCCATTCGCGAGGGAGAGCACGGGCTTGCCCTTGTCGTAGCCGACCTGGACCTTGGCTCCCTGGCCGAGATCCTTGGCCAACTGCTCCGCCACCTCCCTGGGCAGGATGAAAGGCTGCGACTCCTTGTCGCCGCTGGGGCCGTCGGCCGGCATCGTCACTTCCACCAGCATCGAACCGTTCGATGCCGCGGTGACCTTCCCGGCCGGGTTGACGTGAACGCCGGTGAGGGCCAACCGATCGCTATCGGTCGAGGCGATCCGGTAGAGGTTGAGGTTCTCTTTCGAGAGATGCATCGTGTGGCACCTGAAGGGGACGCCCCGCCCACTCCGAAGAGTGGGCGGGGACGTCGTTGGTGTGCTTGCTACTGCTTGCGCTGGCCGGCGCGACTACGGAAGTCGCCGCCGCCGAGATAGGTGATCGTCGCCGACGCCTCACGCTTGGTGAGGTCGGCGAACGCCTTCTTGAAGCGGATCTGGCAGAGCTGCTCCAGGTCTTCATCCGTGAGCTCCGCCTTCGGGAGCAGGAGCTTCACGAGGTTGACCTGGTTATCCGTGGCGGGGTCGAGGACGGGGCTGGCGCCCTGGGGGGCCGACTCCTGGGCCGGCTCTTCGCCGCCCTCGGGGTCGCCCATGATCTCCCCGCAGATCTCCATGGCGCGGAAGAACTGCTTTCCGCCCTTCGGATCCGCGAGGGCCAGATCGACCTCCTGGCCCACGATCTCCTTCCCGGGCTTGTCGCCCAGGAAGGAGCTGTTGAAGTCGTACCAGGTGCCCGCGATCATGATGCCTCGCGGGTTCACCCTCTCGACCTTGCCTTTGACGGACTGCAACTGCAACTTCACGGTGTCGGACATTCATGTCCTCCTGAAACGCGCGGGAACCAGTCCCGCAAGCTGACTGACGGACAACCGTCGCGTGAGGATCGTCGCGATCACGAACCACAGGATGCAGATCGCGCCCCATGCGAACCGGAAGATCCGTCGACGTATGATGATCGCCTTGCGAGAGGCCATACGACCTCCTCTAGCCGGCGCGACGAAGGGAGTGGAGAGGGACGTACTTCGGCGGGACGTAGGGGGTGCTGGTCAGCCACTTCGGGTTCACCATCGTGTCGAGGGTGCCCGGTTGGCGCCGGCGCTTGGCGTAGTCCCAGCCGAACTTGGAGCGGGCAACACAGCCCGATCTCAGGCAGTTGCTCCAGAGGACGACCCCCGCGCGGTTGGTGGAGGGCTTGATGACAGCCCACCATTTCCCGTTGTCGGCGGCGAGATGGACGTAGTCCTGTTCCTCGCCCCGGTAGTCGGACACTCCTTGAAACAACCGGTCGTACATCCCCGAAAGAAAGTAGCGGAAGAATCGCCTGTAGACGTTGCGCATGGTCGCTCCCGATCGGAATAGACCGTCCCCCTGTCGGAGGGGACGGTGGAATCGTAAAAACGAAACACACCGCCCCGGGACCCGACAGGATCCAGGAGCGAGGGACGGGGATCGCCTTCGAGGCGGCCAGGCGCTCGGCGTCTACGGCGGCGGGGTTGCGGAGGCCCAGGTCGATCTCGAGCTGGATGAGTTCGTCGTACGCCACGGGCAGCGCGTTGATCCCATGGGTCTGCCACTGCACCATGCGCAGGACCTGGAGGGCATCTTCGCGGTTCGTCCGGTGGCCCATCAGCTTCGGGAACTTCCTGACAGCCATCTCGATGAGGGGAACGGAGACGTACAGACCGTTCTTGCTGAACATGCTTTGGACTCCTGCCCGTAGGGGCGATGTTTGGGCACACCGCCCCCCTGCTCAGGGGCGGTTAAAATAAACCACCCGCAAAGCAGTGCGGGAATCAGAGTCGGGGATGCCTTCTTGCTACTTGCCGGCGCTTGTCACTTCTCTCACGCGCACGCCTTCTCGTCCTCGCCTTTTGACGCGAACGATTCCGCGATGCCGTGGAAGAAGACGAGGCGCCGCCGGAGGTCGTGGGACACGGCGATGTCGTGGTTCACCTGGGCCAGCGCCTCCTCGATCGCATCGATGGCGAAGGCGACGCTGACGACCGCCAGACCCTTCACCGGGACCACGATCTTTAGTTCGCCTATCAGGTGCTCCAGGTACGCGGAGTTCACCGGCAGGCAGACCAAACGCAAGTAGAGCCTGAGGGTTCCGTGCTCGTCACGCCTGACGTAGAACCAGTCCCAGCCACGCTTGTCCGGCTTGATCTCCTTCAGGAGGAGCGAAGCCAGGTCGTGGCGCTCGCGGCCGATCTCGACCTCGAGATCTCTGCGGACTGCGGGATCGGTCTCCTGGGCCTGACGGGTGCGCAGATCGACGACGCGACCCACGCGGCACGCGATCATGTGCTCGGCAATGAAGTTCATGGCGCGTTCCTTGAATTTGAATTGAAAGGGGAATTCATGCGGCACGCCGGAAGGCGGGGTCCTGCAAGGTCTGGAGCTTGAGGCGGTACCCCCGGATGCTCTCGCGGCTGCGCCGCGCAAGCTCGGTGAAGCCCATCGCCTCGTACTCCTGGGCCTGGCGGTCCCACTTCCGGATCTTCTCCTGAAGAAGCTGCACTTCGGTCTTCGGTTCGCTGGCGCACGACACCTCGTCGCCCGGCGGCCCGAATAGGATGCGCAGTATCCATCTTGAGAACTGTCTCATGGCGGCCTTGTGGGTCGGGACGACGGCTATCCTCTAAGGAGCCGGCGTCGGACATGCCAGACTGCACGCGAACAACAAACATGGAATCGTCGGCACGCACCTCCTTGCCCCGAGGGGAAAATGGCATCGTCCAAAAGGGGACGATGCGGACTTGATCTATCCGCAGCGCCCCTCCGGTCTTGCCGGGAAGGAGCGGTCGACAAAGGGAAAAAGGGATGTTCGCTCGGGCGTCTCGGAGGATCGCCCGAAAGGGAAAAAGGGAAAGGGATTGGAAGTTTTCATGAGCCCGATTGCCAAAGAGCTCGCCCGTCCCTCCCCGACCCGAAGG
>CAZSCC010000262.1:0-9991 GCA_964604905.1 uncultured Planctomycetales bacterium
TAGTGCCCGTAGTAGTAGTGCAGCCGGCCCGGGATCACCGACTGCCGGTAGATCGGCAGCATCCGCACCGCGTCCCGGATCTCCTTCGTGTCGTAGTAGCCCGCGCTGAACATCGAGACCACCCCGCACGCCGTCAGCGCGTACGAGACCCGCGTGTCGTTCATCCCGTACTCGTTCACGCTCTGGTAGCTGAACCCGCGGCGTGTGGCGCAGCGCGTCACGTAGTTCGTGGCCCGGCGGATCGTCTCCATCGGGACGGCCAGCCCCCCGTTCCGGGCCGCCCGGAGCGCCTGGAGGGTCGAGACCGTCACCGACAGGTCCGCGTCGACGGGGATCGGCTGATAGCGCCAGCCGCCCTCCCGGTTCTGGGAGTTGACGATCAGCTCGACGGCCCGCTTGAGCTTGGTCTTGATCTCGGGCTGGCGGGTCATCCCGTAGATCTCGGCCAGGAAGAGCGTGGCGAACGCGTGGCTGTACATCCGCGAGCCCGCGTGGGTGATGTAGCCGTCCTCGTCGCGGACCTTCGAGAGCATCCAGTTGACCCCGAGCGCCACGTTTCGGCCGTACTTCCCGCGGCCGGGGACGTTTCCGCCCGAGACCAGCGCCATGCAGGCCACGGCGGTCACGTCGACCGACTCGTTCTCCTCGCCGTAATAGTCCTCGTAGAGCTTGTAGCCGACGCGGTTGGTCCAGGATCCGTTGGGGTTCTGGCGGGAGGCCAGCCATGCGAGGCCCTTCTCGACGGCCGCCCTGACGGAGACGTCGAAGTCGCCGCGGTAGACCTCGCGGGGGGGGCCGTCCTGCCTGATCCGAGCGAGGGCCGGCAGGCCCGGGTCGAGGGGAGGGTTTCCGACCGGGATGGGAGACGGGGCCGCGAAGGCCCCCCCGCAGAAGGAAAGGATGAGCAGCGACTTCTTCACCGGTGCACGTCCACCTTAGAGTCTACGCTATAGATCAGCCGGCCGTTGGCCACCCCGTACCCGGGGGGCCGCTCGAACCGGTACTCGCTCTTTATATTCTGCCGCAACTTGCCCTCTTTATCAAGTAGGGCTCCCCCATAGGCGTACTTCCCGTCCACCCCCGATTCATAAAAAGCCAGAACCACGTGGTCCTTCGCGAGCGCGGGAGGGAGCAGCGTCGAGTCCTTCGCGCCCACGACCGCCTTCCACTCGACGGACAGGTCCTCCAGACGCACCGCCCGGACGCCGATGGACCGGTCCGCCTCGCGCGAGACCACGATCGCCCGCCCGCCGTCGAGCAGCATGTACTTGGGATCGCCCGCGTCCATGCCCGTCTGCATCCGCACGATCTTCCCGGTCCGCAGGTGGATCCGCGACAGGAACGCCCGCTCCTCCGCCCCCGCCCCGGTCCGCTGGGTCCCCATGAGGACGACCTCCTGCGGCCCCACCTCCACCGACCGGGTCGCCATCCGCTGGACGTTCGTCCGCCACCGGAGCGTCCCGGCCGGCAGGTCGTACGCCTCGAGGAAGCGCGCTTCCGAATGGAGGATCAGGGTGTCGTCCGACGCGTGGATCACCTGGGCGTTGAGGCTCCGCGTGAAGGTCGCGTCCGAGAGCAGCCGCTTCCCGGTCTCCGCCTCGAAGAGTTGGATCCGGTAGGGCTCGACCGTGGTGAAGACCACCGCCCCGCCCGCCGGGAAGACGTCCGACGCCGCGGTCCCCTCGAAGCCCTGCGACCAGACCCCCCCGCCCTTGACGGCGTCCAGCGCCCAGACCCGCGTGGCCGCCTCGTTCTTCGGGTCGGGGGCCAGGAAGTAGACGAAGGGTCCCAGGACGGCGAAGCCGCGCATCCTCGGCTGCTGGTGGAGCCGCTTCGATATCCCGCTTCGCGGATCGACGCGCCAGACGGCGCCCCGGTCGGCCAGCAGGAGCCCGTCCTCCACGAACGCCGCGAATTCGACTCCCGCCTTCATCTCGAGATGCCACGCCTCGGCCCCCCGTTTCAGGTCGAACGCCTTGATCCCCAGGCCGTAATTCATGAAGAGGAGGTCGGCGACCGAGGGGGGCGCGGCCCCCGAGACGCGCAGCGGCTCCCCTTCCTTGTACTGCCGGTCGGTGTGCTCGAACTCCAGACGGAGCGGCGGCGAGAGGGACGGGAGCCCTTCGACCCCCAGGACACGGGCATAGGCTTCCCCCCGGAGGCGCTGCTCCACCCAGTCGCGCACCCGGACCTTCGCCTCGCCCTCGGACACCTCGGCGTCCGGGAAGCTCCGCGCCATGCGCCGGAGGAGCGCCCCCGCGCCCGCCAGGTGGCCCTTCTTCTCGAGCGCCCGGACGAGCGTGGCGTGTGTGTCGGGCGCGCGCGGCGAATCGGAGTACTCCCGCAGCGTCTGGCGGAGCGTCGCGATCTCGTCTTCGTCCCGCCCCAGCCGGGCCTGCGCGCGGGCGGAGAGCAGGAGGGCCTCCTCCGCCGCGTCGCTGTTGGGATAGCCCTGGAACACCCTGAGGAGCGCGTCGGGGGTGCCCTCGCGCCGAGCCTCGACGAGCATCTTTCGCGCGATCTCCTCCTGGGCCGCATAGGCCTGGCGTCCCGCGCCCTTCAGGATCGCGTCGATCGCGTTGCGCGAGAGGTCGAAGACCCGCGCGCCGTTGACGACCTCTTCGCCGCTCTCAAGGAGGAGGCGCTGGAACTCCCCCACCGCGCGGGCGTCGTCCCTCCTCTGGAGCCACGCCCGGCCCAGCTGGATCGAGGCCTCGACCTGCGAGGACGTATCGGGCGCGGCGGCGCGGGCGGCCAGGAGGTGCGGGACCGCCTCCTCGGGCGTCCCGGCCCGCCCCGCTTCCATCTCGGCGGCGAAGAGGCGCTTCCGCGCGGCGCGGTGGAGGCGCTCGTCCTCCGGGCGCGCCGACCCCGCGGTCCGCTCGACCGCCCGGGTGAGGAGCTTCGACGCCTGGGCGAGGTCGCCCGACTGGAGGAACCGGACCGCCCCGCGATAGAGCACGGCGGGGTTGTCCGGGTCCTTCGCGAGCTCGGCGCGGATCGTCGCCTCCTGGTCGCGGCGGTCGAAGTAGACCTGGATCGAATCCTGCGAGGCGAGGATGACCGCCCCGTCGACCACGAGGAGGTTTCCTCCCTCGTTGAACCCGCCCGGCCACGCCTTCGAGCGCGCCTCCTCCCACGAGCCGTCGCCGTTGAGGCGCCTGAGCTTGTCGCGGCAGGGGACGTAGATCCCGTCGGGGCCCACGACGCCCCGGCCCGTCCCCTGGAGCTCGTCCGCCGCGGGGACCGCCGCGTTCTCGCCGGTCTTCAGGTCCAGCACCTCCACGCGCTCGCCGCCCAGGACGAGGGTGCCCTCCCGGATGCCGTACATCGCCCGGACGTCCCGTCCGCGCGTCCGGTTCCAGCGGAGCTCGCCCGTCCTCGCGTCGAGGGCGTAGAGCTGGGTCGAGTCGGCCGGCGTCACGGCCACGACCCCGCCCGCCGCGACGGGCGGAGCGGTCACCCACTCCAGGCGGTTCTTGGTGACGTAGACGCTCCGGGTCGGATTGACGGGCAGCTGCCGGTAGCGGTACGTCCAGCGCGGCCGGCCGGTCCGCTTGTCGAGGGCCGCGATCGCGCCGTGGTTCGTGCAGTAGTAGACCGTGTCCTCCGTCACGGAACAGGGGGAGCCCAGCGACTCGCGCGTGGAGTTCCCGAAGAGGTTGATCTCGGTCCCGCCGGAGGCGACGAACGTGGACCAGAGGATCTTCCCCGTCGCGGCGTCGACGCAGAGGACGTAGTGGTCGAACGGGTCGGTGTTGGACATCTGCTTGACGGCCCCCGCGTAGAGCCGCCCTCCCTCGGGCGTGGGGGCCGTGGAGAAGCTGGCGTTCTCCTCGAGCGTGGCCGCCTTGGGGACCCCGCCCAGCTTCCAGAGGAGCCGGCCCGAATAGGCGTCGAGCGCGTGGAGCGCCCGGCGGGGGAACGGGAACTTGACCCGGACGTAGCCCAACTGGTCCTCGGCGCTCCCGGCGGCGGTGACGAGGTTCGCGAAGACGCGCCCGTCGTGGACGGAGGTCGCGTAGACCACGCGGTTGTCGAACATGATCTCGCCCTGCGGCGGCGGGACGCGGAACTGCCAGAGCTTCTCCGGCTGGCGCGCGAAGAGGTTGTAGGCGGTGACCGCGAGCCCGTTCTGCACGTAGAGCAGGCCGTCCGAGACGGCCGGGAAGAGCGGCCGGAACTCGGGAGTGAGCGAGAGGGCCGGCCCGCGGCGGAACCCCATGTCGTCCTCGGACTCGAACCGGGGGAGGCCCACGACGTCGACCCACGCGAGCCGCGCCAGCGCGGCGCCCGGCTCCGAGAGCTTTGACCCCGAGGGCCCGCCGCCCATCATCTCCCACGCCGGGATCTCGAGGGCCGGGAGCGCCTTCGCCTCCTTCGTCCGGGCGAGGAGCGCCCTCAGGTGCTCCCCGAGGTCGACCTCCTGCCCGCCCACCTGCACCTTCGCCGCGGCCGGCTCGTCCGTCACGCGCCGGGCGAGCGCCTCGAGCGCGGCCCGCTGCCCCGAGCGGGCGTAGGCGAGGCCGAGGCGCGCGAGGGTGACCTGCCGGGGGACGTCCCCCTCCAGGGCGAGGAGCCGCGCGAGCGCCGCCGCCGCCCTCGCGTGGTCTCCCCCGTCGAGGGTCAGGTTCGCCGCGAGGGCGAGCGCGTCGTCGGCATGGGAGCTCATCGGGAACTGGTCGGCCAGGCGCTCGAGAGCGTCGATGTCCTGCGCGCGCTTGGCGGCCGTGAAGAGGTGTTCCGCCTGGGGGTCGATGCGCTGCCGGTAGAGCGCCCGGGCCTCCGGCGGCCACGCCGCGATCCGGCCCAGCACGTAGTCCCGCACGCCGATCGAGCGGGCCGCGTCGATCGGAACGACGGTATTCGGGTACTTCTGCAGGGCCGTCTCGTAGATGTCGAGCACTTCCGCGATGCGGGACTGCTGCTCCAGCAGCGTCGCGCGGTCGACCAGTTCGTCGCAGTCCGGGTATTTCGGGACGCGGACCGTGTTCCGGGACGCCCCGTCGTCCTCCTGGGGAGACAGCCGCAGAGGCGAGGAGACGCAAAGCAGAAGGAAGAGAACGGGCCGCCTCACGGTGCACCCCTGTGAAGGAGGACGCTCTCTACACGACGGAACCGGCTCCCCTGCCGCACGAAATCCGTCCACTCCGGAAGGATGACGAGGAGTGCCGGAGGGATGGGGTACTTCAGGAAAGTCCCAAGAAGGTCACTCATTCTCACGACGGTACTTCCCGGCCGCTGGATCGGAAGGTTCTTTCAGCTTGTTTTTTCGGACCGCGAACCCCAAGAACGCGGTCCGAAAAAACATTCTAAAGCATCCGGAAGATCTTCCGGAGGATCCACTCGGCCGTCATGAGGAGGGCGAAGAGCAGGTAGACGAGCGGGCTGTCCCAGAGCGCGTCCTCCTTGGTCTCGCGGATCTGGTTGCGGCTGGCCTGGATGACCTTGTTGAGCTGGTCCACCTGGTCGATCTGGAAGTACTGGCCGTTGTCCGACTCGGCGGCCAGCTCCTTGAGGGCGACCGTGTCCAGGATGGGCTCGTCGTCCTCGCGGTCCGGGATGAAGACGACGAACTTGGCGCTGGCGCGGGAAGACTCGTCCTCGCCGCCGGCCCCGGCTTTGAAGGCGCCGATGTCGTCGGGGATGTACTCGCCCTCGTAGTAACCGTTCCGCGAGCTGTCCTTCTTGAGCGAGACCTTGACGCGCTCGGTCTTGGACGGGTGGTCGATGAAGATGTCGATCGTGGGGTCGGTCCTGGGCTCGAACTTCTCGTCCCAGGCGTTGACGTAGATCTTGACCTTCTCGCCGCGCGTGTAGCGGTCCTTGTCGACGCTGACGCGGTACCGGCGGGCGCCGAAGAGCTTGCCCTCGCGCGTCCAGTACATCGCCTGCTGCCAGAAGGGATAGAACCACGGATAGTCGCCCACGAGCTTCCGCCAGAGCCAGGTCTCGTCGGTGGCGCTCCAGAAGACGCGACCGCGGCCGGCGTGCATCGTGACGAAGAGGGGCGGCCGGGTGGCCTCGTTCTCCACGCCCTTGACCTCGACGAGCGGGGAGGCGCCGGCCTTCAGCTTCTTCACGCGCTGGAACCAGCGGATGCCGAGCATGCCGTCGCCGCGCCCGTCGCGATCCTCCCAGTGCTCGATCTTCCGCACCGGATCGCTCCCGAACTCCTTGAAGTTGGTGATCGGGGAGGTGCGGCCGTCGGGCGTGAGGACATATCCGTAGATCGCATCGTAGATCTTCTCGTGCTCGTAGGGGTCGCGCGTCTCGTCGGCCACCACGGGGAGCAGATTGGCGAGCGGCGTGTTCGCGAGCGCCCGCGGGTTGTTCATCATGCCCGAGATGAAGATGATGCCCCCGCCGAACTCGGTGACGAAGGCCTCGAGGTGTTTGGCCGCGTCGGGGCCGAGCTTGCCCGGGTCCACGTCGCCGTAGATGACCACGTCGAACTCGAGGAGCGATTTGAGGTCCCTGGGGAACTCCTGGAGCGGCTCGCGAAAGAGCGGGTCGTCCGACTTCGTGTGCTCCTGGGGGAAGCCCTCGTCCGCCGAGGTCAGGAAGCAGTGAGCGAGGATCTTCGAGTCCCGGACGAGGGCGTTCTTCAGGAACCGGTACTCGTAGCGGGGCGGGTGCTCGACGTAAAGGACCTTGATCTTGTCGTCGGCCACCCGGAGGCGGTGGACCAGGTAGTTGTTGAAGGGGGTGTTCTCGTCCACCCGCGGGCTGACGCGGAGGAAGACGAGGTAGTCCCCGGGGGTCTTCGGCTGGAACGTGATCGTGCCGAGCTGCTTCTTGCCATCCAGCTTGACCTGCGTCTCCCCTTCCTTCTTCGACTCCTCGATCAGGCGGTCGAGCTCCTTGGGATCGTTGCCCGGGTCCTTGTCCTTTTCCTTGATCGGGTAGAGGTGGAGCGTCACCTCGGCCGGGTCGCCGTCGTATCCGAAGCTCGCGAGCTTGAACTTGACCTCGAAGGTCTCGTTGGCCAGGACCGCGTCCTTCGCCTCGAGCTCAAGGAGCGAGATGTCCTTGGGCGTCCGCGGGAGGCCCGCCGCCACGGTGTAGATGGGCAGGTATCGCTGCTTGCACTGGGAGGCGATCTCCTTGGTGGCGATGCCCGCGTTGTTCTTGCCGTCGCTGAAGACCACGACGCCGGCGATGTACTGGCCCTTGAGGGCGTTGAGGGAGGCCTTGATCGCGTCGCCGATCGCGGTCTCGGTCCCGATGCACGATTCCTTCCGGTAGTCGTCGAGCAGCTGCTTGCGCGTCTCCTTCCCGCTGGCGGCGCTCGAGAAGGTGAAGTAGGCGACGTTGAGCTTCTCCTCGAGGTCGTCGAGGATCCGGAGGCGGGGGTTCTCGAGGACCTTCTTCACCATCTCCGCCCGCGAGAGCTGCTTGATCTCGTTCGCGCCGGTCGCGCCGGTGACCCTCCCGACCGCCTCCCGGTCGGCGTCCGTCTGGATGAGGTCGACCTTCTGCATCGAGCGCGACTCGTCGACGAGGACGACGATGTAGGCCTTCCGCGACTTGATGGTCTCGACGGTGAGGACGGGCCCCATGACGAGGAGGGCGACCAGGAGAATCGCCAGCGCGCGGAGCACGGTGAGGACCGACTTGGGCGCCGGCCCCACGTCCTTGCGCTCCGACCGGTAGAGGAGCGCGACCAGGCCCACGATGGCCGGGACGATGACGAGCCACAGCACCCAGGGCGGGGGCATATGGTGCCACGTGATCGACCAGTCGGCTCCGTCGGGGATCTGGACGCGATCGATGCCGAGGAGCTTCGACCAGAAGTTGCTCTCCTTGGGCGCCGCCGCCTGGGCTAGGATCGTGATCCAACCTGACATCCGCGTCACTTCTCCTGATTCATGATCCGTGATCCGTGATTCGCCGCCTGGAATCCCAGGCGAGAAGACTGCCGCAGCGGCACAGAGGCGCGGAGCAGATTCTCACCTTGGACCCTCTTCTCCGCTCCGCGACTCTGCGCCTCTGCGGCCATCTTTTCAGGGCCTCCTAGTGCTTGCTGCGTCCGAAGAAACAGGCCAGGACCGATTCCAGGAGCAGGAACCCGAAGAGGAGGTACAGGAGATACTTCCACAGGCTGCTCGCCGGGGGCGGCGTGAGGTCGATCTCCTGCTTCCCCGCCTTCTTCTCGCCCCGGAACTCCGCCTTGAAGTCAGGGTACATCCCCTGGATCTGTTCCTTGGAGATGCGCTCCAGGTTGCCCTCCGCGGCGCGCACCTCCTCGGGGGAGGAGATCCGGGGGAGGACGTTGGCGGCGAAGTAGGCGACGAGCTTCTCCTCGTCCTTCTGGGCGCTGCGGGTGAGCTTGTACACGGAGGGCAGGGTCGGCCGGCCCGCGTGGCGCAGCCCCTCGTTGTCGAGCTTCTTGGGATCGCTCGACTTCGCCCGCGCCGGGTAGAAGAGGCGGAAGAACCGCTGGTCCTTCTCGGGCGCGTTGGCCGGAAGCGTCACGGTCCCCTCGACGGGGGTCTCCAGGATGAAAGGCGGCTGGTACTGCTCGACGGGCAGGTCGATCTGGATGAGGTCGCCCACGAAGAGGTTCCGGCGCGCCGAGGGCCGCGAGGCCAGGTGACGGCAGAGGTCCCAGAGGAGCGGCAGGTAGGGCGGGTGGGCCGGCATCGTGGTCCAGTCGCCGTCGATCGTGCTCGTGAAGAGGATCACCTTGCCCTCGTCGAGCGACTTCTCGAGGAAGAGCGGCGATCCGAAGTTGTCGTCGAAGAGGGCGAGCACCTTCTCGGGGTCGAAGTCCTTCGTCCGGAAGAACCGGTAGAAGACGAGGTTGTAGAGCGCGCCGCTCGTGCGGCTCTGGAAGGTGCGGAAGACCGGGTGGGTCCCGACGAACTTGGAGATGCGGTGGACGCTCCCGACCTCCAGGCCCCCGCCCGGGACCTCGCCGGTCACCTCGTCGAGCTGCGCGGGGGACAGGCCCTTCCCGCCGTTCCAGAAGGACTCGTTGAAGGAGACCTTGTCCACCCGGGCGCCCAGGGTGATCAGCAGCCCGCCGCCGCGGCGGACGAAGTTCTCGATCTTCTCCACTTTGTCGGAGGTGAGGCTCTGGACGTTGGCGAGGATCATGAAGTCGTAGGCGTCGAGCCCGTCGCCGTTGAAGAGCTCCGTCGTCTTGACGTCGACCGAGAAGTAGAGCCCCTGGCGCGTGGGGTCGAGCGCGAGGACCGGCAGCCAGGTCTCGCCGTCCTTGGGGGTGTTGCCGGGCTCGCCGTCGATCACGAGCCCCCGGAGGGCGCTCTTCACGTCGAGCGCGAGGTACCGGTGGTCGTCCACGTCGAGGAGGTCGGTGTCCACCGAGACGCGGACGAAGTGGGGCGCGGCCTCGGTGAAGTCGTAGTCGAAGTTGACCGAAACGCTGGCGTTGGGGGGGAGGACGGCGGGGACGGTCTTGACGAAGTTGTCGTTCACGTAGAGGTTGGCGTTCACGCTGGGGCGCGGGATGGACGAGAAGTTGTGGAGCTCGGCCGTGAAGCGGGTGCTCCGCTGGGTGGTGACCACGCGGTCGTTCACCCGGAGGTCGACCACGGCGACGTTGGCGGCATCGGCGGTGCCCGCGTCGTAGATGTAGATCTGGGTCCGGTCGAAGTGGGAGACCTTCTTGAGGAGCTCGCCGAACTTCTTCGCCTCCTGCTCGTTGGGGGACTCCCAGCCCACCCGCTGCAGGTCGGTGAAGACGTAGATCCGCCGGTCCAGGTTTTTGATCTCCGGGTCCTCGAGGAGGTTCTGGATCGCGAGCATCGTGGCATGCATGCTGGTCCCGTAGTCGGAGACCTTGAGCTCGCTGATGCCCGCCTGGACGTGGGCCTTCTGGTTGCGCGCCTTGAGGATCGGCTCGGGGTAGGCGTTGAGGGGGAGGAGCGTGAAGCGGTCCTGCTCGCTCGAGGTCAGGTCCTTGAGGACCTCGAGCGCGGCCTTCCGGGCGACGTCGAGGGAGGTCGTCTGGGCCCGCTTGTAG
>CAZSCC010000263.1:0-8716 GCA_964604905.1 uncultured Planctomycetales bacterium
TCGCCCGTCGTGGCCGACGGCCGTATCCACGCGGTCGACGGCTCGGGCGTCGCGTTCGCGATCGATGCGAAGACGCTCGCGGTCCTCTGGAAGACCCCCACCCGCGGCGGCGCGGGCAACTGCAACAACCTCTCCTCCCCCGCCGTCGTCGGGAAGTACCTCCACTTCGGGACGATGGCCGGGTTTTACTGCGTCCTCGACCGCGCGACGGGCGCGATCGTCAAGGAGATCGACTGCGGCGACCCGATCTTCTCGACGCCGGTCGTCGGGAACGGGCGGGCGTACTTCGTCACCCACGGCTCGAAGGCGTACGCGGTCGAGCCCGACGGCACGGTCGCGTGGACCTGGGACTTCGTCCGCGAGGTCCTCAAGTTCGAAGGCAACCGCTGGGACGGCGCCGACTGGACGAAGCACATGAAGGGGCGCGTGACGTGGAAGGACCATTTCGTCACGTCGCGCGACCTGTCGCTCAGCGGGAAGACGCTCGTCATCCCGGCCGGTGGTCGCACGGTCTTCCTCGACGACGCGGGCGCCGCGCCGAAGCTGCTCCTGGTGGGCGAGATCCCCGAGCTCGCGGGGCGCGAGTTCCCCGCCACGTTCGGCCAGTCGGTCGGCGAGGACGGGACGGTCTACGTCCAGTGGCACCGCCGCGACAACTGGGGGCGCGTCGAGAAGCTGCGCCTGAAGGACGGGAAGCTCGAGGCGTCGTTCGTCACCGGCACCCAGACGGCCGTCAACATGCACGGGCTGCTCAGCTTTTCGTCGGTGAGCCTCCGCGGGAACGAGGTCTACCGCGTGCGCCCCGAGGAAGGGGCCGAGTTCCTGAGACACGGCGACGGGAAGCCCGTCAACCTGGGCGGGTTCCCCTCGATCGCGTCCCCGATCCTCACGAAAGAGCACGCGGTCTACGGCGGGCTCGACGGCACCCTGTACGTCGTCCCGCTCGCGGGCGGCGCGGCGTGGTCGTTCAAGACTCCGTTCGGCGCGCCGATCACGGCCCCCGCCGCGGTGTGCGACGGCCGCGTGATCTTCGGCAGCGAGGATGGCCATCTCTATGTGCTCGGCCCCGACGGGAAGGCGGCGCTTCCGACAAAGGACCTCGAGCTCTGGAAGATCCGGAGCCCGCTCACCGGGAAGTTCGCCGATCCGAAGTACGACTGGTACTCGAACTACGGCGACGTGGGGTGCACCAACGCGAACGACCAGGGGATCAAGCCGCCGCTCCGCCTCCGCTGGACGCGGCGCGTGGAGGGGACGGTCAAGCACCTGCCGGTCTGCGGCGGCGGCCGGATGTACACGCACACGGCGGAGGGGCAGATCCTGGCGGTCGAGCAGGACACGGGGCGCCTCCTCTGGCGGCGCTACTTCCCCGGCGTCTATCTCTCGTTCACGTCGCCGATCTATTCGGACGGACGGATCCTGGTCCCGCAGGCGGGGCTGAAGAAGTCGTTCGTGCGCTGCCTCGACGCGGCGACCGGGAAGCTGCTCTGGGAGGCGCCGTTCACGGGGTCGCCCTCCTGGAGCCGCCAGGCGCCGCCGGTGGTGGTGGGCGGCCTGGCGGTCTACGCGAGCGGCTCGGGCGCCTACGCCGCCCAAGGCTCGGAAAAGCCGTTCACGTTCTCGGGGACGCCGCAGAAGACCGAGGACGGCAAGGAGGTCATGAGCTGGCTCTACACGCACGACAATCCCTACTACCCGAAGGACAACAAGCCGCACCTCTGGGCCTGGGACGTCGCGACGGGGCGGGTCGTGTGGGAAAAGGATTTCTCGGAGTACGGCGCGGGCGGGAACGACGCGGGGCTGTGCGTCTTGGACAACAAGCTCTACTACTCCAACTTTTTCGGATACTCGGCGACGCTGCGGAAGGCGCGCGGTCTCCCCGCGGGCCCGAACGGGATCACGCTCTGCCTGGAGCCCGCGACGGGCGCGCTCGTGTGGAAGACGACGGAGCACTACGTGACGGCGGGCTGCGCGCTGACGGGGCGGGACGGCCGGCTCTATCTCGGCGGCTGGAATCAACCCGACGAGTCGACGAAGGACCGCTTCATCTTCTGTCTCTCGGCGAAGGACGGATCGCTCGTCTGGCGCTCCGACCCGGTGGCCTCGGCGGTGAACGTGGTGTCGGTGGGGCCGAAGTACATCTTCTCGAACGCGAGCGGCCGGGGCGGCGCGCTCTTCGACCGGGAGACGGGCAAGATCACGGCGCGCTTCGACCTCAAGTACGCCTGCACGCGGTTCACGGTCTCCGAGCCGTACCTGCTGGGGACGAACATGGACCTGCTCGACCTCTCGGACAACTTCAAGCTGGTCTGGACAGGTCCGGCGATCGATTCGCGGGAGTGCCTGGGCTCGGTGGTCTCGAACGGACGGATCTTCTACATCTCGCAGGCGAGCGGCCTGGAGACCTCGCTGGTGTTCGGCGAGGACGCGGCGACGCTGAGGGCGGTCTGGGAGCGGCCTTAACAAAACAAACCGTTTGTTTTGTTACGCAGGTTACTTGAGCGGCGCGGTCCAGACGTGGATCACGTGCTCCACGCCGTCCTCCTTGGAGGTCATCTTGATCGTCCGGTCGGGCGCGGGCCCGGTCTCGCCCAGCAGGTGCTCGTGCGACACGATCCGCGCCCCGGGCTTCAGCCGCCGCAGTTTCGGGAGGAGCCGCTCGTTGTTCGGCGCTCCAAGGTACAGGGTCACCACGTCCGCCGGCGTGATGTCCGCCGCGAAGAGATCCTCCTCCTTGATCGTCACCCGCCGCCGCACCCCCGCCTCCTCCGCCTTCGCCAGGGACTCCTGGACCAGCTTCGGAACGATCTCGTACCCGACCGAGGCGCAGCCGTATTTCACGGAGGCCGTGATGACGATCCGGCCGTCGCCGCTTCCCAGGTCGTACACGATGTCCTCCTTCGTGACCCTCGCCGCCTCGAGCATCTTCTCGACGATGTCCTGCGGAGTCGGCACGAAGATCGCCTCGGACGGCTTCTCCGCCGGAAGGGCCAGCGTCACCTCCGGCAGCGCCGGGAGGGCCTTCCCCTTCGGAGGCGGGGGAGGCTCCTTGTAGTCGGGACCCCGGAGGTCGTAGCAGAAAAGGACCCCCACGTCCCTCAGATAGAGCCGCCCGCCCGCGATGACCGGATGGGACCACGCGGGCTCCTTGCTCCGATCCGGCTGCTCGAAGCGGCCCTTCTCCCGGTATCCTTCGGGAGTCGCCTCCACCCAGGCCAGCGGACCCCGTTCGCTCCGCACCAGGAGGTGACCGTCCGCGGCCAGCACCGCTCCCTTGCCCACGGAGCGGTCCTGCCAGACCACCTTTCCGGTCTTGAGCTCAAGGCACTTCAAGCTGCCGTTGTCCGTGCCGTAGACGTGCTCGCCCAGCAGGACAACGCCCCCGTGGTGGTTCTCCAGCTGCTTTCCGGCATAGAGATCCTGGGCCTTGAACGATCCGCCGGCTCCGGTGATCTGGAAGACATTGCACCCGACCCCGAAGCCTGACGAGACGAAGATGATGCCGTCCCGGGTGACGGGGGTGGAGACGACGGCGGTCGGTCCTTTGCGCTCGATGCGCCACGCGAGCTGCCCGGTCTTGGCAACGACCCCGGCAACGCTCTCCATCGACAGGACGACGTACTGCCGGACCTTGTTGAATTCGACCGGGACGATCGCCGCGTGGGAGGCTCGATCCTTCAGTTGCGTGCTCTGCCAAACGAGGGCCCCATGGACCTTGTTCAGGGCGACGAGGCTCCCCTTGGACCCTCCCGGCCTGCAGATCAGGAGGTTTCCGTCTACGAGCGGCTGATCGCAAAACCAGAAGGAGCCCACCTCCCCGCCAAACTGGTTGTAACTCTTCTGCCACACGAGCTTCCCGTTCTTCGTCTGGAGGCAGAGCAGAGCCCCGCCCGCCGTAAAGGCGTACAGGAGGTGATCATCCACCGTCACCTGCCGCTGGCTGAGGAAGCGCATCCCCGGATGCTCCCCCGTCGCGGGGCCGATGGGCTCGGACCAAACTTTCTTGCCATCGCCGTCCAGCGCCGAGACGAATTCCTTTCCGTCCCGGTACCCGAGCACGTAGATCCGGCCGCCCGCCACCGAAACGGGGGGGATCCCGTCGCCGAATCCTTCGGCCTTCCAAAGAAGCTTGGGGCCTCCCTCGGGCCATTGCTTGAGCAGCCCCGTCTCGGCCGAGAGGTTGTCGCGATTGGGCCCGCGCCACTGCGGCCAGTGGCCGGGCGCGACCGCTTCCTGGGCCGACGCCGGAGCGGCCAGGATCAGGAACGCGAGCCAGATCCGAATTGTGCTCATGGGGCCTCCCATCCGTTCGGGCGGGGAGCCCACGAGGTGTCCATCAAGAGGTGAAAAGAAATCCCCGCTCCCCAGGATCATAGTCCAAAGGGAGCGGGGGTTTCACCCAAAATGAGGATGTCGGGGTCCCTCTACTGCCCCCAGCCCGTGACCCAGGTCGTCATCACCCGCTGCGCGTCCCCTTCGGGCGCCACCTCGAGGTCGATCCGGGCCACGCCGCCCGGGATCGGCTCGTGGAACCAGCGGCGCAGGCGGACGATGTCGCGACCGCGCGAGAAGTGCCAGCGCGTCCAGCGGCACGTCACCTTCTTGCCGCCGATCTCGAGCTCCCCGTTGTCCTCCTCCGTCCGGCCCACGCAGAGGTCGTAGCCGTTCAGCATGTCCTTGAAGAGCCCCGACGTGCCGCGGCCCGTCGCCACGTCCTTCTGCTCCATCACCGCCCGATCCGGCCGACACACCGTCAACTTCCGCACCACCTCGACGTTCGACCGCCACTCGCGGATCCGGACCTCCGCCTTCATCTTCACCCACGTTCCCGGCGCGCGCGAGGCCCAGTTCTTGTATTCGACGTGGCGCGCCCCCACCGTCCTGAGCACGTCCCGCCGCGCCACCGCCGCCTCCTTCACGCCCGGGTCGGCGTCCTTCTGCGCGATCTCGCCCAGCAGCGCTTCGTCGTCCACGCGCTCGACCAGGCCCTTGCGGAGGGCCGGGTCGCCCTCGCTCCGCACGATCTCCGCCAGCACGGCGGGGTCGACGATCTTCGCGAGCGCCGCCGCCCGGAATCGCGCGTCGGGGTGGGTCTTCGCGATGCCGGCGAGGACCTTGGGATCGTCGGAGGTGATTTCTACGGCGGACTCGGTCTCGCGCCAGCCCTCTCCCTCGCGGACGACTTTGGGTTGGGAGCAGGAGGCACACAGCAGGGCCAGGAATGCGGGGGCGAAGCGACGCATAAGGTCCTCCCTCGATGCGGCTCGCCCCCCCCGCCCCACACTACCCATGACGCTCCCCATATGGCTAAAATTGCAGGGATCCGGCATTTTCCCCCGCTTCCCCCGTGACAAAACAAACCGATTGTTTTGTTACGCGCGCCCGGGCTTCGGGTACACTTCTCCCAGAAAAGCCATGCCTGGCGACTCGTCGAACCGGCCGATGTACACCGTCGCGTGCTCGTGCGGCGCCCGGATGACCCTCGACGCCCGGGCGTTCGGGCGCCCCCGCCCCTGCCGCTGCGGCAATTCGGTGACGGTCGCCTGGGGACGGGATCCCAGGACCCGTAAGACCATCCCCGTCGCCGTCACCCAGGCCCCCGGACGCAAGGCCGCGATGAAGTCCCCGTACACCGCGTTCTGCGGCTGCGGCTATTCCCGCCCCGTCCCCGCCAAAGAGGCCAACACGACCCCCGCATGCCCCGGCTGCGGGAAGCTCATGGTCGTCGAGAAGGTCCCCGACCCCAAAGAGCTCCAGAAGATCCACAGGTCGGAGAAGATCAAGCCCTCCGCTCCGCTCGTCCCCCTCCACCTCCGGCCTCCCTTCAAGGTCCGCCTCAAACCGGACGCCCAGTTCTTCGAATGCCCCTGCGGCGAACGCATCCTCCTCCGCTCCGGCTCCACCGGGAAACCCATCCAGTGCCCCGCCTGCGACCGATTCCACCTCGTCGAATTCCTCAACGCTCCCCCGCCGGGGCCGTCCTCCTCCGGCGCCGCCCCCCGCGGCGCGCCCAAGCCGCCGCCCCGCGAGCTCCGCCTGGGAGAATTCCTCTGCTCCTGCGGCGCCCTCCAGCCCCCCCGCACCTCGCGCACCGGCAAGGAATTCACCTGCTCCGCGTGCGGACGCAAGGGCTATGTCGAGGCCTCGACCGATCCCAAGACCCAATTGCCCGTGATGAAGCCGGTCTTCAGCTCCGAGCCGACCGCCGCCCCACCCCTCAAGGCGGCCGGACCCGGCGCCGAGCGATGGACCTGCAAGTGCGGGTACACCCTCGAGCCCCACCTCGTCCTCGCCCGGAAGGAACTCCCCTGCCCGGCCTGCGGACGGGTCGTGAAGACGGAGAATACCCGCCCGCCCCTCTCGAACCTGACACGCATCCAGCCCGTCCTCGCCGAACCGAAGGAGCCCGAGCCCGTCGCGTTCGAGGAATTGACCGGGCCTCCGCCCCCGCCGCGCAAGCCCGCCCAGCCGCTCGCGATCTTCGACCTCGTCCCCCAGCCGGTGGAGCACGAAAGCTCGCACGCCATCGCCGCCGACGCCCAGATCGCCCTCTGCGAGTGCGGCGCCGAACTCCTCGTCTCCCGCGACGACGTCGGCCAGCCCATCCAGTGCCCGGCCTGCGAGGCGCGCATGACCGTGGAAGAAGTCCCGGATTCCTCCACCGGCGTCCCCTCCCTCCGCGTCCGATCCATCGGCCGCACGGACGACGACGCCTGGTCGATCGACGACTTCAAGTAGACGCGCGCCCCCCCGCGAGCGTAGAATCTCCGGACCTCCATTTAGGAAACCGACCCTATGCTCCGACGCAGCTTCCTCGCCGCGGCCCTTCTCGCCGTGACCGCCTCCGTCGCCCTCGCCCAGGACAAGATCAAGGTCCTCATCGTCGACGGCCAGAACAACCACAACTACAAAGCCATGACGCCCTTCATGAAGGATCAGCTCGAGAAGTCGGGGCTCTTCGCCGTCGACGTCTCCACCACGCCCCCCGCCGCGGCCAAGAACGCGAAGGACGAGCACAAGGAGGCGTGGGCCAAGTGGCGTCCCAAGTTCTCCGACTACAAGGTCGTCCTCAGCAACTACAACGGCGAGGCCTGGCCCGCCGAGGTGAACGCGGGCTTCGAGGCCTTCGTCAAGGAGGGCGGCGGCTTCCTCGTCATCCACGCGGCGAACAACGCCTTCCCCGGCTGGAAGGAATACGACCTCATGATCGGACTGGGCTGGCGGAACAACAAGTACGGGAAGCGCGTCTTCTACGACGACAAGGACGCGCTCGCGAAGGCCGAGCCCGGCGACGGCCCCGGCGCCGGCCACGGCCCCCAGCACGAGTTCAAGGTCAAGGTCCGCGACGCCGAGCACCCGATCACGAAAGGCATGCCCGCCGAGTGGATGCACGCGCAGGACGAACTCTACCAGGGCCAGCGCGGACCCGCGGAGCACATGCAGATCCTGGCCTCCGCGTTCGCCGACAAGACGAAGGGCGGCACCGGCGCCGGCGAGCCCATGCTCTGGGTCATCCCCTACGGCAAGGGCAAGGTTGTCACCAACGTGATGGGCCACGAGAACGGGAAGGCCGTCCAGTGCGTGGGCTTCATCACGATCATGCTCCGCTCCTGCGAGTGGCTGGCGACCGGGAAGACGTCCGTGGCGCTTCCCGCCAACTTCCCCACCGCCGAGAAGTCGAGCGCCGTCGCCCCCAAGTAGGCCTCCGGACACAAAAACTCCGACGGAGGTTTTGTGTCTGCCGAGCGGTTTCGTCAACAGGGAGATTGAAGCGTGACACCCAAGCCCGTCGAATTTTCGCCGCCCCGCTCCGACCAGCCCTGCCCCTGCGGCGGCGGTCAGACGTTCGCCCAGTGCTGCCAGCCGATCCTGGCCCAGCAGCGGCCGGCCGCGACAGCGGAGCACCTGATGCGCTCGCGGTTCACCGCGCACGTGGCGCACGACTTCGCCCACCTGCACCGGACGCTCCTGGAGACCTCCCGCGAACCGTACGTCCCCGATCCGGAGGCGGGCCAGACGGCCTGGACGCGGCTGGTGATCCACGCGCACGAGGCCGGGGCCAAACTCGACACGGCCTTCGTCGATTTCACCGCCTATTTCCGCGAGAACGACGCGGAGCAGGCCTTCCACGAAAAGGCGGGATTCCAGCGCGTCGAGGGGACGTGGTTCTACACCGGCCCGATCCGCCAGGGGCCGCCCCCGATCAAGTCCGCGCAGGCCAAGATCGGCCGCAACGACCCCTGCCCCTGCGGCAGCGGGAAGAAGCACAAGCAGTGCTGCCTGGGGAAGGCTTAGAAGCTTCCCGATCGCCCTCGTCACGGATCACTGGATCACGCTCCGTGTCACCCCGTGTTACAAACCGCAACAGGACGCCCCTTGCCGGGAACGGGTCTGTGAAGAGGCTCCGGCGCTGTCGAGGGTCCTGATGAAGGTGGCCGTGAAGAGGCATGACCGCAGGCCCTTTCCGGAGCCCTTGGCGCCCGCAGGTCGATAGGACCGGATTGCTTCCGGGACGGTCGTGGGGTAAACTCCTTCCAGCCCGGCAGTCCTTCAAGCGCTGAGAGAGAGAGAGAGAGGGGAGACGTGGAACCTACCGTCCTCGCATGCCCGTCCTGCCGCCGTCGGTACCGCCCGCACCCCTACGACCCCGCGCAATCCTACTCGTGCAAGCAATGCAGCGGGCTTCTTGTGCCCGAGTCGCCCGCGCCCGCGCCCG
>CAZSCC010000264.1:0-2940 GCA_964604905.1 uncultured Planctomycetales bacterium
GCTGCGGCTCCGCGGCCAAGGCGATCGGGCGCCGGCTCAACTATCCGATGCTTGAGGAGCTCTTCATCGCCGGCCTGCTTCACGACGTGGGCAAGATCGTCATGGACCAGTACATGCCCGACAAGTTCTCCGAGGTGCTGAACGTCGTCCACACGAAGGACTGCCTCATCGCCGACGCGGAGATGGAGGTCCTGGGAGCCACCCACGCGGACGTCGGCGCGTGGCTCTTCGAAAAATGGAACCTCTCCAAGGGGTTGGTGGAGACCACCCGCTGCCATCACAATCCCGCTCTGGCGTCCGAGAATTCGAAGTTCGCCGAGATCATCCACGTCTCCGATATCCTGGTCCGGGCCATCCGGTTCGGGAGCGGAGGCGACAACAAGATCCCCGCGATCAGCGAGACGGCCTGGAAGTCCCTGGGCCTCCAGGAAGGCGAGATCGACGACCTCCTCTCCCAGACGGGCCAGGAGATAGACAGGGCCATGATCTTCCTCGATTTCATCAAGTAGGGAGCCGTGCCGGCCGATTCCCCGCGCAAGCCCGGCTCCGGTGAGTACCGGGCCGTGCCGGCCGACTCCTCGCGCAAGCCCGGCTCCGGTGAGTACCGGGCCGTGCCGACCGACTCCTCGCGCAAGCCCGGTTCCGGTGAGTACCGGGCCGTGATGGGCGATCCGTCCCTCAAGCCCGACTCGGGAATGTTCAAGGTCCTCTCGCCCTCGCCCGAGGAACTTGCGCTCCAGGGCGTCGTCCGGAGCATGTTCCTGGCCCAGGACGCTGCCGCGATCCTCGGAATCCTTTCCGACGAGACGCTCCGCCTCACCCACGCGCGGGGCATCGCCGCGTTCGTCTACGGTCCGGACCGCTCCACCCTGAGCGGCGGGGATGCCACGATCCTTCCCGAGGCCGCCGTGATCGACTACGTCTTTCAGGCCGAGAAGCCCGCGACGGTGCTCCACGAAGACGGCCGCTTCATCACCGTCCTTCCCATGCGTGTCGGCCAGGATCGCGTCGGCGTCCTGGTCCTCGACGTGACCGGCATGGGCGAGGAGACGGCCACCATGAACCTCGAGCCCGTGAGCGTGATGGCCGACCACGCGGCCGTGGCGCTCAACAACGTGCAGCTCGTCTCGCGCTCGATCGGCGAATCCACCCTCCTCTCCAACATCCTCGACTCGATCACCAACGCCATCGTCACCCTGGACCCCCAAGGCACGATCACGCGCCTCAACCGAAACGCCATGGCGATGCTGGAGTTGAGCGCGGACGCGGTGGGCCGTCCGTACGGGCAGGTCTTCCACCCGGACGTCACCCAGGCCGTGGACGCCCTCCTGCAGGAGATCCGGCAGCTGGGCTTCGCCATGGAGAAGATGGTGACCGCCAAGCTGGCCCAGGGATTGGAACTCAACATCGCCATCGCGAGCTCGATCCTCCGGGACGAGTCGCGCGCGACGCTCGGCACCATCGTCGTCTTCCGGGACATGACCGCGTCCCGCGAGCTGGATCGACTGCGCAAGCTCGACACGATGAAGAGCGAGTTCGTCGCCAACGTCTCCCACGAGCTCAAGACCCCGCTCACGTCGATCAAGGCCTACACCGAGGCGCTCTCCGACATGGCGCAGGATGAGCAGATGAAGAGCTTCCTGAAGGTGATCGACGAGGAGTCCGACCGGCTCCTCTCCCTCATCAACGACCTCCTCAACGTGTCGCGAATCCAGTCGGGCAAGATGAGGATGCGCTTCGAACTCGTCGCCCCCCGCGCGATCGTCGACGAGATCGTCAAGATCTCCGGGGCCAACTCCCCGAAACACGAGCTGATCCTGCAGCTTGCCGACGACCTCCCCAAGACGCTCCTGGACAAGGAGAAGATGAAGGAGGTCATCCTCAACTTGATCTCCAATGCCATCAAGTATTCGCCGAAGGGCGGCAAGGTCTGGGTTCGCATGGGCCACGACGCCTCGAACCTCATGATCGAGATCCAGGACGAGGGGATGGGCATCAGCCAGGGGAACCAGGCGAAGGTCTTCGAGGCCTTCTACCGCGTCGACGCCTCCCACACCGCCGAGATCCCCGGGACCGGCCTAGGCTTGGTGATCTGCAAGGCCATCGTGGAGCACCACGGAGGCCGCATCTGGCTCGAAAGCGTGTTCGGGAAAGGGACGACCTTCTTCATCCTCATCCCCCTCCGCAAGGAGATCCGCAGGGACGAGGTCGGCGGCCATATGGGGAGCATGGCCGAAGGGGCCTGAGGAGCAGTCCCAAGTCCTCGGTCCCAGATCCTTCCGCACCCAGGCCCCAAGACGGGAAGGACGCCACGCGACTCGCGCTGTGGCCACTTAAGGCATTGCGAGAAGTCGAGCGCCGACGATCCAGGGTTCCTTCTGACGCCACGGGGCAGTCGAGTTGGCCCCAAGAGGTGATCTACGAGGGGATCGAGGACTCCTTCCGGTGCCACGGGACTCCCTGTGTGGCCACACGGTGAACTACGACGAGACTGAGGATCGTGGACTGAGGTGCGGATGGGGACTCAGTAGGTCGACATCCCCTGGGGATAGTTCAAACCCTTGATCACCTCGACGGATTTGTTGGTCGCCGGATCCACCTCGATCAGCCGGTTGGCGCCCTGCTCGAGGATCAGGATGTTCCCCTCCTCCAGTCGGATGGCTTGTACCGGGCGCGAGAGGCCCGTTTTCTTCCAGATTTGCTTGGACTCCGGGTCCACCTCGACCACCTGGCCGCGCTGGTAATCGGTGATCAGGGTGTTCCCGCTCTCCAGACGCTGCGCCCGCCAGGGGCGGACGCCTTGGAGCCCGGCGGTCCACTTGTGCTTTCCCTCCCGGTCCAGTTCCACCACCTGGTAGTTCGAGCAGACGAGAGTGTTCCCGCTCTCCAGGCGCTGCACGGAGATCGGGTAGTTGATCTGGGCCTGCCAGACGGCGTTCT
>CAZSCC010000265.1:0-3452 GCA_964604905.1 uncultured Planctomycetales bacterium
GGGAACTCGCGCTCGAGGAATTCCGCGAGCTCCCGCGGGGCGCCGGTCGGGCCGATCACGAGGGCGTCGAAGAGCGTGGTCGCGAGCTTTTCGAGCGCGCCGGAGGGTTCTTCAGAAATTGAAACGTGATGGCCCTGGGCGCGGAGCACGGAACGGACGAAGCGGGCGATCGAAACGGGGGAGTCGTAGACGAGGACGTTCATCCGGGCCTCTCTTCTTGAGCGGGTCGACGATGTTCCTGCACTCCATTTATCGTCGCGGACGCCTCCTCCCCTGATGCGATTCGCGCGCGGGAATTCGAGTCAAGAAGGCTCGAAACCGCTCCCGGCGAGAGTATTAAGAAAACACCATATGTTGTGGAGTCCGCCCGCCGAGGCCCTAGCGTATGTAGGTTCCGACATATGACTTGTTGGTGGAGTAAAGTGGAGGAAAATAGGCCATGCAATTAGCTTGACTCCCCCGGGGGGTGTGCTAGATTTACTCACGACGGCTGAGGGGAAAAGGGCCTCTCGGCCGTTGTGGTCTCGGGAAGGTGGGGAAGGAAGTGGAAGGTAAAGGAAGGTTGTTCCTGTAACCATGTTCGTCGGCGAGTTTCGTCATACGATCGACGCGAAGAACCGGATGGTCATCCCGGCGAAATTCAGGACCTTCAACACCGAGGCGGAGGACCGCAAGGGGTTCTTCGTCATGGCCAGCCCGGTCTCCGGCGAGCACTGCCTCCGGCTCTACACCATGGGCGGCTGGCGGAATCTGGCCAACACCCTGCGACTCAAGGCCGACGAGGCCAAGGACCCCGCGCGCTACATGCGCTTCTTCGCCTCGCGCGGTGAGTTCGCGGGGATCGACGCCCAGAGCCGGGTCGTGGTTCCGCAGAAGCTCATGGGTTACGCGGGGCTGCAGAAGGAAGTCTTGATGGTCGGCAACTACGACTGGATCGAGGTTTGGAACGTCGGGGAATACCGCGCGGCCACGGAGGGCCTGGACGAGGAAATCCAGGACCGGAGCCGCGCGATCTGGCCGAAGCCCCGGTAGGGCGGCGGCGGACTACGGAGGAGAGGGGGGCATCGATGGAGAGGGAGGAGAAGGACTCGTTCGAGGTCGTGAAGGAGTTCGTCACGGCCCTGGGCGAGCGGCGTCCGGAGCGCGAGGAGCTGCAGTCGATCGCGTGGGCGCTGAAGGACATCAACGACCGCCTGATGCGCGTGCGGGCGGTGGCGCCGACGGTCGATCTGAGCGACCGGATGTGGACGCTGATGGAGATGGTGGGCATCCGAGCGAAGCCGCACCGGGCGTCGGGCGGCTTCCGGAGCGCGGCCAGTTTCCTTTAGGAAGCGGTCGGCGGTCAGCTGGCAGCTCTCAGTTCGGGAGGCGCGGGGCCTCGAACTGACGGCTGACGGCTGAGAGCTTGGAGGCATTCGAGCGGCCCGGTGAGGTAGGGGCGAATGGGTAGGAGGGGTTCGGGACGTAACGGAGAGAGAGGGGGGCGCCCTTCTGTCGTGGACCGCTACCTCATCGGGACGCTCGCGTGCATCAGCCTGTTCTTTTGCGTGAAGTGATCGACCTCCTCCGGCCGCGGCCGGGCGGCGTCTACGTGGATGGGACGCTCGGCCTGGGCGGTCACGCGGAGGCGATCCTGAAAACGGGGGCGCGCGTCCTGGGCGTCGAGTGGGATGACGACTCGGCGGCGCGCGCGGCGGAGCGGTTAGGCCCTTCCGTCGAGATCGTTCGCGACAGTTACGCGAACCTCCCCGCGATCCTTGAAAGTCGGAACGTGCCCGTCGTGGACGGGATCCTGCTCGATCTGGGAGTTTCATCGCCGCAATTCGACACCGCTTCGAGGGGGTTCAGTTTTCTGCGTGACGGTCCTCTGGACATGCGTATGTCGCCGCGTGTTCCAAGGACGGCGGCGGATCTGCTCCGGACGGTTGGAGAGAGGGAGCTGGAGCGGATCCTCCGGGAGTACGGCGAAGAGCCGCGCGCGCGGAAGATCGCGGCCGCCATCGTGGACATGAGGGGGAGACAGGGGAGCGACATCCTGGGATCGACCCGGGTCCTGGCTGAATTCGTGGAACGCCTCATAGGGAGGCACACAAGGATTCACCCAGCGACCCGGGTCTTCCAGGCCCTCAGGATCGCGGTGAACGACGAGCTGGAAAACTTAAAGAAGTTCCTGGAGACATTCGATAGATACCTGGGGGGCGGAGGCCGGTGCTGCGTCATCAGCTTCCACTCCTTGGAGGACCGCTTGGTGAAGTGGTCCTTCCGCGAGAAGGCGAAGGAGGGCCTGAGGCTGATGACGAAAAAGCCGGTCCGGGCCTCGCGCGACGAGGTGCTCCAGAACCCGCGCGCGCGGAGCGCGAAGCTCCGCTGCATCGAAAAATTGTAGTGGCCCGCCGCGGCAGGATGTAGTCTGCCGGGACGGGAGCAGGCCCGGCCCTGGAGAGACGGGTGAGTGGCCCTCTTCGAGGAAGAGGGCTCGGGGGGAAACGTGAGAGTGTTGCGCGCGTCGCTGGTCGTCGTCATCCTCTTCAATCTGGCCCTCCTGGCCGTGTCCGCCCCGCTCGGCTCGGTGCTGACGCGCTACCGCATCGCCCGCCAGCAGCAGGAACTCCGGGTCCTCCAGCTCGAGCAGCGCGCGCTCACGCACCAGGCCGCGCTCGCCCGGCGGCCCGACCAGGTGCTCTCCCGCGCCGTCGCCCTCGGGATCGACGTCCACGTCGTCGACCGGGAGGCCATCGTCTCTGCGCCCGGCCCGTCGCCGGCCCCGCCGCGCCGGCAGCCCCTCGTGACCGCCCCACGCCGCTAGCCCTATGGACTTCTCCGCCCGCCGCCGCGCGCTGGTCCTGAGCGTCGTCTTCTTCGGGATCTTCTCCGCGCTGCTCGTCCGGCTCTACACGATCCAGGTGCTCGGCCACGAGGCCGCCCTCGCCAAGAGCCAAGGACAGGGGCGCGGCACGTTCACGGTCCAGACGTCACGCGAGCCGATGTACGACCAGGGCGGGCACGTCCTGGCGGTCTCGGTCCCCGTTGAGTCCGTCTGGGTCAACCCGTGCGCGATCCCGGACTGGCCGACCGCCTCGAAGATGCTCGCGGCGACCCTCGGCCTCAAGGAGGACTTCGTCCGGGACCAGCTCCTCCGCGACGACCGCGAGTGGCTGTGGCTCAAGCGCAAGGTGACTCCCGAGGAGGCCTCCGCGGTCCGGAAGCTGATGGAGGCGCCGCCGTTCAAGGTCGAGCGCAGGTCCCGGGAGCAGAAGATCGGGCTCGCCACCGAGTTCGTCCGCCGCTACCCCTTCGGCTCGAAGCTCAGCCACGTGCTGGGCTACCCGAGCGACGACCCTTCGATGAGCGAGGGCCTGGAGCGGGTCCTGGACTCGTATCTCGCCGGCCGGACCTGCACGGTGCCCGTCTCGGTTGACGGCCGTCGCAACCTGCTCGGTACCCCCTCGGTC
>CAZSCC010000266.1:0-22695 GCA_964604905.1 uncultured Planctomycetales bacterium
AGAACACCCGCGACGTGTTCCAGTTCCTCAAGGACCAGGGCTACAACTTCCTCATCGGCGGCTTCCACGTGAAGGGCCAGGTTTCCAATCCGAAGGGCATCGCCGAGTGGGGTTACGGCGGGCAGACCTGCGACCGCGGCGACCGGAAGGGCGGCAAGCCGAACCCCGACGTCCGCAAGCAGTCGGCCGCGTGGCTCAAGCAGGTCGTCCTCTGCACCCACGAGTTGCCCGGCACGGCGAAGCACGACCCGCTCGCGTACCTCCAGAACCGGACGGTCGACTGGCTCGACCACCAGCTCGCCGCGCGCGAGTGCCTCAAGTTCGCGCAGGGGGTCTCGAATGTCGACCTGGTGGTCGAACACGAGTACCCGGACGCGCGCATCCAGGACCCGAAGAAGCTGGCCCCCATCCTCAAGGGCTCGATCGCCTTCACGCGCTCGATCGACGAGGCGGCGGCCAACATGATCGCCCTCCAGAAGGTGGTCGAGAGCCAGGGGATCAAGGTGCAGGGGGTCGGCCGCGAGGCGTACCGCAGCTAACTGTCAACGAAAGCGCGGCGCGATTTCGTTGACACTTGTCCAAGGAGGATCGATGCCCAAGAAGATCGCGATCATCGGCGCGGGCTGGATGGCCACCTATCACGTGGCGGGGTTCCGGGCCGCCGGGGCGGAAGTCGTCGCCATCGCGGACAAGGTCCCGGCCGCCGCCAAGGCCGCGTCGCAGAAGTACGGCGTGGACAAGACCTTCGGCGAACCGAAGGAGCTGTATGCCGCCATCAAGGATCTCGACGCCGTCTCCATCATCACCCCGAACGCCTTCCATCATCCCCTCGTCATGGAGGCCCTCGCCGCCGGGAAGCACGTGTTCTGCGAGAAGCCCCCGGCCCTGAACGCCGCCGACGTGGGACAGATGGCCGAGGCCGCCAAGAAGGCCGGCAAGACCCTCATGTTCAACTTCAACAATCGCGCCCGCCCGGAGTCCTACGCCATGCGGGAGTATTTCAAGAGCGGCGCGGTGGGCCGCGTCAATTCGGCCCAGGCCGCCTGGATCCGCCGGAACGGCATCCCCGGCTTCGGCGGCTGGTTCACGACCAAGAAGCTTTCTGGAGGCGGCCCGCTGATCGATCTGCTCCACATGGTCGATCTCGCCCTCCACTTCATGGGGTATCCCGAGCCCCAGTTCGTGCTGGGCCAGACCTTCAGCGACCTCATCGACAACAAGGAGTTCAAGGGACCCTGGGGCATTCCGGACGTGAAGGAAGGCGTGACCGACGTCGAAGCGTCGGCCCATGCCTTCGTGACCTTCAAGAGCGGCCAGGTGCTCTCCATCCGCAACTCCTGGGCCGAGATGAACGAGCGCGAGGTCGTGTCCGTGGTCTTCCAGGGGCAGAAGGCCGGTGGCAAGATCCAGCGCCTGTTCCGGGTCGACGGCATCGACGCCACCAGCATCGACAGCTGCGAAATCTACTCCCAGGAGAACGGCTTCCCGGTGAACCGGACCATCATCGTGGAGCCGGACGAGACCATGGGGCGCACCCGGTCGGCGAAGAACTTCGCCTTGGTCCTGGAGGACCGGGAGGCCCCGCTCAACGTCCCGGGCGAGGCCCACAAGCTCATGAAGATCATCGACGGGATCTACGCCTCGGCCAAATCGGGCCGTCCCGTGGAGCTCGCCTGATCCCGACTTCTGTCATTTTCTGACGTTTTCCGGTCACGTTTCCCATCCCGAAGGCATTAGATATAGGGGAGCCTAGGAGGGCTATCATGAGGATTTTCGGCATTATCTTTTCCCTCGCCATCGCCGCCTCGGCCGGCGCCCAGCAGCCGCCCGCGCCGAACAAGCAGAACGAGCCGCCGGACATCAACTTCGCGTTCAAGGTCGACCAGGCGATCGACAAGGGCATCGCCTCCCTGCGGGGGAAGCGGACGAGCTCCTTCCACATGGAGATCGTCAACGGCAACGAACTCATCCTGCTCACCCTGATCCACGCCGGGGCCCCGGAACGCTACCCGGAGCTGAAGGGGGACTTCGACGCCCTCCTCGACGAGATGCTCAAGGCCAAGCTGGAGCGGACCTACAAGGTCGCGCTCCAGGCGATGTGCCTGGAGGAGATCGACCGGGTGAAGTACCAGAACCGCATCCACCAGTGCGCGCAGTTCCTGATCGACAACATCAGCGGCTCGGGCACCTCGCGGTACGGGCAGCCCTCGCTCTTCGTCGAGGACGTGCCGACGACCGCCCCCACGCGGGCCGACGTCAAGACCTCCACGGCGAAACCCGTCGGGGAGGGCCGGAAGGACGACTACGACCCCGCCAAGAAGGCGAAGCCGGTCGTCAAGAACCTCATCCAGGTGAAGCAGAAGCGGCCGGGGCCCGTCGACCACGACCACTCGAACATGCAGTACCACGCGCTGGGGCTCCGCGCCTGCCACGACGCGGGCATCCGCTTCGAGGAGAGCTTCCTCAAGTCCGTCGAGGCCCACTGGCGCAAGATGCAGGTCGCCGACGCGGGCGCCAAGAAGGAACCGCTCGCGCTCGACCAGGCCGCCCCCGAGAAGGGGAAGAAGCCCGCCGCGGCGGGGGCCTCGAGCGTGATGACCCTGACGCCGGACGTCGCCCCCGAGGGGTGGGGCTACAGCGGCACGGAGAAGACCTGGGGGTCGATGAGCGTCGGCGCGATCGGCGCCCTCTGCATCCTCGACTACATGATGGGCAAGGACTGGAGGAAGGACGAGGACGTCCTCCAGGGGCTGCAGTGGATGAACAAGCACTTCACGGTGACGGAGAACCCGCAGTACGAGAAGAAGTGGCACTACTACTACCTCTACGGGATCGAGCGGGTGGGCATGCTCTTCGGCACCGAGCGGATCGGCGACCACAAGTGGTACCGCACCGGCGCGGAGTATCTGCTGGCCAACCAGGGCGCGGGCGGCCAGTGGAACGACACGGTCGACACCTGCTTCGCCATCCTGTTCCTCCGGCGCGCGACCCGGCGGCTCGATGTCGCGACCGGCGGCTCGACGCGACGGTAAGGCGCGCCTCCTCGCCCTGGCCTGCCTGGCGGGATGCGCGGTCTCCGCGCCCCCGCCGCAGGCCGGCGCGCGGCCCAACATCGTCCTCATCCTGGCGGACGACCTGGGGTTCTCGGACCTGGGATGCTACGGGGGCGAGATTTCCACGCCCACCCTCGACCGGCTAGCGGCCGGCGGGCTACGCTTCACCCAGTTCTACAACGCGGCCCGCTGCTGCCCCACCCGGGCGAGCCTGCTCACGGGCCTGTACCCCCATCAGACGGGGGTCGGCCACCTGAACGGAGCGGGGACCTACCCCGGAGACCTCTCGCGCGACACACCCACCGTCGCGGAACTCCTCCGGAAGGCCGGGTACGCGACCTACATGGCCGGCAAGTGGCACGTGTCCCCCTGGCCCGGGCCGCCCGACAACGGGCCGCGACGGCGGGGCTTCGACCGCTTCAGCGGGATCCTCGCCAGCATCCGGAGCTACTACAACCCGCCCTCGCTCACCCGCGACGAGGAGGCGCTCCCGCCCCCCGCGGGGGACTATCACTTCACCGATGCCGTCAACGGAGCCGCTGAGGCGTTCGTCGAGGAGCATCCCGATCCCTCGCGCCCGTTCTTCCTCTACGTCGCCCACGCGGCGCCCCACTGGCCGCTCCACGCCCGGGAAGCGGACGTCGCGCGAGTCCAGGACCGTTACCGGGCGGGCTGGGACGACGTGCGGCGCGCCCGGCACCGCCGGCTGATCGACGCCGGCCTGCTCGATCCGTCCTGTCCGCCGGCCCCCCGGGATGCGCGCGCGGCGGCCTGGGAGGAGGCGGAGCCCAAGGAGTGGCTCGCCCGTCGCATGGCCGTCTACGCCGCGATGGTCGAACAGATGGACCGCGGGATCGGCCGCATCCTGGACGCCCTCAAGCGACGGGGCCTGATGGAGAACACGCTCGTGCTGTTCCTCTCGGACAACGGCGGCTGCGCGGAGGAGATCGGGCCGGAAGGCCGCTCGAAGAACTTCCCGACCCGGACGCGGGACGGCCGGCCCATCCGCCTGGGCAACGGCACCGATGTGCGGCCCGGACCCGAGGACACGTACGCGAGCTACGGCCTCGAATGGGCCCAGGCGTCCAACACCCCGTTCCGCTCGTACAAGAGCTTCGTCCACGAGGGAGGCATCGCCACGCCGATGATCGCCTACGGCCCCGGCGTCGCCGCCCAAGGGGGGATCACCTCACAGGTCGGCCACGTGATCGACCTCCTGCCCACCTGCCTCGAACTCGCGGGGACGGAAGCCCCGGCGGGAGTCGAGGGGAAGAGCCTGGTGCCGGTCTTCCGGGGACGCTCGCGCGAGCCGCACGAGGCGCTCGCCTGGGAACACGAGGGGAACCGCGCCGTCCGCAGCGGGCGGTGGAAACTCGTGGCCGCGCACGGGGGCGCGTGGGAGCTCTACGATCTCGAGACGGACCGGACGGAGCTGAAGGACCTCGCCGCGCGGGAGCCCGGACGGGCACGGGAGATGTCCGCCCGATACGACCGCTGGGCGGCGCGCTGTGGGGTCCTGCCCTGGACGGAGCCGCAGACGCCGATCGGTGGACGACGTTAAGGTTCGACGGTGAAGACGACCCGCCGGTACCGCGCCAGAGGCGGCGCGCCGCGGTCGGTCACCGCGAGGAGGACGTGGACCGTCCGTGCCGAGGAGACCGCGGGCGCGACGAAACTCGCGCCCTGGGAATCCGCCCCCTCGATCTCGATCGCGCCGGCGTAGGTCCCCGCCTCGGGATAGGCGAACCAGCGATGGGCGAGCGCGTAGCCGGGCTGTCCCCGCTCCTGGAGGACCCGGTCGAGCGCCCGCTTGAGGCAGCTCGACGCCGATCCCTTGTCCGTCCCCCAGTTGGAGAACCACACCGGGCGCGGGTCGGGAGAATCGACCGCGCGGAGGATCAGGTCGACGCCGTGGGAGGCGGAATGGGACGCGTGTTCCTCCACGAGGGGCGGGTCGTCGGAGCGACCGCCGGAGCGGATCTCTCGGGCCTGGAAGCCGTGGAGTCGATGGGCCGATGCCTGGACGGCGAATTCTCGTTCGTCGCGGGCGAACTCCCCGCGAACCTCGACCCGATGGACGCCGTTCCCTGCGTCTGAACCGGGCCCCGACCGCCGAGCCCTCGCCGCGCGATCCGGCTCATCTCATTTTTCTCACGACCGACGAGCCAACTGTTATATAGTGACGGCCCCGGCTTAAGCTCGTCGTGAAATTATGAGGAGAAGCCCATGAGGACGCTCATCGTCGCCGCCGCGCTGGTACTGCCCGCGCTGGCCCATGAGAAGCAGGACAAGAAAGAAGATGGATTCATCAGCCTCTTCAACGGGAAGGACCTGACGGGCTGGAAGGCCAACGAGTCCCCCGAGTCCTTCAGGGTCGAGGACGGGAAGATCGTCGTGAACGGCAAGCGGTCGCACCTCTTCTACGTGGGCGACGTGAAGGACCACGTCTTCAAGAACTTCGAGTTCAAGGCGGAGGTCCTGATCAAGCCCAACTCCAACTCCGGGATCTATTTCCACACCGAGTGGCAGGACAAGGACTGGCCCGCCAAGGGCTTCGAGTGCCAGGTCTGCGCCGCCGGCTACAAGGACCCCCGGAAGACGGGGAGCCTCTACGCAATCAAGGACCTGGCCGAGTCACCCGTCAAGGAGGACGAGTGGTTCGAGTACCACATCCTCGTCAAGGGCAAGAAGGTCGAGATCCGGCTGGCCGGGAAGAGCGTCAACGAATGGACCCAGCCGGAC
The DNA here is from genome assembly GCA_964604905.1 of uncultured Planctomycetales bacterium. Taxonomy (GTDB): domain Bacteria; phylum Planctomycetota; class MHYJ01; order MHYJ01; family JACPRB01; genus JACQFK01. The sequence continues at coordinate 5,796 of CAZSCC010000266.1, forward strand.
GACTTCACCGCCAAGCAGTTCAAGGGGCGCATCCTGGACAAGGGCACGTTCGCGCTCCAGGGCCACGACCCCGGCAGCACCGTCTGGTACAAGAACCTCCGCGTGAAGCCTCTGGAAGACTAGGGAGAGACCGATGAAGCGACTCGCGATCGTCGTCCTGCTGGCCGGCTGCGCGACGCCGGAGGAGAAAAAGCCCGCCGCCGCCTCGAAGCTTGTCCCCGTCATGGAGGCGCCGAAGATGCCGGCCGCCCGTCCCGCGAATCCGGACCTCCTGGTCCACCTGAAGCTCGACGGCGACTGCGCCGACGCTTCCGGCCACGGGAGGGGGGGCGTCCTGCAAGGCAAGGGCGCATGGATCGACGGAAAGTCAGGGAAGGCCATCGCGTTCGACGGCTCGGGAGGCCACGTCGAGATCCCCGGCTCGCCCGAGCTGGACACGCTCAACCAGGGGAACTACACGATCGCGGTCTGGTTCAAGGCCGTGGACGTCCCGCCCGGCAAGGAGGCGGAGAACACCGCGAGCTACGGCATCCTCAACAAGGCCGGCTGGCACGAGGGGCTCCGCTACGGGGGCGACAAGAAGTTCGTCTTCGAGCACTGGCTGGCGGGCCCGAAGCCCGAGGAGCCCGAGTGGAAGGGCGCGGGGACCTGGGAGGCCGAGTACGAGCCGGGCGCCTGGGTCCACCTCGCGGGCGTCGTGGACCGCGCCGCCGGGGCGACCAAGATCTACGTGAACGGCGAGCTGGTGAACTCGAACGACTGGGACGCGAACGCGAAGTCGCGCGACTACGCGAAGACCACCTGGAAGATCGGCATGGCCGCCCCCGGCTCGCAACAGTGGGCGTGGCCGGCCAAGGGCGCGTTCGACGACGTCCGGATCTACAAGAAGGCGCTCGGGGACGCCGAGGTCGCGGCGCTGTCCAAGGACGGGGCGAAGTAGCTCAGGAAGGAAGGCTCATGCGATTCTTGCTGGCGCTCGTCGTCGGATTCGCTCTCGCCCAGGACAAGTCCTTCGGCTCGCCTTCCGGGCTGCTCGCTCAGGACAAGTGGGAAGCCGACATCAAGAAGTTCGAGGAGGAGGATAAGAAGTCGCCTCCGCCCGCCGAGGGGATCGTCTTCATCGGCAGCTCGTCCATCAAGCTGTGGAAAGTGAAGGAAGCGTTCCCCGACCTGCCCGTGATCAACCGCGGGTTCGGCGGCTCCGAGATGGCCGACGCGGCGCGCTACGCCGACCGGATCGTGACCCCGTGCAAACCGAAGACGGTGGTGGTCTTCTCGGGTGGGAACGACATCAACGCCGGGAAGACTCCCGAGCAGGTGGCCGACGCCTTCAAAGAGCTGGTCAAGAAGGTCCACGCCGCGCTCCCCAAGACGAAGGTCTACGTCATCTCGCTCTTCCCCAACGTCAAGCGCGCCGCCCAGGACGAGAAGTGCCGGAAGGCGAACGAGCTGATCGAGGCGTTCACGAAGACCGACGAACGCCTGGGCTACCTCAACGTCCGCCCCAGGATGGAGAGCCCCGAGGGCAAGGCCCGCCCCGAGCTGCTGCGGGAGGACGGCCTCCACATGAACGAAGAGGGCTACAAGATCTGGAACGAGCTCGTGGGGAAGATCCTCAGGGCGAAGTGACCGGCCGCCCCCCCTCCTCCTCCTCCGCCCGGGCCCAACCCAACGAAACGCACCGTCTGTTTTGTTGCGGGGAGATCGGCATCCTGCCCGCCGAGACCCCCCGGGACCTCGGGGAGCGTACCCTAGACGAGTTCACGGTATCTCTCGATCGCGGGCGGAAGCCCGGGAGGGAAGAATGACGCACGTCGCCCTGGTCCTCCTCGTCGCGCTCCAGCAGAAGGCGACCGCGCCCGGGGAGTTCCGGAGCCACGCGACGATCCACTCGATCGGCATCGAGTGGGACCTCCAGGGCGACGCCAACCACGACGCCGCCTGCACCGTCCGGTACCGCGCCGCGGGCGCGCCGGCCTGGAAGGACGCCCTACCCCTTTTCCGAGTCGACTACTCCGGCTGGTACGCCGAGACGCTGGCCGACCGCGCGTACAACATGCTGGCCGGGAGCATCCTCTTCCTCGAGCCCGGGACATCGTACGAGGTGAAGCTCGACCTCGCGGACCCCGACGGTGGGTCGACGGCGAAGACCCTCGAGATCAGGACCCGGCCCGTCCCCGCCCTGCGCGAGGACGCCCGGACGCTCCACGTCGTCCCCGGAGCGGGCGGCGGCGACGGTTCGAAGGCCGACCCGTTCAAGGGCCTCGCGGCCGCCCAGGCGGCGGCGAAGCCGGGAGACCTCTTCCTCGTGGGTCCCGGCGAGTACGGCGCCTTCGCCTTCAACCGGCCCGGCGAGCCCGGGAAGTACATCGCCTGGAAGGGCGCCGGGGAGGCGGTGTTCACCACCCTCGATGCCGCCGCGAGCCACGTCTGGCTCGAGGGCCTGACGCTCAGGAAGGCGGAACGCGACATCGCCCTCAAGGCCCGGGGCGCGGTCACCGACGTCGTCCTCACGAGGAACACGTTCCTCGGCTACCAGTATTCGATCGTCATGAGCAAGGAGTCCTTCGACTGCCACATCGCCGACAACGTGATCGAGGGGAGCGAGGACCCGCTGAAGGGCGATCTCAGCGGCGAGGGCGTCGAGCTCAACCACTCCAGCGGCCACGTCGTCTGCCACAACCGGATCTCCCGCGTCGCCGACGGCGTCTCCTACTGCCAGCGCAACTGCGACATCTACGGGAACGACATCTTCGACGTCTCCGACGACGGCCTCGAGCCCGACTACGGGTACGCCAACAACCGCATGTGGGGCAACCGCCTCACCAACTGCAAGAACGCCGCCCTCAGCTTCCAGCCCATGTACTGCGGCCCGTGGTACTTCATCCGGAACGAGATCGTGGGCGCCGGCCAGGTCTTCAAGTTCCGCGTCCAGGACCGCTTCGTGCTCGCCAACAACACCTTCGTCAGCTGGGGACACGCCTCCCCGTACATGCACCACATCCTGACCAGCCTCTCGCGGAACAACCTCTACATCCATGCGGGGCCGAGGGAAGGCAGGGACCCGGACCCGATCTGGCTCGCCCTCTACTACAAGGACAGCGGCAAGTACGTCCTCCCGCCCGTCTACACGCCCGGATGGATGACCGACGTCGACTACGACGGCTTCGACTGGGGGGAGACGAAGCAGCCCTTCGCGTGGGAGAGCGGCAAGCGCCGGTTCAACGACCTGCCCTCCTTCGCCGAGGGAGTGGGCATCGAGAAGCACGGGATCCGGGTCCGGAAGGAGGATATCTTCGAGAACTATTCCCTTCCCGGCCGGCCCGCCCGCGTGGAGCCGTTCGACCTCGCGCTCAAAGCCGGCTCCAACGCGATCGACGCCGGAGTCCCGATCCCCAACCTCGTCGAGACCTTCGCGGGCAAGGCGCCCGATCTCGGCGCGCACGAACTGGGCCGGCCCGTCCACTACGGCCCCCGCCCCCGATGACGGCGGTGTAGTACAGTCAGGAGCCACGATGATGAAAAGCCTGCTGCTCGTCCTTCCGGCCGTCGTCCTCGTCTGCACCGCGGCGCCGGCGGAGAACGAGCCCGACCTCCAGGTCCCCGCCGGCTTCGTCGTCGAAAAAGTGGCCTCCTCGCCGCTCGTCGAGCGACCCATCATGGCCGGCTTCGACGACCAGGGCCGACTCTATGTGGGCGACTCATCGGGCGTCAACCTCCGCTTCGAGGAGCTCATCAAGGCCCCGCCCCACCGCATCGTCCGGCTCGAGGACTCCGACGGCGACGGCGTCTTCGACAAGAGCGTCGTCTTCGCGGAGGGGCTCACCTTCCCCATGGGCTCCCTCTGGCACCGCGGCTCGCTCTACGTCTGCGCGCCCCCGAGCGTCTGGAAGCTCACCGACACCGACGGCGACGGCAAGGCCGACCGTCGCGAGGAGATCGTCACCAAGTTCGGCTCGAACGGCAACGCCGCCGACATCCACGGGCCGTTCCTCCACCCGAGCGGCTGGATCTACTGGTCCGACGGCCGCCACGGCCACCAGATCCGCACCTCCGACGGAACCACCCTCTCGGGCCAGGCCGCCCGCATCTTCCGCTCCCTCCCCGACGGGAGCCGCCTCGAGGTCGTCTGCGGCGGAGGCATGGACAATCCGGTCGAGGTCGCGTTCACCGAGGAGGGCGAGGCGCTCGCGACCGTCGCGATCCTCCACTCCCAGCCCCGACGGATCGACTCGATCATCCACGCCGTCTGGGGCGGCGTCTTCCCCTACCACGACTGCGTGAAGGAGTTCAAGCGGACGGGCGACCTCCTGCCCTCCATGACCGACGTCGGTTGGGTCGCCCCCTCCGGCCTCATGCGCCTCCGCGGCGACGCGCTCGGGAAGGACCACGCCGACAACTTCTTCTCCGCCCTGTTCAACGTCCACAAGGTCCAGCGCCACATCCTCGAGCGCGACGGCGGGACGTTCCGGTCGAGGAACGAGGACTTCCTCGTCTCCACCCACCCGGACTTCCACCCGACCGACGTCCTGGAAGACGCCGACGGGAGCCTCCTCGTCGTCGACACGGGCGGCTGGTTCCGGATCGGCTGCCCCACGTCGCGCGTCGACAAGCCGCTGGTCAAGGGGGGGATCTACCGCGTCCGCCGCAAGGACGCGCCGAAGACCGCCGACCCTCGTGGGCTGAATCTTCCGCTCGACACCCCCCTCGCCGCCATGCTCGACGACGCCCGCCCCGCCGTGCGCGACCGCGCGATCGAGGAGGGCGCGAAGCGCGGCGCGGAGTACGTCCGGGAAGCGCTCAAGAGCCCCTCCGCCCGCGCGCGAAGGAACGCCGTCTGGGCGCTGACGCGGATCGCCGGGCCCGAGGCCCGGGCCGCCTCGAGGCCGGCGCTCTCCGACGCGGAACCGAGCGTGCGGATGGCCGCCGTCCATTCCGTGGGCCTCTACCGCGATCGAGAGTCGGTGCCGAGGCTCCTCAAGATCCTGCGCGACGACGTCCCCCACCTGGCGCGCGAGGCCGCGACCGCGCTGGGGCGGATCGGCGACAAGCAGGCGGTCCCCGAACTCTTCCTGTCGCTCCGCGAGGGGCGCGACCGGTTCCTGGAGCATTCGCTCCTCTACGCGCTGATCGAGATCGGCGACCGCGCCGGGACGCTGCCGTACCTGGAGGAGGCCAGCCCGCTCGCGCGGCGCGCGGCGCTGATCGCCCTCGACCAGATGGAGGGCGGCGGCCTCACGCGCGAGCAGGTGACGCCGTGCCTCGACCCGGCCAACCCGGCGCTCCAGAAGACGGCGCTCGACATCCTGACCTCGCGCGGCTGGTCGAAGGAGATCCTCGCGCTGCTCCGGGCATGGCTGGGAGAGACGAAGCCGCGGCCCGAGCTCGCGGGCGTGCTCGTCGGATTCGCGAAGGACCCGGCCGTCCAGGACCTGATGGCTTCGACGCTGCGGGCGCCAGGGACGCCGGCCGACCTGCGCCTCGCGCTGCTCGAAGCGATGGCGCGCGCGCCGATCGACCGCCTCCCCGCCACGTGGGCGGCGGAGGCGCGCTGGAGCCTCGATCACGCCGACCCGCGCGTGGTGCGCCAGGCGGTGGCGACCCTCCGCGCGGGGGGCGTGGCCGACTTCGACGAGCCGTTGCTCGCCCTCGCGCGCGACGACCGGCGTCCGGAAGAACTCCGCGTCGAGGCGTTCGCCGCGGCGGCGCCCCGGACCACGAAAGTCGATGGGGTGCTCTTCACCTTCCTGATGAACTGCCTGGCCGGCGACAAGCCGGTGATGCTCCGCATATCGGCCGCGCACGCGATCGGCTCGGCGGGCCTGAGCGAGGCGCAGCTCGGCTCGCTCACGCAGGCGATCGCGACGGCGGGGGCGCTGGAGCTGCCGAAGCTGCTGGGCGCCTTCGAGCGCTCGACGAGCGGCAAGGTAGGCCTGCGCCTGATCGAGGCACTCGGGAAGGCGGCGGCGATCGAGAGCCTCTCGGCGGAGGCGCTTCGCCGCACGCTCAAGGGCTACCCGGACGACGTCCGGAAGGCGGCGGGGCCGGTCGTGAAGCGGCTCGAGGTGGACACGGAGAAGATGAGGGAGCGGCTGGCCGAGCTCGAGGGAGTCCTCTCCGACGGCGACGCCGCGCACGGCCGCGAGGTCTTCGCGGGCCCGAAGGCGGGCTGCACCGCCTGCCACGCGGTGGCCGGCCAGGGCGGCCGGGTGGGCCCGGACCTCACGAAGATCGGCACGATCCGGACGGGCAAGGACCTGCTGGAAGCGGTGGTCTTCCCGAGCGCCAGCTTCGCACGCGGCTACGAGCCCTGGCGGGTACGCACGAAGGAGGGCGCGGTCTACGACGGCCTCATCGTCGCCGAGGGCGTGGAGGCGATCACGCTCCTCCAGGGCGACCGGACCGAGAAGCGCCTCCCCCGCGCGGCGGTGGACGCGATCCAGCAGAGCAAGACCTCGGTGATGCCCCAGGGCCTCGACCAGCAGCTCACCCGCAAGGAACTCCGCGACCTCCTCGCCTACCTGGTCTCCCTCAAGTAGGAACAAGACAAACCGTTTGTCTTGTTATGCGACCGGCGGCACCGCGATCAGGTAACCTAAGTGAAATGATCCTGCGCCTTCTCCTCCCCGCGGTCCTCCTCCTGACCACGACGGCCGCCGGCCCCGCCCCCAGCGGCGACGAGAAGCCCGACTTCAACCGCGACGTCCGCCCCATCCTCTCGGGCCACTGCTTCAAGTGCCACGGACCCGACGACAAGAAGCGCGAGGGGAAGCTCAGGCTGGACGATCGGGCCACGGCGATCCGGAAGAAGGCGATCGCCCCCGGCAAACCCGATCAGAGCGGGCTCATCCCCCGGATCTTTTCCACCGATCCCGAAATCGTCATGCCCCCGCCGGGCGCCCTCAAGCCGCTCTCCGACGCCCAGAAGGAGACCCTCAAGCGGTGGATCGCCTCCGGCGCGGACTACGAGGCCCACTGGGCCTTCGTCCCCCCCAAGCCCCCCGCCCTCCCCGCCGTGAGGCGCGCCGACCGCGTCCGGAACCCCATCGACCGCTTCGTCCTGGCGAAACTGGAATCGCTCGGCCTCGACCCCAATCCCCCGGCCGACCGCGCCACCCTCGCCCGCCGGCTCTCGCTCGATCTCACCGGCCTGCCTCCGACCCCCGAAGAAGCCGATCTTTTCATCCGCGACCCCGCGCCCGACGCTATCGAGACCTACGTCGACCGCCTGCTCGCCTCGCCCCACTACGGCGAGCGCTGGGCCCGCCGCTGGCTCGACCTCGCCCGCTACGCCGACACGAACGGCTACGAGAAGGACCGCCCCCGCGTCGCCTGGCCCTGGCGCGACTGGGTGATCCGCGCGTACAACGACGACCTCCCCTTCGACCGCTTCACGATCGAGCAGCTGGCGGGCGACATGCTCCCGAACGCCACCGCGGAGCAGAAGATCGCCACCGGCTTCCACCGAAACACGATGCTCAACGAAGAGGGCGGCGTCGATCCCCTAGAGTTCCGTTACCACGCGCTCGTCGACCGGGTCAACACCACGGGCACCGTCTGGCTCGGCCTCACCCTCCTCTGCGCCAACTGCCACACCCACAAGTACGACCCGGTCCCTCACGCGGACTACTTCCGCCTGATGGCCTTCCTCGACCACGCCGACGAGCCGGAACTGGCCGTCCCCTCTCCCGAGATCGCGCTCCGGCGCGAGGAGCACGCGAAGAAAATCGCCGCCGCCGAGGCCGCGCTCGCCTCCCGATTCCCCCCCGAGGTCCCCTCCGAGTGGACGGTCGTGAAGCCCCTCGAGGCGAAGGCCACGGGAACGTCGACCCTCGAGATCCTCGAGGACGGCTCGGTCCTGGCCGGCGGGGAGACGCCCGAGAAGGAGACGATCACGATCGCCTTCGACGCGCCCCTCGAAGGCGCCCTCGCCCTCAAGGTCGAGGCGATGATCGACGACCGCCTTCCCCAGAAGGGTCCCGGCCGCGCGCCCAACGGCAACTTCGTGCTCTCTGAGATCGCCCTCACCGTCGCGGGCCGCCCGATCACGTTCGGCTCGGCCGAGGCCGACTTCGCGCAGGACCAGTTCCCCGCCTCGGCCGCGCTCGACGGGAAGCAGGACACCGGGTGGGCCGTCTCCGGGAAGAGCGGCCAGCCCGACCGCACGACCCGCTCGGCCCTCTTCACCCTCGACGCGCCCCTGAAGGGCGGCGAGGCGCGGTGGAGCGTCAAGCTCGACCAGCAGTGGGGCCAGAAGCACCTGCTCGGCCGCGTCCGGCTGAGCGTCGGCCGGCTCCCCGCCGGCGGAGGCGATCGTGCCGCCCATCTGGAGAAGAAGCTCGCCGCCTGGATCCAGGAGGAACGCTCGCACGCGATCCGCTGGGAGCCGCTCCGGCCCGTCGAGGCGAAGAGCGCCGTCCCCACGCTTGAGATTGAAGCCGACGGCTCGGTCTTCGTCCACGGCGACCAGACCAAGAGCGACACGTACGACGTCCGGTTCGGCGCCGCCCCGAAGGGCATCACCGCGATCCGGCTGGAGACGCTGACCGACGAGCGGCTCCCCCGAGGCGGCCCCGGCCGCGTCAGCTACGAGGGTCCGTTCGGCGACTTCTTCCTGAGCGAACTCAGCCTGCTCGCCGACGGGAAGCCCGTCCGCCTCAAGGAGGCGACCCAGACGTTCGCCGCCGGCGACAAGACCGCGGCCCGGGCCATCGACGGCGACCCGCAGACCGGCTGGTCGGTCGCGGGTGGCGTGGGGCGCGCGCAGACCGCCGTATTCCGGCTCGAGATTCCGCTCGACGCCACCGCGGACCTCTCGCTGCGGCTGCTCTGCGAGCGCTACTACGCGGCGGGCGTCGGCCGCTTCCGGCTCTCCGTCACGACCGACGCCAAAGCCGCCGCCGCCCGCGGCAGATCGCCCGAGGCGGAGGCGGCGCTGCTCGCCCCCGGGGCCGAACGGAGCGAGCTCCTCCGGCGCGAGTTCCTCGCGAGCGCGAAGGAGCTGGCCGGAGCCCATAAGGAACTCCAGGCGCTGCGCGACCAGATGCCGAAGTACACGGCCGCGCCCGTGTTCCACGAGCGCGACCCTAAGCACCGGAGGACCACCGTGATGCGGAAGCGCGGCGAGTACCTCCAGCCCGCCGAGGCGGTCGAGCCCGGAGTCCTCTCCGCGCTCCCGATCCTCCCCGGCGAGGCCCCGCGCGACCGGCTCGGCTTCGCGCGCTGGCTCGCCGATCCGGCCAACCCGCTTCCCGCGCGCGTCGCGATGAACCGCCTCTGGGGCGGGCTCTTCGGGCGCGCGATCGTCCGCACGACCGAGGACTTCGGGATGCAGGGCGAGTCGCCGACTCACCCGGAGCTTCTGGACTGGCTTGCCCTCGAGTTCGTCCGCCAGGGCGGGTCGCAGAAGCGGATGATCAAGACGATCGTGACCAGCGCCGCGTATCTCCAGGACGCGCGGGTCCGTCCCGAGGCGGCGCGGAAGGACCCCGACAACCGCTTCCTCAGCCGCGGGCCGCGCGTGCGGCTCGATGCCGAGCAGGTCCGCGACGCCGCGCTCCGGGCCTGCGGCCTCCTGAGCCCGAAGATCGGAGGGCCGAGCGTCTTCCCGCCCCAGCCGGCCTCCATCACGTCGGAGGGAACCTACGGGCCGCTCGCGTGGACGACGAGCCAGGGGGAGGACCGCTACCGCCGCGGGCTCTACACGTTCGCCAAGCGCACCGCGCCGTACGCGATGTCCGCCACCTTCGACGCCCCCAGCGGCGAGGCCTGCACGGCCCGCCGCGAGTCGTCCAACACGCCGCTCCAGGCGCTGACGCTGCTCAACGACGAAGTGTTCGCGGAGGCCACCCGACACGCCGGAGGCCGCGCGGCGGCCGGCGCCGGGCCCGCGCGCGAGCGCCTCGACCGGATGTTCCGCGCCTTCCTCACGCGACCGCCCACGGCCGGGGAGGCCGACCTCTTCCTCGCCTTCCACGCCCGGCAGCGGGACCGCTTGTTGAAGAAAGAGCTCGATGCGGCCGTGCTCGCCGGCCCGGGCGAAGGCGACCCCGTCGAGCGCGCCGCGTGGGCGCTGGTCGCCCGCGCGCTCCTGAACCTGGACGAATTCATCACGAGGAACTGATGCTCTCGCACGGCGAACGGGCCTGCCGCGACCACGGCCGCGAAGTGACGCGCCGCCACTTTTTCCGCGAATGCGGCGTGGGCGTGGGCAAGATCGCGCTCGCCTCGATCCTGGCCGACGCCTTCGCCCCGCAAGCGCACGCGCACGCGGCGGGCGGCGGCATCGGCCCCCTCGCGCCCCGGTCGCCTCACCATGCGCCCCGGGCGAAGGCGGTGATCCACCTCTTCATGGCCGGCGCGCCCAGCCACCTCGACCTCTTCGACTACAAGCCCCAGCTCACCCGGCTCGAGGGGAAGCCGCTCCCGAAGGAGGTGATCGGCACCCAGCGCTTCGCGTTCATCCGCGGCGACGCGGGCGTGCTCGGGCCGCGCTTCAAGTTCGCCCGCCACGGGCAGTGCGGGGTCGAGCTCTCCGAGATGCTCCCCCACCTGGCCGGCATCGCCGACGACGTCTGCTTCGTCAAATCGGTCCGCACCGACCAGTTCAACCACGCGCCCGCGCAGATCTTCTTCAATACGGGCTTCTCCCAGCCGGGCCGCCCGAGCCTGGGCTCCTGGGTCCTCTACGGCCTGGGCGCCGAGACCTCCAACCTCCCCGCCTTCGTGGTCATGTCCACCGGGGCGGGCATCAGCGGCGGCGCGGCCAACTGGTCGGGCGGATTCCTCCCGACCCTCTACGGCGGCGTCCGCCTCCGCAACCAGGGCGACCCCATCCTGGACGTCACGAGCCCCAAGGGGGTCGACGCAACGCTCCAGCGGGAGACGCTGGACCTCGTGGAGGAGCTCGACCGCCGCCAGCTGGAAGCGGTGGGCGACCCCGAGATCGGGACCCGCATCGCCGCCTACGAGATGGCCTACCGCCTCCAGACCTCCGCCCCCGAGCTGATGGACCTTTCGAAGGAGAGCAAGGAGACGCTCCAGCTCTACGGCTGCGATCCGGCCAAGCCCTCCTTCGCCCGAGCGTGCCTCCTCGCCCGCCGCATGGTCGAGCGGGGCGTGCGCTTCATCAACATCTACCACGAGGGCTGGGACGCCCACAGCGACGTGGCGGGAAACCTGCGGAACAACTGCGGGCAGACCGACCGCGGCGCGGCCGCGCTCGTCGCCGACCTCAAGCGTCGCGGGATGCTCGACGACGTGCTCGTCGTCTGGGGCGGCGAGTTCGGCCGCACCCCCATGGTGGAGACCAACCCCGCGCTCGGCCGCAGCCTCGGCCGCGACCACCATCCGCACGCCTACACGATGTGGCTGGCCGGCGGCGGCGTGAAACGCGGACTGATCTATGGCGCCACCGACGACCTGGGCTACACCGTCGTCGAGAACCCCGTCCACGTCCACGACCTCCAGGCGACGATCCTCCACCTCCTCGGCCTCGACCACGAGAAGCTGACCTACCGCTACGCGGGCCGCGACTTCCGCCTCACGGACGTCCACGGCAAAGTCGTAAAGGATCTCCTGGCATGAGTCCCGCGAAACTCTTGACCCGCGAACTCCGTATCCTTAAAGTGGTAAGACCACTTGACCAGGAGCTCACGGCATGGTGAAGGCGTCGCTCACGCCCGTCCGGAAGACCACCGTGGTCGACGGCATCCTCGAGCAGATCAAGGGCCTGATCCGCGGCCGCGCGGCCGGCGACAGACGCCTCCCGAGCGAGCGCGACCTCGCCGTCCAGTTCGGCGTGAGCCGGCCCAGCGTCCGCGAGGCCCTCCGCACCCTCGAGCTCATGGGCGTCGTCGACACGCGCCACGGCTCGGGCAGCCAGCTCGCCGGCTCGGGGTCCAACGTCCTCAAGGCCCCCTTCGAGTTCCTCATCGCCCTCGACCAGCCGTCCATCGCCGACCTCCACGAGACCCGGCAGGTGCTCGAGATCCACCTCGCCGGCCGGGCCGCGCTCCGCCGGACCGACTCGGACCTCGAGGCGATGCGGGAGGCGCTCGACGCGATGAAGAGCCACCTCGCGCGCCCGAAGGACGTCACCGAGCACGACCTGCGATTCCACCAGGCCGTCGCCACCGCGTCCCACAACCGCGTCCTCGAGCGCGTCATGCACGGGCTCCACGCGAACCTCCACTCGATGATGGACGCCGCCTGGCCCGGCACGCCCGACATGAAGACCTCCTTCAAGGTCCACGTCCAGGTCTTCGACGCGATCCGCCGCCGCCGCCCCGAGGCCGCCCGGCGCGCCATGGGCCGGCACATGGAGATCCTCACCGTGGAACTTCGACAGGTCCGGCTGATCCTGTGAAACCTATAGGGTAGGATTGGAACAGACTTCCATGAACAGGCTCGGTACGCTGCTCGCCCTGACCCTCGCGCTCGCCGGAACGTCGGCGGCCCAACAGGCCCCGCCCGCGATCAGCGCCGACGACGCCGACTTCTTCGAGAAGCGGATCCGCCCCGTCCTGGCCGACCGCTGTTACGAGTGCCACAGCGCCAAGGCCGCGAAGCTGAAGGGCCACCTCCTCCTCGACACCCGCGAGGGCGCGCTCAAGGGCGGCGACACCGGCCCGGCCTTCATCGCGGGCGACCCCGACCGCAGCCTCCTCGTCAAGGCCGTCCGCTGGACGGACGAGGACACGAAGATGCCGCCCAAGAAGAAGCTCGCCGCCGCCGAGATCGCCGACCTCGAGGAATGGGTCCGCCGCGGCGCGCCCGATCCTCGCACCTCGAAGCCCGCGGCCGCGATCGACTTCGCCAAGGCCCGCCAGCACTGGGCCTTCCAGCCCGTCCGCGAGGTCGCGATCCCGGAGGTCAAGGGGCCCGTCGAGAGCCCGATCGACGCCTTCCTCCTCGCCCGGCTCGAGGCGCGCGGCATGACGTTCTCCGCCCCGGCGGACAAGCCCGCCCTGTTGCGGCGAGCCACGTACGACCTCACCGGACTTCCTCCCGCCGCGGAGGAACTCGCCGCCTTCCTCGCCGACGCAACGCCCGAGGCGTTCGCGAAGGCCGTCGACCGCCTCCTCGCCTCGACCCGCTACGGCGAACGCTGGGGCCGGCAGTGGCTGGACGTCGCTCGCTACGCCGACACCAAGGGCTACGTCTACGGCGACCGCGAGGAGAGCCGCTTCGTCCACGCCTGGGTCTACCGCGACTGGGTGGTCCGCGCCTTCAACGAGGACCTGCCCTTCGACCGCTTCCTCATGCTCCAGCTCGCGGCGGACCGCCTCTCTCCGCAGGACCTCGCCGCCATGGGCTTCCTTACGGTCGGCCGCCGCTTCATCAACAACATCCACGACATCATCGACGACCGCATCGACACGATGGCCCGCGGCATGATGGGCCTCACCCTCAGCTGCGCCCGCTGCCACGACCACAAGTTCGACCCGATCCCGACCGCCGACTACTACTCGCTCTACGGGGTCTTCAACAGCTCGGGAGAGAAGACGGTCTGCCTCGAGCCCGAGCCGAAGGCCACGCCGGAGCGCCAGGCCTACGAGACCGAGCTCAAGAAGCGCCAGGAGGCGCTCCAGAAGCTCTGGGACAAGAAGCGCGGAGAGCTCCTCGAGCGGCTCCGCACGCAGACCCCGATGTACCTGCAGGCGGCCGTGAACGTCGAGAAGCTCCCGACCGAGGAGTTCTACACCAACATCGAGCCGGGCGACGTCAACCCCGTCGTCGCCCGCGCGTGGCACGCCTATCTCTACCGCTCCCGCGCCGGCGTCCACCCGATCTGGGGAGCGTGGCACGCGTTCCAGGCGATCCCCGAAAAGGACCTTGCCGCCCGCGCCCCCGCGTGGATGGCGGAGCACGGCGCTAAGCTCCATCCGAAGGTCGCCGCGCTCTTCGCCACGCCGCCTGCCACGATGAAAGAGGTCGCCGAGCGCACCGGGAAGCTGCTCGTCGAGGCCCATAAGGCGAAGGAGCCCGACGAGGCGCTCCGGGCGCCGCTCCACGGGGCCGACTCGCCCATCGCGCTCCCGCCGGGCGCGATCTCCGAGGTCGAGTGGTTCTTCGACGAGGGGACTCGCGTCGAGCTGGGCAAGGCGCAGAAGGCGATCGACCAGCTCAACATCGACACCGCCGCCGCCCCGCCCCACGCCGCGATCCTCGAGGACAAGGCGCTCCTCTCCAACCCGCGGATCTTCCGCCGCGGCAACCCCGCCAACAAGGGCGACGAGGTGCCCCGACGCTTCCTCGCCCTCTTCGGCGGCCAGGCGTTCCAGGAAGGAAGCGGCCGGCTCGAGATGGCCCGCGCGATCGCGAGCGCCGAGAATCCGCTCACCGCGCGGGTCTACGTCAACCGCGTCTGGATCGGCCACTTCGGGGCGGGCCTCGTCCGCACGCCCAGCGACTTCGGCCTCCGCAGCGAGCCGCCCACCCACCCCGAGCTCCTCGACTTCCTGGCGCGCCGCTTCGTCGAGGGCGGCTGGTCGGTCAAGAAGCTCCACCGCCTGATCCTGCTCTCGAGCGCCTACCGCCAGTCGAGCGCGGACAACGCCGCCTTCCGCGCGAGCGACCCCGAGAACAGGCTGCTCTGGAAGCATCCCCGCCGCCGGCTCGACTTCGAACAGATGCGCGACTCGTTCCTCGCCGCCTCGGGCGATCTGGATCCCACCCTGGGCGGGAAGCCCGTGCCCATCGCCACCAGCAAGCGCCGCTCGCTCTACGGCTTCATCGACCGCCTGAACGTCCCGAGCCTCCTCCGCTCCTTCGATTTTGCCAGCGTCGACGCCCACAGCCCGCAGCGCTACCAGACGACGGTGCCGCAGCAGGCGCTCTTCCTGATGAACAGCCCCTTCCAGCTCGACCGCGCCCGCGCCCTGGCGAAGCGGGTCGAGGGGAGCCCGGACGAGCGCGTCCGCAGCCTCTACCGCCTGCTCTTCGGGCGCGAACCCTCCGAGCGCGAGCGGGCGGCGGGCCTCAAGTACCTCGAGGCGCCCGACCCAGCCCCGGTCGCGTGGAAACCCACGGTCTGGCACTACGGCTGGGGCGAGGTCGACGAGGCGAAGCAGCGGGTGAAGGAGTTCCACTCCCTGCCCCACTTCACGGGGAGCGCGTGGCAGGGCGGGCCGGCGTGGCCCGACGCGGCGCTCGGCTGGGTGCAGATCACCGCGCAGGGCGGCCACGCGGGGAACGACCTCCAGCACGCCGCGATCCGCCGCTGGATCGCGCCGCGCGACATGCAGCTCACGATCTCGGGCACCGTCTCGCACAAGCCCAAGGCCGGGAACGGCATCCGCGCGCGGATCCTCTCGGGCGCGCAGGGCGAGCTCGCCTCGTGGAACCTGAAGTCCCTCGACGCCGAGATGAAGATCAAGGGGGTCGAGGTGAAGAAGGACGAGACGCTCGACTTCGTGGTCGACTTCCGCGGCGACCTCAACAGCGACGAGTTCCTCTGGGCGCCGCTGATCACGATGACGAAGTCCGGCGCGGCGAACGCCGGGGAGCCCGAGACGAAGGAGTGGAACGCGGCCGCCGAGTTCGGCGGCCCGCCGCCCGCCCCGCTGACCGGCCTCCAGCGCTACGCGCAGGCCCTACTCCTGACGAACGAATTCCTGTTCCTCGACTAGGGAGACGATCATGGACGCCCCGCTCACTCGGCGCGAGCTGCTCTCCCGCTGCACCCTGGGCGTCGGGGCGATGGCGCTCTCGGACCTGATGGGCCGCGCCTGCGCCGACGATGCGGGGCTCCACCCGCTCGCCCCCCGAAAACCCCACTTCTCCGGGAAGGCCAAGCGGATGATCCACATCTTCCCGAACGGCGGCGCGTCGCACGTGGACTCGTTCGACCCGAAACCCGCGCTCGCGAAGTACGCCGGGAAGCCGCTCCCGATCACGAACTACAAGACCGAGCGGAAGACCGGCGCGGCCTACCCGTCGCCGTTCACCTTCCAGAAGCACGGGCAGAGCGGCCTCGAGATCAGCTCGATGTTCCCGAAAGTCGCCGAATCGGCCGACCACCTCTGCGTGGTGCGATCGATGTACACCGAACTGCCGAACCACGAGCCGTCGCTCCTCATGATGAACTGCGGCGAGACGCGGCTCTCGCGGCCGTCGATGGGCGCGTGGATCACCTACGGCCTGGGCTCCGAGAACCAGAACCTGCCCGGCTTCGTCGTCCTCTGCCCGGGCGGCTATCCCATCCAGGAGTCGCAGAACTGGCAGTCGTCGTTCCTGCCCGGCGCCTACCAGGGGACCTTCATCGACAGCCAGCACAGCGAGCTCCCGAAGCTGATCGAGCACATCCGGAACGCGTCGACCTCGACGAAAGACCAGCGTGCCCAGCTCGACCTCCTCCTCGAGCTCAACCGCGAGCACCAGGAACGCCGCAAGGACGAGGCGGCGCTCGAGGCGCGCATCCAGTCGTTCGAGCTCGCCTACCGGATGCAGATGGAGGCGGCTGACGCCTTCGACCTGACGAAGGAGCCCGAGCACGTCCGGAAGCTGTACGGCACGGGCACGCAGGGCCGGCAGCTGCTCATGGCGCGCCGCCTCCTCGAGAAAGGCGTGCGTTTCGTGCAGGTCTGGGCCGGCGCGGGGCAGCCCTGGGACAACCACGACAAGATCGCCGAGAACCACGGCCGGCTCGCGCGCGAGAGCGACCAGCCGATCGGCGCCCTCCTCCAGGACCTCAAGCAGCGCGGGATGCTCGACGATACGGTCGTCCTCTGGGCCGGCGAGTTCGGCCGCACGCCGACCGCCGAACTGCCCGCCGCGACGGGCCGCGACCACAACCAGTGGGGCTTCTCGGTCTGGCTGGCAGGCGGCGGCTTCAAGGGCGGCACCGCATACGGCGCGACCGACGAGTTCGGCTTCAAGGCGCAGGACAACCCCGTCC
>CAZSCC010000267.1:0-8326 GCA_964604905.1 uncultured Planctomycetales bacterium
CCCAGCGCCTCGCGCGAAATGCCGCGGCAGGCGTACGCCTCGATGCAGGCGGAGTCGGCCGCGATCGCCTTCGTGAACGCTTCGATCGCCGCCTCGTGCTCTCCCCGCGCCTGGAGGACGACGCCCTGACGCAAGTGGACGAGATCGGCGCCCCGGCTCGTGGGGGCGATCGCGGGGACGGGCTGGGTCGTCGGGCCCCACGTCGTCGGGGGACTGGCCCTTTTCGGGGCAGGGGCAGGCGCCGGCGAGGCGGAGACCCGGACGGGCGAGACCGCCCCCGACGGGCCCGGGGAGATCTCTACCTTCGGAAGCACGGCCGGCGCGCGGACGACCGCCTTCGAAACGACCCGGTACGCGGAACTGCTGTACGCCGGGGCGGCGGTCACGGGCTTGCGTTGGACGATCGGCTTGAGCCCCAGGTCCGACTTGCCGAGGATGCCGAAAAACGCCATTTCTTCCCCCCTCTCTCTCCGGCCGGGACCTCCCGGCTCTCTATATTATAACTTATAAACTATAAAATAAGCGACGAAACGCCGCGAAGCAGATTTTCGCCACCGCCCGGAACCCGGGGCTACTCCACCACCCGGATGTGCAGCTCCTTGAGCATCTTCTCGGTGATCGTCCCCGGCGCCCCCATCATGAGATCCACCGTCGACTGCGTTTTCGGGAACGTGATCACGTCGCGGATGTTGTCCAAGCCCAGGATCAGCATCGCCAGGCGGTCGATACCGAGCGCGATCCCGCCGTGCGGCGGCGCCCCGTACTCGAACGCATCCAGCAGGAAGCCGAACCGGTCGCGCGCGTAGTCCTCGGAGAGCCCCAGCAGCTTGAAGATGCGCTGCTGGATGTCGCTCCGGTGGATGCGGATCGAGCCGCCGCCCAGCTCGACGCCGTTGAGGACGAGGTCGTACGCCTTCGCGCGGACCTTCATGGGCTCCTTCTCGAGCAGATCCAGGAACTCGTCCTTGGGCGACGTGAACGGGTGGTGCTTCGCGCCGACCTTTCCGTCCTCGCTCACCTCGAACATCGGGAAGTCGACCACCCAGCAGAAGTTGAACTCGCCCTCCTTGACCAGCTTCAACTTGTCGCGGAGCACGAGTCGCAGGCCGCCCAGCACCCCCGCGGCCTTCTCCTCCTCGTCGGCGATGAAGAGCAGGAGGTCGCCCGCCTTCGCCCCCGCGGCGGCCAGCACCGGACGCAGTTGCGCCTCGGTGAAGAACTTGGCCGAGGGCCCCGCCACCTTGCCCCCTTCTTCCACCTTGAGCGAGACGAGCCCCTTGGCCCCGACGCCCTTGCAGTAGACCTCGAGACCCTCGATCTCCTTCCGCGAGAACGTGCCGCCCCCCGGCGCGCAGAGGCCGCGCACCACGCCGCCCCTCTTCACCGTCTCGGAGAAGACCTTGAACTCGGAGTCCTTCACCGCGGTGGAGATGTCGCAGATCCTGAGGCCGAACCGAAGGTCCGGCTTGTCCGTCCCGTAGTCGCGCTCCGACTCGTCGTAGCCGATCCTCGGGAACGGGGTCTTCACCTCGACGCCGGCCACCTTCCTCCAGACCGCCGCCACCGCCCCCTCGATCGCCTTCATCACGTCCTCGCGGTCGACGAACGACATTTCGACGTCGAGCTGAGTGAACTCCATCTGACGATCGGCCCGCAGGTCCTCGTCCCGGAAGCAGCGGGCGATCTGGTAGTACCGGTCGAGGCCGCTCACCATGAACAGCTGTTTGAAGATCTGGGGCGACTCCGCCAGCGCGAAGAACTTCCCGGGATAGATACGGCTGGGACACACGAAATTGCGCGCCCCACCGGGGGTGAACTTCACCATGTAGGGCGTCTCGATGTCGATGAAGCCGTTCGTGTCCATGTACTCCCGGATCGCCTGCACGATCTTGTGACGCGTCACGATGTTCCGCTGCATCGACGGGCGCCGCAGGTCGAGGTATCGCCACTGCAGGCGCTGCTCCTCCGACACCGTCACCCGGTCGCCGATCTCGAACGGCGGCGTCTTCGCCTCGTTGAGGATCTCGATTTCAGCCGCGTCGATCTCGATTTCGCCGGTCACGAGCTTCTTGTTGACCGTGTCCGCGTCGCGCTTGCGCACGATCCCCTTCACGGCGATCACGGTCTCCCCGCGCAGGCTCGAGGCCACGTCGTGGACCCCCTTGTCCCGGTCGGGGCTGAAGAGCACCTGCGTCTTCCCGTAGCGATCGCGCAGGTCGATGAAGACAAGCTTGCCGAAGTCGCGGCGGACGTCCACCCAGCCGTTGAGGATCACGGTCTTGCCGACGTCGCTCGCGCGAAGTTCACCGCAGGTCTGCGTTCTCTTCAGTTTCCACATGGGATGATCATTCCTACGTAACCCACCACTCTATCGTAATCGCCCGATACGTCGCCGCTCGTCGCATGCATCACCGTCCGGGCCCGCAACGCCCCCTTCGCCTTCGCATAGGCGATCGCGGAGATCACCGGCGCATACCCGCACATCGAGATGTCCCGGCTCACGATCGCCTCCCGGAGCGCCCCTTCGTCCAGCCGCTCGATCGCGGTGATGGCCGCGCCGTCCTTCTCGAGGGTGCTCGCCTGATCCTCGTAATGGTTGAGATCGGTCGACGCGACCACGAGAAACTCCCGGTCGAGCCCGGCGAGCGCCCGGCCGAACGCCCGGAGTTGCTCGAACGGGCGCGGTTCAAGGCCGACCGAAAGCGCCACCGGGGCGATCCGCACGTCGGGCCGGAGTCGCTGCAGGAACGGCACCTGAACCTCTCCCGAATGTTCGCCCTCGTGACCCGACTCGTCGTACTCGGCCGCCGGAAAGGACTCCTTGATCGCGACCGCCAGTTCCGTGTCGACCGGTACGGGGCCGAGCGGCGTCTTCCAGCTTCCCTCGCGCCAGACCGCGAAGTCGCCCCCGCTTCCCCGGTGGTTGAAGCAGAGCAGGACGACGTCTTGAGGGATCTCCACCCGGGCGTAGACCGCCCCGGCCACCCGACCCGAGTAGGCGTACCCGGCGTGAGGCACCACGACCGCCCACGCGCGCTCCTTCGGGAACGGCGGGAGGGTCTCGTCGACCGCGCGGCGGAGTTCCTCCGCGCGGCCCGGATAGAACGTCCCGGCGACCGAAGGTGAGCGGACGGACATACAGGGCGGGCTATTCTGCATGAAGGTACCGGTCAAAGCAACGGCTAACGCCGGTCCCCGGCCACGCGGTTCCGAGGGGCGCGGGGCACGCCCGGACAGGGATGCATCACAGGGGATAGTGAAGGGTCTTCAGCAGCCATGCGCGTTTCTTCTTCATCTCTTCAAAGAGCGTCGCCGTGAGGGAGTCCCTGGATTCGTAGAGACGATACCCCTTTCCGGACCTCAGGTACCCCTTCGCCTTCGGCTCCTTCTCGAAGAGCTTCTTCTCGCCCATCTGGGCGGCCATCTCCGCGTACCTCTGCCGGTTCTCGAGCAGGGCCTTCACGATGAACGGCATGACCATCGAGTAGTCCGCCTGCAGGCTTTCGGTGTCGTTCTGGTAGCTCTCCCGGTCCACCTTTCCCCAGGTGACGGCCTCCGCGGGAGGACACGACGACAGGGACCCCTCGGTCACCGGCGCGCTGATGATCTGCACGTCGAACTGGTAGCCCGAGATCCCGGACAGCCCGAGCACCTGGCTCAGCGCAGGCTCGGGCTGCAGGTTGTAGTTCTTCGGCACCCCGCCGCCCAGGATGAGCGTGGCCAGGGTCTTGACGGGATTCTCGAAGAGCCCCCAGTAGTGATAGGCGCAGGATTCCAGGACCTCGGCGTGCAGATCGAGCTCGAAGGCATACTTCGGGATGATCCCCGCCTGCTTCATCGCCCACAGCTTCATGGAGTTCAGGAATAGGCTTCCGTCCCCCGGCGCCCCGACCAGGATCGGGATCGCCAGCCGGTGGCACGTCGACAGCAGGCCCGCCTGGACCCCCGTCTTCTTCTCGCAGTCGCCGTAGACCTTGCCGAGCCGATGGCGCAACTCGGTTCCGGCCATCTTCTTCTGGAATTCCGGCCGCATCAGGCAGGCCGAGATGAACCGGTCCTCGTCGAAGAGGACCTTCTCGTCGAAGGCCATGTCCGTGACGCGGATCGTCCCCTCGTCGCGGAGCGCCCCGTCGTCCGTGAAGATGGGCACTTCGAAGATGGGGTTCTCCGCCCGGAGGCTGCGATGACCGTCGTGATAGCAGACGGCATCCGTCGTGCTCAGGTAGGCCACCCATCCCGCCTCGAGAAGCGGGATCAGCCAGGCCTGGTGCTGCCCGGAGACCGTGATGGGCCCCGCGATGGCGAGGGTCAGAGGGCACCCGGCTCCGATGGCGCGATCGAGGATGCTGTAGACACGCCTGAGGTACGCGCCGCCGAACGCGGGCAGGCAGTGGGTGAAGAGGTCGTGGAGCGTCGGGCATTCATCGACCCGCGCGACTTCGACGTACTTGCGGTGCTTTTTCACTGGCTATAACCCTATCGAAGGGGACACCCGCTGACGGGAAAGGAGCGGGCGGAGGGCAGTGTAAAACGTCAGGTTTCCCGGGTCAATGGAAAGGGAGTCCCGCCCCCTACGGGATCAGGACGGCCGCGGAGACCACGGTGGTCCACAGGCCGCCGATGCCCTGAGCCGACTGGGTGCAGTTGAGCGTCCGCACGATCTTTCCGGAGATCTTCCACTGCTCCTCGCGCTGGTCCCACGACGCGCTCGTCTCGTAGTCGAGGCCGAGCGTGGTGGCGAGCATCGAGGCCGCGAGATCCTCGGCGTACTCGCCCGCTTGCTCCTCCGTCTCGCCGTAGCTGTGGTGCTCGGAGAGGTACCCGTACTGCTTCTTGTCGGAGGGGATGGCGACGCCGATCGACGTGGCGACCAGGCGCCTGTTTTCATTGGTCTCGTTCCGCGCGATGACGACGGCGATGACCTGCCCGCTCTGGAGCTTCGTGAGCCCCTTGTTGACGGGCACGATCCTGCACTGGGGCGGGTAGATGCTCGACACGTGGGTGAGGTTGAAGCGGGCGATCTTCGCGTCCCGCAACGCTTCTTCGAAGCTGGCCAGCTTCTCCTTGTGGCGGCCCACGCCCTTGGTCAAGAACAGCTCGCGCGGCAGGTAAGGTATCATGAGGTTCAGCGTTCTATCAGGCCCGGCCGGGGCTGTCAAGATTTTCGAAGGGCTCTTCGGCCCGGTAGGAACTCCGCACCAGCGGCCCCGACTGCACGTAGGGGATCCCGCGCGCCTTCGCCTCGTCCCGCAGCGTGACGAACTCTTCCGGCGTGTAGAACCGCCTCACCGGGAGGTGCTCCTTCGTCGGCTGCAGGTACTGCCCGATCGTGAAGATGTCGAGCTTGATGCGGCCCAGATCGCCCATCACCCCGAGCAGCTCCTCCCACGTCTCGCCGTGGCCCACCTGGATCCCGGTCTTCGCGAGCAGGCCCTGCTTCTTCGTCTCCTCGAGGACCCTGATCGACCGCTCGTAGTTCGCCGCGCTCCGCACCTTCTGCTGGAGCCGCGGGACACACTCGACGTTGTGGCCGAAGACGTCGGGCCGCGAGGCCCAGACGGTCTCCAGGGCCTCCCGTTTCCCAAGGAAGTCCGGCGTGAGGAGTTCGACCCGCGTCTCCGGCGACAGCGACCGCACCCGCCGCACCGTCTCCGCGAAGATCGCCGCGCCGCCATCCTCGAGCTCGTCGCGGTTGACGCTGGTGATCACCGCGTGCCGGATTCCCAGTTCCTTGATCGCCAGCGCCGTGCGGCGCGGCTCGTCGCGGTCCAATTCCGTGGGCCGTCCGGTCTTCACCGCGCAGAATCCGCACGAGCGGGTGCAGATGTCCCCCAGGATCATGAACGTCGCGGTCTTGCGCCCCCAGCACTCCGCGATGTTGGGGCACATCGCATCCTCGCAGACCGTGTGGAGCTTCTGCTCGCGCGCGACGCGAAGCGTCGCCGCGTACCCCGGCCCCGTCGGAAGCCGGACCTTGAGCCACGCGGGCTTCCGCAGGACTACTTGATCGGGATGTTCCACGTCTGCAGGATGTCCTTCACGCGGGCCATGAACTTCTCGGCATCGATCCCGTTGATCACACGATGGTCGAACGAGAGGTCGATGTAACACATGCTCCGGATGGCAATCGCGTCGTGGATGACGACCGGGCGCTTCTGGATCGAGCCGATGCCCAGGATGGCCACCTGCGGCTGGTTGATGATCGGCGTCGCCATGAGCCCGCCGTAGCTGCCCGGGTTGGTGATCGTGAAGGTGCCGCCCTGGATGTCGTTAAGAGTCAGCTTCTTCGTCTTGGCGCGCTCCGCCACGTCGTTGACCCCGCGGACAACGCCCAGGAAGCTCTTTTCCTCGCAGTTCCGGACGACGGGGACGATCAGCCCCTCGGGCACCGCGACGGCGACGCCGAGATTGATATCGCTCTTGTAGAGGATGTTGTTCCCGTCGACCGAGGCGTTGAAGAGCGGGAATTCCTTGAGCGTCTGGACTGCGGCCATCGCGTAGAAGTGGGTGTACGTGAGCTTCGTGCCGTAGACCGTCTCGTAGTTCTCCTTCTCGCGCTCGCGGATCTCGACGACCTTCGACATGTCCACCTCGAAAAAGGTGGTCACGTGGGCCGAGGTGCGACGCGAGTGGACCATGTGCTCCGCGACCTTGACCTGCATGTTCGTCATGGGGACCACGCGGACGCGATCCCGGGACGCGACCGGCGTCGGCCCGGGGACCGGAGAATGGGCCGCCACCGACGCGGCCGACCGCGCAACGACAACCGGCGCCGGGACGGCTCCGCGGGATAAGTGCTCCTCGATATCCTTCTTCGTGACGCGGCCCTTCCAGCCGGAGCCGGCGAGTTGGTTGACGTCCACCCCCTCCTGCCGGGCGATGCGCCGGACCAGGGGTGAGGCGAACACCCGGCGCTCTCCGCCGTTTCCACCCTTGGTCGCGGGAGCGGGAACCGGGGAGGGCCGGGGCGCGGGGACCGGCATGGCGGCCGGAGCGGGCTTCGCCGGAGCCGCGTTCGCGCTCGCGCCCGCCTCGTCCACGATCGCAACTACCGTGTGGATGGGGACCTTCGATCCCACCGGCATCAGGATCTTCTGGACGACGCCCGCGACGGGTGAGGGGATCTCCGTGTCGACCTTGTCCGTGGAGATCTCGAACAGGGGCTCGTCGCGCTTGATCGAGTCGCCTTCCTTCTTGAGCCACTTGGTGATGGTGCCTTCGAAGATGGACTCGCCCATCTGCGGCATCACGATATTCTGCATCGCTCAGATCCCTCGGGAATTAAGACCCGGCGTCATCATACAACGTGACCAAACGGGGAGCAACGAGTGGAGAATCACGACCGGCATCGGGCATCAAGGGAGGCCATTCCCGGCCTCGTGGAGCTACGGGACTCGAACGGCCACCCCTGGATGCCGGATGCCTGATTCCTGATTCCCCCTCAGTATGCCACCAGCCTCCGCGCCGCCGCCACGATGTCGGCGACCTTGGGCAAGACCGCGTCCTCCAGCGTCGGGGAGAAGGGGATCGGCAGGTCCGGCGTCGTCACCCGGACGATCGGCCCGTCCAGGTGCTCGAAGGCCTCCTCGTTCAGCACCGCCGCGATCTCACCCGCGATCCCACCCGTACGGGTATCCTCGTGGACGACCATCACCTTGTTCGTCTTCTTCACGCTCTCGACCACCGCCGCCCGGTCGAGCGGGTAGATCGTCCGCAAGTCGATCAACTCGACCGAAAGATCCCTCATCAACTCCATGGCCTCAAGACAGCGATGGACCATCATGCCGTAGCTGACGATCGTCAACTGTTCGCCGGGCCGCACTACCCTCGCCTTCCCGATCGGGATCGCAGGGGAGCCGTCGGCCACATCCTCCTTCAATCGACGATAGAGATACTTGTGCTCGAGGAAGATGCAGGGATCGTTGTCGCGGATGCAGGCCTTGAGCAGGCCCTTCGCGTCCGACGGAGTCGAGGGCGCGACGATCTTGATCCCCGGCGAATGGGCGAACCACATCTCGATGCTCCGCGAGTGGAACGGCCCCGCGCGGTTCCCGGCCCCCCAGGGGCCGCGGAGCGTCAGCGGCACGGCGTGGCCGTCTCGGTACCGGCTGGTCGCCGCGACGTTGACAATCGTGTCGAAGGCGCAGGCGATGAAGTCGATGAACTGGAACTCGACCACGGGACGCAGCCCCACCAGCGCGGCGCCGATGGCCGCCCCCACGAACCCTTCCTCGGAAAGCGGAGTGTCGATGACCCGCTCGGGGCCGAACTTATCGAGAAATCCCTTCGTGACCTTGAAGGCCCCGCCGTAGGCGCCGATGTCCTC
>CAZSCC010000268.1:0-3123 GCA_964604905.1 uncultured Planctomycetales bacterium
CTCTTCCGCTCCCCCACGATGACGCTCTCCACGACCGCCGCTCTCGGGATCACCACCTTCATCATGGTCCAGCAGTACGCGATCCGGGCGAACGGGGTGCTCAACTACATCAAGCACTTCATGGGCGACGTCCTCTGGCTCGCCCCGCTCATGCTCGTGGTCGAGATCATCGGCGAGCTGGCCAAGCCGCTCTCCCTCTCCCTCCGCCTCTTCGGCAACATCTTCGGCGAGGACAACGTCATCGAACAGCTCATGACCCTCGGCGGCTGGATTCCCGTCCAGGCGCCGATGCTGCTCCTCGCCCTCTTCACCAGCTTCCTCCAGGCCTTCATCTTCACCACCCTTTCGACGATCTACATCGCCTCGAAAGTGGTGCACGAAGCGGGCCACGGGGAGGAGCCCGGCGACCCTCACGAGGATTCGCATGCGCATGGCGCGCATCATGGATAGAGACCTAGGAATGGAGGATCGGTAATGCTCAAGAAGAGTTTTGCAGTGATGGGCATCCTGGCCCTGCTGGCGATGCCGGCGCTGGCGCAGGACAAGAAGCCGCTGACGCCGGACGAGAAGGTGGCCGCCCAGCAGAAGAGCGATGAGAACCAGAAGGCCAAGACCAACCTCGGCCTCGCGCTGGGCCTTGGCCTCGGGATCGCGGCGTTTGGCGGCGCCCTCGGGCAGTCCAATGCCATCGGCAAGGCCGTCGACGCTGTCGCGCGCCAGCCGGAGGCAGGCGCCCGCATTCAGGGCATGATGATCATCGGCCTCGCTCTCATCGAGACGCTGGTCATCTACATGCTCCTCATCTGTTTCATGTGGGGCGGAAAGCTCGGCGAATAGCCCATGAATTCCGCGCTTCTCGCGGCCGGGCTCCTCGACGACCTGGGGATCAACCTCAAGGTCCTCGCGACGCAGGTGGTGATCTTCTCGGTCACCTTCCTGGTCCTCAGCCGCGTCCTGTTCGGGAAGGCCCTCGGCTTCATGCAGAAGCGCGAGGAGGAGGTCAAGGGCTCGCATAAGGCGATCGAGCGCGACCGCGCCGAGGTGGAGCGCCTCACGAAGGAGTACGAGACCCACCTCGCTAGGGTCGAGAAGGAAGCGTACGAGAAGACCCAGGCGATCCTGAAGGAAGCGCTGGCCGCCGCGGCGGCCACGGTCGGGAAGGCGCAGGCCGACGCGAAGGCGGAGGTCGAGCGCGCCGCGGCCGAGATCGCCCGCGAGAAGCGGGAGGGCCTGGCGCAACTCCGCGCCGAGGTCGTCCGCCTCACGATCGGCGCGGCGGAGAAGATCATGGAGACGAAGCTCGATCCAGTCGCCGCGGGCGCCGCGGTCCAGAAGTTCGTCCAGGAGAGGAGCTAGAGCGTGAACTCCGCGATGATGGCCTCGGGCGGACCGCCGGCGTGGATCGTCCAGTCGCTCGGGTTCGTCGTGGTCATCTTCGTCGTCGCCAAGTTCGTCGTCCCCGCTCTCAAGAAGATCCTCGGCGCCCGGACGCAGGGGATCGAGGAGACGTTCCGAAAGATCGAGACCGACACCCGCGAGACGGCCGCCCGGCTCGCCGAGGTGAAGCAGAAGCTGGCCCAGGTGAACGAGGAGTCCCAGCGGCGGATCAAGGCCGCGATGGACGACGCCGAGCGCACCCGCGCCCAGGCCCTCGCCGACGCCCAGGCCCAGGTGCAGGCCGCGATGGAAAAGGCGAAGCGCGAGATCCAGATCGAGCGCGACAAGGCCGTCCTGGACCTCCGCCAGCAGGCCACCGAACTGACGCTCCAGGCCGCCGAGCACCTGGTGCAGTCCTCCATGAACGACCCGATCCAGGACAAGCTGGTCGCGACGTACCTCGACCGGCTCGACACGGTGAAAAAGTCGTGATCGAAAAGACGCTCGCCAAGCGGTACGCGGCCGCGCTCCTCCGGATGACCGACGCCGAGGGGACGACGGAGGAGGTCGAGCAGTTGCTGCTCGCCCTCAAGGAGGCCTATCTCTCGAACAAGGCGTTCCGGTCGATCCTCGCGCAGCCGCGCGTGCCGAAGTCGCTCAAGAAGACGATCCTCCGCAAGGCCTTCGAGGGCCGCGCGAAGCCGTCGTTCCTCGACTTCCTCACCCTGCTCGTAGACAAGAACCGGCAGGGCATCCTTCCCGACATCGCGGACATGTTCGACCGCCTGGCCGACGCCTCGAAGGGAGTCGTCCGGATCAAGGTGAAGAGCTGGAAGCCGCTCTCCGCCCCGCAGCAGGCGAGCCTCCAGACGAAGCTGGAGCGCCTGACCGGGAAGAAGATCGGCATCGAGGCGCAGACCGACCCCGCGCTCAAGGGCGGGATGCTCGTCATGGTGGGCGACACCGTCATCGACGGTTCCGTCGCCCAGCGCCTCAAGGAGCTCGGAGAGAGATTCCGGGAGTTACAGAGGAGATAGGCGGAAGAACGACCCGGCGAGCGGGGTCCCGTGGGGGGCCCGTCCGCCCCGAAGGCATAGCGAGATCCGGTGATGGAACCGGGGAGCTCATAGGAGAACGTCATGGCTGCCATCCGACCCGAAGAAATCAGCGCCATCATCCAGAAGGAGATCCAGTCCTACCAGACCGACCTCAAGATGGAGTCGGTGGGCGTGGTGCTCCAGGTGGGCGACGGCATCGCGCGCGTCTACGGCCTGGAGAACGTCATGGCCGGCGAGCTCGTCGAGTTCCCCGGAGGCATCTTCGGGGCCGCCCTCAACCTGGAGGAGGACTCGGTCGGCTGCGTCATCCTGGGCTCCGACCGGGGCATCAAGGAAGGCGACATCGCGAAATGCACGGGCCGCATCTCCTCGGTCCCCGTGGGCCCCGAGTTGCTCGGCCGCGTCGTCAACGCGCTCGGCCAGCCGCTCGACGGCAAGGGCCCCATCCCGGCCAAGAAGTTCCGGAACGTCGAGGGCCGCGGCATGAACGTCGTGGAGCGCCAGCCCGTCAAGGAGCCGCTCCAGACCGGCTGGAAGTCGATCGACGCCATGATCCCCATCGGCCGCGGCCAGCGCGAACTGATCCTGGGCGACCGCCAGACCGGCAAGACCGCTCTCTGCCTGGACGCGATCATCAACCAGAAGGGCCAGGGAGTGGTCTGCATCTACGTCGCGATCGGCCAGAAGG
>CAZSCC010000269.1:0-2037 GCA_964604905.1 uncultured Planctomycetales bacterium
CCGGCGGCGATCGTCTCGGCCGCCTGCGCCGGGGACAGGGGGGGCACGACGCTCGGCTTCCGGCCGGTCAGGATCGTCTTCTTGAGCGGCATGGCGAAGCCGAGGAGATAGGAGCCGGTGCAGTCCCAGCCGTCGTAGCTGTCGTGCTCCTCGCCGGGGATGCCCTGATGGAGGCAGCGTCCGTCCCAACCTCTCAGGAGGTCGTAGTACCAGGACTGCTCCTTCAGGTACGCGCCTGTGGCCGCCGCTCCGCTGCGGGAGACGCCGGGAAGCGCCCACAGGACGTTGAAATAGTTGCCGGTGTGGCCGCTTTCCCGCTCTGCGTAGGCCGCGGTCGCCATACGGGAGAAGTAGGCCGCCGCTTCCCGGTCGCCGAGAAGGTCGAAGAGGACGGCGGCGCTGGAACACTTGCCGTTGTCCTCGTGCCAGGGCCACGCATCATGATCGCCGTAGGGGATGGCCCCCTTATGGACGTACCAGCGGATGAAGCGGGAGCCCATCGCGATGGCGCTTTCGAGCGCGGGGTCCCGGACGCCCGCCTCGCGCGCCACCGCCATCGCGAGGGTGAGGACGATTCCCGGCTGGTTCATGCAACCGTAGCCGTTGAGGACTCCGTCGGGTCTCGCGAAGGAATGACCCCACGTGCCGACGCGACTCTGTCCGCGGGCGATGTCGAGTGCAAGCCGCTTCAGCCCGTCCATGACCGAGGCGTCCTTCGTGGCCAGCGCATACTCCGCCAGGAAAAGCGTCGCATAAGCGTAGCCCCAGGAGACGTGCCCTCCGGGCTGGTGCCCGGCGACCTGCCGGGCGTACTCGGCCACCAGCGGCCGATAGCTCTCTTCGCCGGAGGCCAGGAGGAGGAGGGCGTTCAGGTCGTTGGGGATGGAGACCTGGAGGTTCCCCCGCGCGTCCTTGAAGCCCTTCTTCGCGACGGCTCGGCAGCCCAGGTCCAGGATGAGTTTCGATTTTGCGCACCCGTCCGGCGCTTCTGCCGCGTACGTGCCGAGGACGGCCAGCTTTACCGTGACGTTGTCCGTCCTCCCCTCGCGCCAGCGGCTGAGGCGGAGACCGCCCCCCTGCTCCGGCGTCTCGGCGGCCGTGACGGCGCGGGCGAAGCGGATCCGGGCGTCGCCGTCGAAGGGCTTCCCGTCGACCCCGAGGATGACGTCCCCCTTCCGGAGGACGCCATCGGCCGGGGATCCGGGGCTCACGTCGGTGACGAGGATTTGGCGGGCGTCCGTGGTGTGGCCCTTCCAGGCCCACATCCACCCGCGGAGGCCGGTGGGTCCGAGGGTCCAGTCGTGCCCCTTGTCCGGCCGTCCCCCTTTCGTGAAGTCCGGCACCGGAGGCCGGTCGTCAGCGAGGGCCGTCACGGACTGCAGCGTCAGGAGGACCGGGACCAGGACCCGGCAGAAGATGTGGTTTCTCATCAGAGTGCTCCTCGGGAATGGGCGCTCACCGGCTCTCCATCAGCTTCAGCATGGCCTTTCCCATGGCATCGCCGATCAGGAAGTAGGTCTCGGCGTTCCTGTTCCAGTGGAATCCCTGGTTCGCCGGGCTGGCTTCAGCCGGCCGCCAGAAGTCCTTCGTCCCGACGAACGCGACGTTCCCCTTGAACTCCGGATACTCGGCCACCGCCGCCTGGGCCTTCATGAGCGAGAGGGCACGGGGATGCTTCTCCTCGGGCCCGCTCATGCCCGTCTCCGCGATCACGAACGGCAGCTTCGGGACGCCCAGGTCCTTGCGGACGTCGCGGATCAGGTGAGCCAGGTTCTGCTCGTATTCGTCGTTGTAGGCCTGGTTGACGCGGTCGTTCCAGCCCTGGTGCCAGCCGAAGCCGGCGATCTCGTAGCCCTGCCCGTCGTAGCGCGGGAAGAGGGTCTTCATGTTGGCCAGCACCTCTTTCACATGGGCCATCATCGCCGTATACGAAGGCCCGACTTCGCCCCCCGCGCTGGGAGGCCGGAAGTCTTTGGCCAGGCTCTTGCCGCCCCAGGCGGTCTTGATCAGCAGGACCGAGGTGTCGAAGGAGTCCCC
>CAZSCC010000270.1:0-7083 GCA_964604905.1 uncultured Planctomycetales bacterium
CCACGACGATCGACCGGACCTTCTCGGTGGGGCGATAGAAATCAAACTCTTTGAAATCTATCACCTTGTGCTAGAGTACCCATCCGGCCATGCACCGATTGGGCGAGTTCGAGCTGCACATCGTGAGCGACGGGACGTTCCGCCTGGACGGCGGGGCGATGTTCGGGATCGTGCCCAAGCCCGTATGGGAGAAGGTGGCCAAGCCCGACGACCGCAACCGCATCACCCTGGCGCTCAACTGCCTCCTCATCCGGACGGGCGCGAAGAACGTGCTGGTCGACACCGGGATGGGGGACAAGCACGACGCCCGGTTCAGGGAGCTCTACGCCGAGGCGCACGAGACGACGGTCCCGCAGGATCTCGCGAAGCTCGGCGTGCGACCCGAGGAGATCGACCTGGTGATCCTCACCCACCTGCACTTCGACCATGCGGGAGGCGCCACCCGGAGGGCGGGAGGGGAACTAGTCCCCGCCTTCCCCAAGGCTACCTACATCATCCAGGAAGGGATGTGGGAGGAGGCTCTTCTACCCAATCCACGCACGAAAGGTAGTTACTTCCAGGAGGATTTCGTGCCGCTCAAGCAGGCCGGCCGGGTGAAGTTCGTGAAGGGCGAGGAGGAAGTCGCGCCCGGCGTCCGGGTCTTCCAGACGGGCGGGCACGTGAAGCACCACCAGGTAGTGATGGCGGAGAGCGGCGGGCGGAAGGCGATCTTCTGGGCCGATCTCCTGCCGACGTCCATGCACGTCAAGCCGGCGTGGGTGATGGGATACGACCTCTACCCCCACGAGGTGGCGGCGATGAAGGAGAAGATGGTCGCGCAGGCGGCGGCGGAGCGGTGGGTGAACGTCTTCGAGCACGACCCGACCGTCGCGATGGCGACCCTGGCGTCCGACGAGAAGGGCTATCGGGTGGAGCCTATTGAACGGGTCGGCGGTCCCGGATAGGATGACCGCCGTGCGCACCCTGGGAAACGTCGTGCTCATGCTCGCGGTGATCGTCGGCGGGGGCTGCCGGCGGAAGGACCCGATCGCCCGCTTCAAGGCCCCCAAGGAGCCGACGTGGCGGATGCTGGCGGCGCTCGTGCCGGCCGCCGACCAGACGTGGTTCTTCAAGACCGTGGGCCCCGGACGGCGGCTCGCGGAGCACAAGGAGGAGTTCGTCCGACTCATGAAATCCGTGAAATTCGAGGGCGCCGAGGCCAAGTGGACGCTCCCCGAGGGCTGGAAAGAGGAGAAGGCGGGAGGAGAGCGGGTGGCGACCCTGAAGTTCGGGAAGGGCGAGCCGCCCCTGGAGCTCACCGTCGTCCGCCTCCCGGGCACGGCGGGAGGGGTGCTGGCGAACATCAACCGCTGGAGGGGCCAGCTTGGGATGCAGCCGCTCTCGGAGGCGACCTTGGCCCGCGAGACCGAGATGCAGGAGGTGGGCGGCGTGCCGTCGACGCTGGTCGATTTCGAGGGGCTCCAGAAGCCTCCGTCGATGGGCGGCGCCATGTCCGGTGGGGTCACGACCGACCCCCGAAAGCCACAGGCTCCCTCGCCGGCCGCCCTGCGCGAACTCTTCGCCTTCGAGCTCCCCGCGGGTTGGGTGGAGAACCCTCAGCCCCAGAGCGGGCGCTATTTCGAGATCCGTGCGGGCGACGCGACCGCGTACCTGAACATCCTTCAGGGCGACGCGGGCGGGATCGCCGGGAACGTCAACCGCTGGCGCGGCCAGATCGGGCTGGACCCGGTGGCCGATGAGGCGGCGCAGCGCCTTGCGCAACCGGTTTCCTTCCTCGGGGCCGAGGGGAGCTCCGTAGAACTAACGGGGACCGAGAAGGCGGTCGTGATCGCCTTCAAGATGGGGCCTCCCTATTCGATCTTCCTCAAGATGGACGGGCCCACCGACGCCGTGGAGCGGCAGCGGCGGGCATTCTGGGAGTTCGTGCGGACGCTGAAGATCAAGAGCCATGGATAGCAAACCGCGGGATGTCCTGACTTCTGCGCTCGACGTGCTGAGTTCGCTCAAGCTCACGGTCGTCCTCCTGGGCATGTCCATGTTCATGGTCTTCGCCGGCACGCTCGCGCAGGTGGACGCGGGGATCTGGTCCGTCCTCGATCGGTACTTCCGCTGCTGGCTCGCCTGGGTGGAGATCAAGGTCTTCTTCCCGCGCTCCTGGGGCCTGGGCGGGAGCTTCCCGTTCCCGGGCGGCTGGCTGATCGGCGCCGCTCTCGTGACGAACCTTCTGGTTTCCCACGCGCGGCGCATCCGCCTCGAAGCGCGCGGGGCGCGCCTCCTCGTGGGGAGCGCGGTGCTGGCCGTCGGCATGGTCCTCACCTGGATCACCATCACCCACGTCTTCGACTGGGACTCCTCGGAGCACACGGTCTCTCCGTCCATGCGGGTGACCTTCCAGCTCATCCAGGGCGCCGTCGTCGCGGCCATCCTCTTCATGGGCTGCAAGGTGCTCTTCGGCCGGAAGGCGGGCATCGTGCTCCTCCACGCGGGCATCGTGCTCATGATGATGAGCGAACTCGTGACGGGGCTGATCGCGGACGAGGGGGTCATGACCATCCACGAGGGGCAGTCCTCGAACTACGTGGAGGACAACCGCTCGGTCGAGCTGGCCGTGACCGACACCTCCTCGAAGACCGACCTGGACGACGTGGTCACTGTTCCCGAGTGGATGCTCGCCGGGGGCGGCAAGGTCACCGCGACCGAGCTGCCGTTCGACCTCGACCTCACCGTGGGGAAGTACCTGAAGAACGCGGGCCACCGGCAGCCGAAAACGGGCGACCGGAACCCGGCCACGACCGGCGCCGGGCTCCACCTGCTCGCGCAGGAGCGGTCGGAGGAGAGCGGCGTCTCCACCGAGGGGGCCGTCGACCAGCCGGCGGTCTACATCACCTTCCGCGACCGGGGGAACGGGCAGTCGCTGGGAACGTACCTCATGGCGCTCTACCTCACGCTGAGCGGGGAGACCCAGTCGGTGACGCTCGACGGCAAGGCATACGACGTCCGCCTCCGCTTCCGGCGCACCTACAAG
This sequence comes from uncultured Planctomycetales bacterium, assembly GCA_964604905.1. Lineage (GTDB taxonomy): Bacteria > Planctomycetota > MHYJ01 > MHYJ01 > JACPRB01 > JACQFK01. Next base: position 3,026 of record CAZSCC010000270.1, read on the forward strand.
CCCTACGAGGTCTTCCTCCACGACTTCCAGTTCAAGCGCTACACGGGGACCAACACGCCGAAGGACTTCTCGAGCTTCGTTCGCATCATCGACCGCGAGAACGGGACGGACCGGGACGTGCGGATCTGGATGAACAACCCGCTGCGCTACCGCGGCGACACGCTCTACCAGTCGTCCTACGACGGCGCGACCGAGACGACGACCATGCTGCAGGTCGTTTCCAACGCGGGCTGGATGGTGCCGTACCTCGGGTGCATGATCGTGGCGGTCGGGCTGCTCGGGCAGTTCATGCTCCACCTCGTGGGCTTCCTCAGGAAGCGGAGGGATGCGGCATGAACCGCGCGTTCCCCTGGATCGTCCTGGGTCTCGTGGCGGTCTGGCTCCTCGCCAAGCTGCCGGGCCCCAAGGCCGGGGCGGACGGCATGGAGGTCCACCGGTTCGGCGAGATCTCGGTCAGCTACAACGGTCGCATCAAGCCCTTCGACACGATCGCGCGGACTCTGCTCAGGAGCGTCGCGGAGCGCGAGACCTTCGTGGACGAGAAGGGGGAGCGGCAGCCCGCGATCCGCTGGCTGCTGGACGTCATGGTCTACAACGAGGACCGGGAGAAGCGGGCGCGCCATCACAAGGTCTTCCGCATCGTCGACCCGCAGATCCACGACGCGCTGGCCCTCCCGGAGCGCGAGGGCTTCCGGTACTCGATCGACGAGTTCAGCGAGCGCCTCCCGAAGCTGGGCGAGGCCATGAAGCAGGCCCATGCGAAGCGGGAGGCGAAGACGCATGACGTCTACGACCGGCAGCTCCTCGATCTCGAGAACAGTCTCGGCGCCTTCGAGTCGGTGGCCTCGTTCCGGATCCCCCATATGGTCCCGCCCTCCGGCGACCATGAGGAGTGGCAGACCCTGCCGGCGGCGATGGGCCACGACCATGGCGGACAGCGCGACCCCAACGCCGAGGCGCTGGTCCGGATCCTCCAGGCGTACGCGCTCAAGGACACGGAGAAGTTCAACCAGGAGGTGGCGGCCTACCTTGACCGGTTCGCGAAGGGGCGGTCGAGCGACCGGTCGCGGGCGAGCGTGGAAAGCTTCTTCAACCGGGTCGATCCCTTCAACTGGTGCAAATGGGTCTACCTGATCGTCTTCATCCTGACCGCCTGCGCCTGGCTGGGATGGAGCGGACCGCTCAACAAGGCGGCGTACCGGCTGGCGCTCTTCACGCTGGCGATCAACACGCTGGGCTTTGTGATCCGGGTCTACCTCGCCCCTCGGGGGCTCGTGACGAACCTGTACTCCTCGGCGCTGCTCGTGGGCTGGGGGAGCGTGGCCCTGGCGCTCATCCTGGAGCGCTTCAGCCGCCTGGGGGTCTGCATCACCGCGGCCTCTATGGCCGGGTTCCTCTCGCTCATGGTCGCTGACAACCTCGCGCAGGACGGCGACACTCTCGAGGTGATGCAGGCCGTGCTGGACACTCCCTTCTGGCTTTGGACCCACGTGACGTGCATCACGCTCGGCTACGCGACGACCTATCTGGCCGGCCTGATCGGGATCATCTACATCCAGCGCGGGATGTTCATGGGGGGGATGGACGAGGCCCAGCGCCGCACCCTGGCGCGCATGACCTACGGGGTCATCTGCTTCGCCACTTTCTTCAGTTTCGTGGGGACGGTGCTGGGCGGGCTCTGGGCGGACGACTCATGGGGGCGCTTCTGGGGCTGGGATCCGAAGGAGAACGGCGCGCTCCTCATCGTGCTCTGGAACGCGATCCTCCTCCACTCCCGCTGGGGCGGCCTGGTGCGGGAGCGCGGCATCGCGGTCCTCGCCGTGCTAGGCAACATCGTCGTGAGCTGGTCGTGGTTCGGCGTGAACGAACTGAGCGTCGGCCTCCACACCTACGGCTTCACCGAGGGGCGCCGGTTCTGGCTGGGCGCGTTCATGATCAGCCAGCTGCTGATCGCGATCCAGGGGATGTGCCTGGGCGGGAAGAAGGAAGCGGCTCCCGGCGCGAAAAGCCCGTGACCCCGGACAAGCTGGGCACGCTCAAGAGCTCCCTGGCCGAGATGGGGAGTGTCCTGGTCGCCTACTCGGGCGGCGTCGACAGCACCTTCCTCCTCAAGGTCGCGCGCGACGTTCTCGGCGACCGCGCGGTCGCCGTGACCGCGCTCAGCGAGTCCTACGCGCAGGCCGAGCTCGAGGACTCGAAGCGCTTCGCCGCCGAGATGGGCGCCCGCCAGATCCTGATCGAGACCCGCGAGCTCGAGGAGGCCGGCTACCGCGCCAACTCCCCCGAGCGCTGCTTCTTCTGCAAGGACGAGCTCTTCACGAAGCTCGCGCCGATCGCCGAGCGTGAGGGCTGCCGCTACGTGGTCTACGGCGAGATCGCCGACGACCGGAGCGACCACCGTCCGGGCGCGCGCGCCGCGAAGTCCCACAACGTCCGCGCGCCGCTCGCCGACGCGGGGCTCACGAAGCTCGAGATCCGGCGATTCTCCCGGGAACTGGGCCTCGCCACCTGGGACAAGCCGTCGATGGCCTGCCTCTCCTCGCGGATCCCCTACGGGAGCGAGGTGACGCCGGAGAAGCTCCGGCAGATCGAGCAGGCCGAGGAGGTGCTGCGCGGGCTGGGCCTCCGTCAGTACCGGGTGCGCCACCACGACACCGTGGCCCGGATCGAGGTCGACCCGCGCGATTTCGAGGAGCTGGTGCGCTCGCCGCTCCGCGAGGTGGTGATCGAGCGGGTGAAGGCCGCGGGGTTCCGCTACGTCACGCTCGACCTGCAGGGCTACCGGACGGGGAGCCTGAACGAGGGGCTGACCGACCGGTCGTGAGGCGGGTCTGGCGACGGCACGCAGCCCGGCCAGGGCATTGGCGCACTTGCAGGTCAGGTAGATCCGATGAAGGCCGAGCACCCGATTGACCCATGACACGCGAACATCCATGCATGGTCCCGGCGAGAGAAGACCCTGTTGCCCATATTGTCCGCCATCATATCGCTTGGCTGCGTTGGTTCGATTCTCATTGGAAGGATCTCCCTTGGAATCCTGATCCTAACCGGCTACTTTGCAATCGTCATCGGACGGGTGCTCATGGGGAAGGGCAGAGCGAAACAATAATCGCCATTGAAGGCGGCAGGACGGAGTTGTAACCCTGGGCCCGGTCGAGCAACGTGAGCGTGGTGCGAACGGGGCCTCTCGCGAGCAGTGGGGTACGGGAGGAGGTCGGCCCGCTATTCGGCCCGCCGCTTCTTGGAGGTCTCCGATCGGATCCCGCGCGTGATCCATTCTCTCATGAGAGCCTGATAGGGCACCTTCTTCTGGCGTGCGATCTCCTTGGCGCGTCGGATCTGCCACTCCTCGAGTCGAAGAGCCAGGAGCCGCTTCTTCATCCCTTCCTGGATGCGCCGGACGAGGCGGGGGGCCAGTTCGATCACCTCGTCCACGTCCTCCATCTGGTCCCAGTAATCGGCCACGCTGTGGGTGTCAAAGAAGCGTGCCGCTTCCTCGTCGCTGCCGAAGCGCGGGAGATTCCTGGGGCCTTTTTTGAGGCGCATCTTCACGCTCATGGTCACTTCCTCCTCTTCGTGTAGAGCCGCCGCTCCCGTTCGATCATGTCGCGGGACGTGATGACCCGAACGACTCCTCCGCCGAGGCGTATCACGACCACCAGCAGGAATCGACCCGTGCCGGTACGGCCAAGCACCGTGTACCGATTACCTCCGGCCCGCTTGAGGTAGACCCGGCCGTGGAACAGCTCTTCGACCTCGCCCGGCGTGACGCCATGGCCGGCGATATGGTCTTCGTTGGATTCGTCCCACTCAAAGTTCCGTACGCCCCACCGTCTCCCCATGGAGGTGATAATACAGTTCTGTAGCTACATTGGCAAGTGTGACCGTCAATCATCCACGTCCACGTGCATCCCGATGATCGTCCCCGGAATGAAGCCGAGGAGGCCCAGGATCAGCGCCGCGCCCATCGCCCCCGCGAACGATCCGCCGCGCGCGAGGTTCGGGATCGAGAGGATAAGACTGGCCACGAAAAAGACCCCCGCCGAGATCCAGCCGCC
>CAZSCC010000271.1:0-7749 GCA_964604905.1 uncultured Planctomycetales bacterium
GTGATGACCGTGGGGGGCTGGTTCGACGCCGAGGACCTCTTCGGGGCGCTCAAGGTGTACGACTCGGTCGAGAGGCAGAGCCCGGGCGCTTCGAACGTGCTCGTCATGGGCCCGTGGTACCACGGCCAGTGGGCGGGAGGCGACGGGGACTCGCTCGGCCACGTCCGCTTCGGCTCGAAGACGTCCCTCTTCTACCGGGAGAACATCGAGTTCCCGTTCTTCATGCACCATCTCAAGGGGGCCGCCGATCCGAAGCTCCCCGAGGCGTACGTCTTCGAGACGGGATCGAACAAGTGGCGCGAGTTCGACGCCTGGCCTCCGAAGAACCTGAAGAAGAAGTCATTCTACTTCCACCCGGGCGGGCGGCTTTCGGCCGGGGCGCCGGTGGACGAGGGCGCCTTCGACGAGTACGTCAGCGATCCCGCCAAGCCGGTGCCGTACATCGCGGGGCAGGCCTCCGGCATGACCCGCGAGCACATGGTGGACGACCAGCGGTTCGCGGCGACGCGGACCGACGTGCTGGTCTACCAGACAGAGCCGCTGCAGGAGGACCTGACGGTCGCGGGGGAGGTCGTGCCGAGCCTCCAGGTCTCGACGTCCGGCACGGACTCCGACTGGGTGGTCAAGTTGATCGACGTCTACCCGGAGAGCGCCCCTGACCCTTCGCCGAACCCGTCCGGGATCCGCATGGCCGGGTACCAGCAGCTGCTCCGCGGGGAGTGCTTTCGCGGGCGGTTCCGGAGGAGCTTCGAGTCGCCGGAGCCCTTCACGCCGGGGAAGGTGGAGAAGGTCGAGTACGTGATGCCCGACGTCCTCCACACCTTCCGGCGCGGCCACCGGATCATGGTGCAGGTGCAGAGCTCCTGGTTCCCCCTGGTCGATCGGAATCCGCAGACGTACGTCGACATCCGAAGCGCGAAGGAAAGCGATTTCCGGAAGGCGACGCAGCGGGTGTACCGGTCGAAGGACGCCCCGTCCGGGGTGGCGCTGCACCTGCTGAACTGAGCGGTTATTCCTTCTTCTTCTTGAACCGGTCGGCCAGCGAGGGGCGCGGCCGGGGAGCGAGGGACGGCTGGGCCTTGGACGCTCCCGGAGCAGGGGGTTTTGCCGCCGCGGGCTGTGGCGCGGGCGCCGGCTTCGAGGGGGCGGGGACGGTCTTGGGAGGCGGCGGCGCGGGCTTGACGGCAAGCTCGGTCTCGCGATCGTCGTCCATGAGCTCGATCTTCTCGTCGTCCTCGATTTCGATCTTGATGTCGTCGTCCACGGGGGTGTCGCTTTCCGGGTCGATTCCTTCCACGCCGTCGTCGATGCTCTTGAGGGTGATCGTGGCGTCGCCGATCCGGATCTCGTCTCCGGCGCCAAGGGTCTGGAAGTCGATCTTCTCGCCGTTCACCTTCGTCCCGTTGCCCGAGCCGCAGTCGGTGATCTGGTAGGTCCCCCCGATCCGTTCGATCTTGGCGTGCTGTCGCGACGCCTTGATGTTCCGCAGGCTGATGGTGTTCTGTTTGGAACGCCCGAGGGTGATGACGTCCTGGGAGAGCTCCAAGGTGCGGGACGCGTCCCCCTCCTTCAGGATCAGTATCAGCATGGTCTCCTCCTGACTCGAAGCCGGACACGATACCTCGCGGAGGCGGGGGAGATCAAGAAAAGGATGGTCGGGGCGACAGGATTTGAACCTGCGACCTCCTGGTCCCGAACCAGGCGCTCTAGCCAGACTGAGCCACGCCCCGAGAAGGGTTGCTACCGGTCGGCGAGAAGCTTCTTGTAGCGCTTCTCGTTCCGCAGACTATCGAGATCGGGATCCTTGCGAAGGTGATCGATCTTGGGAAAGCCCGCCTTGATGGACGTCTCGAGCCAGTCGATGGCCTCTTCCTTCTGGCCCGCGAGCGCGTATCCGCAGGCGACGTTGTAGGCGGAGGTGAAGCCCACCGACGACTTGGGGAACTGGTAGTAGATCCGCTTGAAGAGGCGGATCGACTTCTTGAAGTCCTTGTCCTCGTCGTGGAGCTTGAGCGCCGAGGTGAACATCTCCTGAGCTTCTTCTTCGTCGTGCGGGCCGTCCTTCTTGGCTTCCTTACGGATGGGCTCGTCCTCGGCCTCGCGCTTCGCCTTCGCCAACTCGGCGGCGGTGCGTTCCTTCTCCTCCTCCTGGACGCGGAGCTTCTTCTCGAGCTCCTTCACCTTCGCGTCGCCCTCGAGGGGCTTCGCGGCGGGCTGCTCCTGGGCGAGCTCCTCGTCGACGATCTTCTCGATCCGCTTGAGGAGGGCCGAACGCTCGGCGGTGAGCCGCTGGCCGACCTTTTCGAGGATCCGCCTCTTGAGCTCGGCGGGATCGGGCTCCTGCTGCGCGGAGGCGAGGGAGGCCAGGGTCAGGAGGAAGAGAGCGGACAGCCACTTCGACATCGGAAGTCTCCTTGCGGTACGGAGGACGGGCGCGATTGTAGTGGGGGCCCGGAGGGGGGTCAAGATAATAGTTTTCAGTATCGACTCATGGCACGAGAATCTGGTGCAGAAATCGCGCGGACCCGTCGATAAGAACTATGGTTAGCTCCGGGGGACTTCGCAAAGTCTCGGTTCGAGGGGTAGTGAAGGAGGACACTCTATGGACATCGGAAGCACTTCAGGGGTCGGGGGGGCGGGCCGGATCGAGGGGCCCCAGAACGTCGGAAAGATCAGGCCTCCCGCATCCCTCTCCCAGGCAGGTTCCGCCGACCAGGTCGACATCTCGTCCACCGCGAAGGTCACGTCCGACGTCCTCGCGTTGCCGGCCGTCCGCACCGAGAAGATCGAGGAAATGAAGAAGCTGATCCAGTCGGGTCGCTTCGACACGGAGGCCCGCCTGGAGGCCGCGCTCGACGGCTTCCTGGCCGAGAACCGCGACGTCCTGGACGAGTAGACCCAGGGCGGCCCGGTCGCCCCTTCGCCCCCGGGCGACGAAGGAACTCCTGCCGCCCGGAGACTGCCTCCTGCCACCCTGGCATTCCCCTTGACCTGCCTTGGGGGACATGCTACTAATCTCCCGCCAGCCAAGCACTTAGAGCCGACCTCGGGTGCCCCCTCTGGCACGTGAATTGCACTCAGGCATCAGGACTAATTCGGAGACTCTCCATGCCCAAGCAGCTCATCTTTGCCGAAGATGCCCGGGACGCCCTGAAGCGCGGGGTCCAGAAAGTCGCTTCCGCAGTCCGGTCGACGCTCGGGCCGCGCGGGAGGACCGTGGTGATTGACAAGTCCTGGGGCGGTCCCACCGTGACCAAGGACGGCGTCACCGTCTGCGAGGAGGTCGAGCTCAAGGACCCCTACGAGAACATGGCCGCCAAGATGATCAAGGAGGCGGCCTCGAAGACGAGCGACCAGGCGGGAGACGGGACCACCACCTCCGTCGCTCTTGCGGAGTCCATCTTCCTCGAAGGCCTCCGCGTCGTCGTCGCGGGATCGAACCCCATGGCCCTCGCGCGCGGCATCAAGGCCGCCTCCGAGGTCGTGATCGAGGAGCTCAAGAAGCTCGCCCAGCCCGTCGACGTGAAGGACAAGGACCTCCTCCAGAAGGTCGGCACGCTCGCGGCGGGCGGCGACCGCCTGGTGGGCGAGATGCTCGCCACCGCCTTCTCCAAGGTCGGGAAGGAAGGCGCCATCTCCGTGGAAGAGGGGAAGGGGATCCAGAGCGAGATCAAGATCGTCGAGGGCATGCAATTCGACCGAGGTTTCCTTTCCCCCCACTTCGTCACCAACCAGGGGTCGGTGGAAGCCGTCCTCGAGAACCCCTTCATCTTCCTCTTCGAGGAGAAGCTCTCCCCGGCGGCGCCGCTGGTCCCGCTCCTCGAGAAGATCGTCGCGGAGAAGCGCCCTCTGGTCGTGATCGCCGAGGACGTGGAGGGCGAGGCCCTGGCGCTCCTGGTGGTCAACAAGCTCCGCGGCATCCTGCCCTGCTGCGCGATCAAGGCCCCCGGGTACGGCGACCGGCGCAAGGCGATGCTCGAGGATATCGGCATCCTGACGGGGGCGAAGCCGGTCTTCAAGGACCTGGGCATCGACCTCCCCAAGGCCACGACCGAGATCCTGGGCCGCGCGAAGAAGGTGATCGTCGATGCCGACTACTGCACGATCCTGGGCGGCGCCGGGGACAAGAAGGCCGTTGAAGGCCGCTGCGCGCAGATCCGCCAGGAACTCGAGGTCAGCGATTCGGACTACGACAAGGAGAAGCTGACCGAGCGCCTGTCGAAGCTCTCCGGCGGCGTGGCCGTGATCCACGTGGGGGCCGCGACCGAGACCGAACTCAAGGAGAAGAAGAAGCGGACCGAGGACGCGCTCCACTCCGTCCGCGCCGCCCTCGAGGAGGGCGTGGTGCCGGGCGGCGGCGTGGCGCTACTCCGCGCGGCCAAGGCGATCGGTTCGATGAAGGTCGAAGGAGACGGGCAGTTCGGCGTGGACATCGTGCGGCGCGCCTGCGAGACGCCGCTCCGCGTGATCGCCGGGAACGCCGGTTACGACCCGTCGCTCGCGGTCCGGAAGGTCCGCGCGGGCTCGGGCTGGTTCGGCTTCGACGCGGAGTCGGGCGAGTTCAGCGACCTCAAGAAGGCCGGGATCTTCGACCCGGTGAAGGTGACGCGCCACGCGCTCCAGAACGCGGTGAGCGTCTCGGGTCTTCTTCTGACGGCGGAGGCGATGATCGCGGACATCCCGGAGCCCGAGGTCACGCAGGCCGGAGAGGGCGAGCCGGGCTATTTCCCCAAGTAATACAGAACTCGAACGGAGGATGAGATGAAGATCAGGCCCCTCAGCGATCATGTCGTGGTCCAGCCCCTCGAGGCCGAAGACCGGACTCCCGGCGGCATCGTACTTCCCGACACGGCGAAGGAGAAGTCGACGAAGGGAAAGATCATCGCCGCCGGGCAGGGGTACCTGCTTCCCAACGGGCGCCTGGTCAAGCTCTCCGTGAAGGAGGGCGACACGGTGCTCTACACGAAGTACGCGGGCTCCGAGGTCAAGGTGGACGGCAAGGAGCTCAAGATCGTCAAGGAGTCGGAGATCCTGGCGATCCTCGACTGAAGCCGAGTCGGATCAAGGAGAAACCATGGCCAAGCAGATCATGTTCGACGAGGAGGCCCGCCGCAAGCTCCTCAACGGCATCCAGAAGCTCGCCGGCGCGGTGAAGGTGACGCTGGGCCCCAGCGGCCGGATCGTCATCCTCGACCAGGAGCACGGGTCGCCCAGGGCGACCAAGGACGGCGTCACCGTCTCCAAGGAGGTCGAGCTCGAGGACCCGTTCGAGAACATGGGCGCGAAGCTTGCGAACGCCGCGGCGGAAAAGACCAACGACGTCGCCGGCGACGGGACGACCACCTCTGTGGTGTTCGCCGAGGCCATTTTCGCCGAGGGCCTCAAGCACATCACGGTGGGTGCGAACCCGGCCCTCGTCAAGCGCGGCATGGACAAGGCTGTCGAGACGGCGGTCGCCGAGATCAAGAAGATCTCGCGCCCGGTGAAGGGCGTGGAGGATTACCGGCAAGTGGCCCTGGTCGCCTCGCACTACGACACGCAGGTGGCGGACCTCGTTTCCAAGGCCATGGAGAAGTCCGGCAAGGAGGGCGTGATCACGGTCGAGGAGTCCAAGGGCTTCGCGACCACGATCGAGCTCGTCGAGGGCCTGCAGTTCGACAAGGGATTCATCTCGCCGTATTTCATCAACAAGCCCGACCAGCTGATCGCGGAATACGAGAACGCGTACCTGCTTCTGAGCGACCGGAAGATCGCGAACCTCCAGGAGTTCGTGCCGATCCTGGAGCAGGTGGCCCAGGCGGGCCGGCCCATCCTGATCATCTGCGAGGAGGTCGAAGGCGAGGCGCTCTCGGCGCTCGTCATCAACCGGCTGCGCGGCACGATCCAGGCGGTGGCGGTCAAGGCTCCCGCGTTCGGGGACCGGCGCAAGGCCATGTTGCAGGACATCGCGATCCTGACGGGCGGCACGGTGGTCACGGAGGATCTGGGCGTCAAGCTGGATAACCTCAAGCTCTCCGATCTCGGTACGGCGAAGAAGATCCGCGTCGAGAAGGAGAAGACCACGATCGTCGGCGGTGGCGGGGACAAGAAGGCCATCGAGGCCCGCATCGAGGAGCTCCGGTCGTCGATGACGAAGACGACCAGCGAGTACGACCGCGAGAAGTACGAGGAGCGGCTGGCGAAGATCACGGGCGGCGTCGCGATCATCAAGGTCGGCGGCGCGACCGAGACGGAGATGAAGGAGCGCAAGTTTCGCGTGGACGACGCCGTGCACGCGGTGAAGGCCGCGGCGCAGGAGGGCATCGTGCCCGGCGGCGGGCTGGCCTCGCTCCGGGCCGCGGACGCCATCCTCAAGCTGAAGCTGGAGGGCGACGAGGCGGCGGGGGCCCGCGTGATCGCGAAGGCGCTCGAGGCCCCGATGGCGACGATCGTCTTGAACGCGGGCTACGATCCCTCGGAGATCCTGACGGAGGCCCGCGAGAAGAGCGGGAGCACCGGCTTCGACGCCGTCGCGGGAGAGTGGGTCGACCTCTTCAAGGCGGGCGTGGTGGACGCGGCGAAGGTCACGCGCTGCGCGATTCAGAACGCCGCAAGCGTGATGTCCGCCCTCCTGACTTCGAAGACGGTCGTCGTCGACCTCAAGGAAGGCAAGAAGAAGGTGGCCGGGGCCACGAAGTAGGGAAGTCCCGAGTCTTGGGCGTCCGGCCCGGGATCCGGGACAGAGGGCTCGGGACTCATCGTGGACGAGAAGCGCGACTACTACGAGCTTCTGGGGGTCGCCCGGAACGCCTCGGCCGACGAGATCCGGTCGGCCTATCGCAAGGCCGCGCTGAAATACCACCCCGACCGGAACCCGGGCGACAAGGAAGCCGAGCGGAAGTTCAAGGAGATGTCCCAGGCGTACGACGTCCTCTCCGACGAGAAGAAGCGCCAGCTCTACGACCAGCACGGCCACGAGGGCCTGCGCGGCCAGGCCACGCGCGACTACCAGAACGCGAGCTTCCAGGACATCTTCGAGGCCTTCGGCGACATTCTCGGTGAAAACTCGCCGCTCGGCGACTTCTTCGGGATGGGGAAGGGAGGGCGCCGCGGGTCGCGCCGCGGGACGAGCCTGCGGGTCGAGATGGAGATCGATTTCAAGGAGGCGGCGCTCGGGACGAAGAAGACGATCGAGCTGGCCCGCCAAGAGCTCTGCGGGACCTGCCACGGCTCGGGCTCGAAGCCGGGGACGCAGCCTGCGGCGTGCGTCACGTGCGCCGGGAAGGGCGTCGTGGGCCGGAACGCCGGCTTCTTCGTGCTCCAGCAGACCTGCCCCGCGTGCGGCGGGGAGGGAAAGCGGATCGTCTCCCCCTGCGGCGACTGCCGCGGCGCGGGCACGGTCAAGGCGAAGCGGGAGATCGAGATCCAGATTCCCGCGGGGATCGGGAACGAGACGCGGATGCGCGTCGGGGGCCAGGGCGAGGCGTCGCGCGACGGCGGACCGCCCGGGGACCTCTACTGCGACATCTACGTCAAGGAGCATCCGTTCTTCAAGCGGGACGAGAACCATCTCTACTGCGAGCTGCCGGTGCCGTTCGCGCTGGCGGCGATGGGCGGCGAGGTAGATGTGCCCACCCTGGAGGGGAAGTCGACCCTCAAGATTCCCAAGGGGACCCAGAGCGGCGCGCTCCTCCGGATGAAGGGGTCCGGAGTGACGGGGGTGAACGATGACGGACGACGAGGAAACCAAGCCGCGCTCGCCACGTGCCG
>CAZSCC010000272.1:0-7917 GCA_964604905.1 uncultured Planctomycetales bacterium
CGCGGTTCGCGTCGTCGAGCGCGGCGCCCAGGTTCTGCGTCTTGATCGCCGTCACGGCTCGCAGGTAGAGCGCCTCCGGGGCCGTCGGGGCGAGCTCCAGCGCGGCGGTGAACGCGGCGAAGGCGCCGCGCAGGTCGCCCCGTTCGAGCAGGATGCAGGCCAGGATGAAGTGGTAGGAATAGACCGTCCGGCCGTCGTACTCGACGGTCTTCAGGTTCTCCACGGCCTTCGGGTAGTTGACGTTCCGGAGCTCCAGGAGGGCCATCGCGCACCAGCGCTGGAAAGAGTCGGGGTTGCCAGACTTCACCACCTGCTGGGCCCAGTCGCCCAGGCGGGCCAGCGCCTGGTCGCGCGCCTCGAGGTTCGGGATCTCGGGCGCGTGGCGGTGGATCATGTAGACGGCCAGCGTCGCCATCGAGGCGCCGAACGCCGCGGGCCCCTGGTCGGAGCTGTGGGTGAGCGCGTCCTTGTAGTGGTCCTCCGCGACGTCGTACTCGCCCATCCGGTGCATGACCTCGCCGCGGTAGACCAGCGCCTCGGCGTAGGTGGGGTCCTTCCGGATGGCCCCCTGGAGCGAGTCGCGCGCCTCCTGGAGTTTCTTCTGGACGTCCCGGGCCGTGAGGCCGTCGGTCGTGAGGCGCATCATGAGGGCGGCCTCGACCGACTTCCGGGCCTTCTCGTAGAGCAGGAAGGCGTCGCGGCGGTTCTGGCGCTGCTTCTCGGCGAGCTGGCTCTTCTGGATGTTCTCGGCCAGCAGCTTCGCGTAGTCCTTGTCCCTCTTGTCCTGGTCCTCGTCCTCGCGCTTGATCGCCTGCTCGCAGCGCTCCCGGCCGTCGTGGGCGATCCCGTCCTTCGGGTTGAGGGCGAGGATGCGCTCGTAGACGCCCAGGGCCAGCGTCCAGAGGCCCGCCTTCATGTAGTCGTCCGCGTCCTGGTGGGCCCGCTCGAGCTCGCGCTTCTTCTGCGCGTCGGTCCCGTCGCGCTCCTTCTTCTTCTCGAGGAGCCGCGTCTCGGCGAACGCCCACTCCTGCTGGGCGTCGCGGTTCCCCGGATCGAGGCCCGAGGCCCGCTCGCAGGCGGCCTTCGCGTCCTCGTACTTCCGTTCGCGGTTGTACTGCTGCGCTTCCTCGATGAACTGCTCGACCTGCAATCCCTTGAAGAACCTCATCGTCCCGACCATGGAGGCGAGGAGGAGGACCGCCACGACCGCGGCGGCGACGATCACCGACTGCACCGGGTTGCGCTTGGCCTGCCGCCAGAGGCGCTCGCGCGCCGAGAGGGGCCGGGCCCCGATCGGCTCGCCGTCCAGGTACTTCCCGAGGTCGTCGGCCAGGCTGCGCGCGGAGTCGTAGCGGCGGTCGCGGTCCTTGTCGAGCGCCTTCAGGCAGATCGTCTCCACGTCCGCGTGGATGCGCGGGTTGAGCTTGCGCATCGGCGAGGGGTCGTCCGCGAGCACGGACATCATGATCTCGGCGGGAGAATGGCCGTCGAAGGCCGGGCGGCCGGTGAGCGCCTGGTAGAGGACGGCGCCCAGCGAGAAGACGTCGGTCCGCAGGTCGACCACGTCGCCGCGCGCCTGCTCGGGAGACATGTACTGCGGCGTCCCGACGATCGCGTCGGATATCGTGATCGAGTCCGCCTGCCGGATCGGCTTGGCGAGGCCGAAGTCCATGACGTAGACCCGGCCGTCCGCCTTGTTGATCATGATGTTGTGGGGCTTGAGGTCGCGGTGGATGATCTTCTTCGAGTGGGCGTAATCGGCGGCGAGCGCGGCCTCGCGGACGATCTCGATCGCGCGCCTCGGGGTGAGGTGTTTCACGGCGCGCTGCGTCCCCTGCTTGCTCCCGGGCGGGGACATGAGCTTCGCCAGCGAGTCGCCTTCCACGAACTCCATCGAGATGAAGTGCTTGCTCTCCCAGGAGCCGACCTCGTAGATCGACGCGATGTTCGGGTGGGAGAGGCTGGCGGCCATCTGCGCCTCGCGGTAGAAGCGCTTGAGCTCGACGTCCGTCCAGCTCGTGCCGACCAGGATCTTGATCGCGACCCAGCGGCGGAGGTCCGACTGCCACGCCTTCCAGACCACGCCCATGCCGCCGCGGCCGACCTCCTCCACCAGGATGTACTTGTTCCCCGCGAACTGGCGGACCGGGTCCTTCGCGAAGTTCGCGGCCTCCGCGGGCATGTCGATCCGGATCGCCTCGGTGGTCTCGTTCAGCTTCTCCTGCCGCTCGAGCACGCAGCCGCACTGCTTGCACGTGTACTTCTTCGAGGAGTCGGTCCCGGTGGCGGAGAAGTGGGCGTTGCAGCTGGGGCAGATGAGGGTGTCCTTCTTCGGGGGCGCCTGGGGGAGCCGGTCGACCAGGTCGGTCGAGAGGAATCCCTTCCGGACGAGGACCTCGCCCAGGCGAGGCGCCTTCTGGCCCTGCTCGCCCGCCTCCGCCTGGGACCGGAGGCATTCGTAGAGCTGCGCTTCCTTGACGAGTCCCTGCTTGATGAGGAGGCGGCCCAGGAGGGCGTCCTCCAGCTTCGGGTCGGTGATCTCCAGGGCGTCGGCGAGCTTCTTCTTGTGCTCCTCGAGGAGCGCGTCGAGGTCTCCCTGCTTGATCATCCCCTTCCGGAGCATGATGGCGCCCAGCGTGGCCGCGGGCGTGCCGCGCTGGTCACCCATGCACTCGGCGAGCTGCTCGACCGAGAGGAGCCCGCGCTCGAGGGCCATCCGCCCGATCAGGAAGTCGTTGTGGGTCGTCATGGGCGTTCTCATGAAGTATATAGCGCGGGCCGATCGGTCCCAAGCCCAAGATCGAACAGATCAGGGTTGAACTCGCTGCCGCGCGTCCCTACAATCAGGACGATCGAGGGGCCCTCTTTATGGGTGACAGCGTGGACGACAGCGACCTGCCCTTGATCGGCCTTCCGACGGATTCCACGAAGATTGAAGGGGTTCGCGCCGTGAACGATCCGAAGCCCGCCGAGGTTCGCAGGAATCCAGGGTCCGAGATCCGCAGGCCGGGCGTCTTACCCGCGGCCCGGCCGGCCGCGGCCGCGCCGCCCCCCGATCCGCGGAGGGCCTCCGAAATCCGCAGGCCCGGCGCCGTCGCGCCCCAGCCCCCCCCGCGCCCCGCCCCGGCCGCCCCCGTGGCCGAGGAAGACCCCGAGAACCTCCTCCGCCAGTACGCCGAGCACCAGAAGACGAAGGTCCTCCGCCTCGAGCAGCAGCTGGTCGAGCTCAAGAAGACCCAGGCCGAGCGCGACGCCCTCCGCGCCAAGAGCGAGGCGCTGGCCCGGGAGCTGGGCGAGGCCCGCCGGCACCTCGAAGCCGCCGGCAAGGCAGACGAGGTGATCAAGGACCTCCAGGGCAAGGTCGACGCCGCGCTCCTCTCCGCCGCCATGGAGAAGGACGATCTCGGCAAGCTTCGCGCGAAGAACGAGGCGCTCGACGCCGCCCACAAGAGGGCCGAGGACCGCGCCACCCACGCGGAGAAGAGCCTGGCCGACGCCCAGAGGTCCCTCGCCTCCCAGACCGAGGGGCGCCGCGAGGCCGAGTCGCGCGTCGCCGCCGCCGTCCAGGCGCTCCAGGGGGAGGTCTCCAAGGCGCCGACCGCCCGGCTGCCCGTGGTCGAGGCGAAGCCCGCGGAGAAGCACGCGGTCGCCCATGCGGCGGCCCCGAGGCCGGCGGTCAACTTCGTCAAGAAGTAGGCGGACCGCCCTTCCGGCCCTCACCTCTTTTCCGGTTTTCCGGGAAGCCCGGGGGATTCCGGTCTTTCACTTGTGATGAAAGGATGATCCGGGGAGTCGAATGCTCTCGCATAACCGTCACGCGCTCAAGGAGGGGGAGGCCGTCTGCGACCGCCTCGCCCGCGGAGAGGACGTGCTCCTCCTCCGGAAGGGCGGCATCCTCGAGCCGCGTGGCAGGTTCCGGCTCGAGCACCGGGAATTCTTCCTTTTCCCCACCCGCTTCCACGAGAAGGGCGCGCTTCCGCCCGGCCGGGTGGACCTCTCGCTCTACGCGAGCGTCGAGGAGGACCTCCCCGTCGCGGACCTGGACGCCCTCCGCCGGCTCGAGGGGATGCACGCGATGCCCTGGGAGGACGTCGAGCGCCGGTACCACTACGGCGACGAGAAGGGCGTCCACGCGCTCGTCCTGCGCGCCTGGCGGCTTGCCCGGCCGATCGCGGTCGAGGACGCCGGGGCGTACGACGGCTGCCGCTCGTGGGTCGAGCTGCGGGAGGAACTGCCCGTCGAGACCGCGGGTCCGGCGATCGGGGAGGACGGCTTCGAGGCGAAGCGCCGCGCCGTCCGGGAGGCGCTCCGTGGTTAAGATCTACACGAAGAAGGGCGACGACGGTTCCACCGGCCTCTTCGACGGCACGCGGGTGCCGAAGGACCACATCCGCTGCGACGCGTACGGGGACGTGGACGAGCTGGGCGCCGCGATCGGCTTGGCGCGCGCGCTCGTCGAGGACCAGGAGGTCGACGCCGCGCTGCTCGGGATCCAGAAGGACCTCTTCGCCGTCGGCGCGCAACTGGCCGACCCGAAGTACGGCTCGCGGAAGACGAAGCCCAAGACCGTGATCACCGAGGAGAAGATCGCGGCCTTCGAGAAGCTCATGGACCGCCACGAGCCCGAGCTCCCTCCGCTCAAGGGGTTCATCCTGCGCTGCGGGACGAAGGGGGCCTCGGCGCTCCACCTGGCCTGCACCGTCTGCCGCCGGGCGGAGCGGAAGATCGTGGCGCTCGCGCGCCAGGTGGCCGTCGCTCCGATCGTCATCCAATACATCAACCGTCTGTCGGACCTCCTTTTCGTCCTGGCCCGTGTGGAGAACAAGAACGGTGGCGAACAACAGATTGATTGGTAGCGTCGCGGCCCTGTTCCTCGTGTTCGGGGGCTGCTCTCCGTCGGGTGGGTCGAAGACGGTCGGGCCGTTCCCCGGCGTGGCGCGCTGGTTTAGCCAGTACCACCCGCCGACCTCGAACAATCTACGCGCGGTCCGCACCTCCGGTCCGAACTCGGTCATCGTCGCCGGCGAGGGGACGTCGATCCATCGCTCGGACAACGCGGGCCAGAATTGGGTGCAGCTGGAGCACGTCCCCTTCGCGCGCGGCGGCGACATCGTCTCGATGGACTACTACGGCACGAACCTGGTCGCGGCGGGAAGCGATTCCAAGACCCCCGCCAACGGCCGCGCCTGGACCGCGATCAACGGCGTCCTCGACTTCGTGACCCCCGACCTCGATTCGACCGTGGCGGCCTACCGCTGCGTCGACGTGGTCTCCTCCGACACGAGCTACCTGTTGCGGTCGGACGGGATCGTCGAGAAGAACGTGGCCGGGACGGTCACGACCCTTCCGGCGCTTCCGGCGGGGTCCTGGAACTCGATCGACTTCATCGGGACCACCGACGTCGGCTACGCGGCGGGCAACGGGGGGCTGATCGCGAAGTTCGAGACCGGAGCGTGGACCCCGCAGACCACCCCGGCCGCCGCCCCGATGTACGACCTCAGGAAGATCCTCTTCTCGACCTCCACCAGCGGCTTCGCGTGCGGGTCTCTCGCGACGATCCTCCGGACCACGAATGGAGGGGCGTTGTGGACCCTCGAGAACTACCTGTCGCCGGGGACGACGTTGAACAGCCTGCATTTCCCGGTGAACGCCACCAACGGCTGGGCCGTCGGAGACGCCGGCGCCATCGGGGTGACCGTCGATGGCGGCGACACCTGGACTCCCCAGATATACCCCACCGCTGAGGACCTCAACGACGTCTTCTTTACCGACAACAGCAACGGCTACATCGCCGGGAACAAGGGCATCGTCCTCCGCACGACCAATGGCGGAGTCGGGGCCTCGGGATGGCTCCGTGCCCCACCCTCGATCGTTCCCCTCACCCTGACTCAGCTCAACGCGGTGGACTTCACCAACGACGGGGTCCGCGGCCTGGTGGGAGGGAACGACGGAATTCTCCTGCGGACCGTCGACGGCGGGACGAACTGGGTCCCCACCTCCACCGGGTTCGGGGCCGGCACCCACATCCTGGGCGTGGCGGTGCCCAAGGTGGGGTCGGGGAACGTCGCGTACGCGGTCACGAGCGCCGGGCACATCCTCCGGACGCTCGATTTCGGCGCGACGGCCTGGACGGCGCTGACCCCGCCGGCGGCCGCCGGAGCGGTCCTGAGGACGATCCACTTCCCCGTGGGGGACTCCACGGGGGTCGCTGCGGGAGATTCCGGCAAGCTCCTCTATACGTTCAACGGCGACGCGGGAGTCCCGACCTGGACTGCGGCGACGGTCGCCGGCACGCCGGCCTTCAAGGCCCTGAGCTCCACGCCGGGGGGGCTCGCGCTCTACGCCTCGGCCGACGGCTCGGTCCTGCTCGAGAGCAGCCTGCTGTCGATCGCCACATGGACCGCAGTAATACCGGCCGTGCCCACCCCCTTGCTCACGCTCGGCGCCTTGACGTCGCCGGCTTCCGGGACGCTCTTCACGGGCGCCGGGGATGATGTCTGGAACCTCTTGGGGACTTGGACGAGCGCCACGCCGTTCGCCCTAACGACCGTGGAGGGGCTCTCGTGGAAGAGCTCGACGGGCGGCTTCAGCGAGGACGTCTACGGCGTGGCGACGGGGACGGGCCGGGGGGTCTTCTACACGACCAACGGGGGCACCACGTGGCTCCGCTCGTACGTCCACACGAACAACGACCTGCACGCGATCTGGATGAGCCCGACGGTCCCCGGCCTGGGCTGCGTGGTCGGGAACAACTCGACGATCCTCCGGACCACGACGGGAGGGTATTGAACCGCTACTCCCGCTTCCGCTCGAAGAGGTCGTTGACGCGGCAGTAGAGGTCGTCGCCCATCCGGCCCACGAACGTCAGCTTCCGCGGGTCGACCCGCCCGTCCCGCAGCACATCGTCCTTCACGTGGTAGATCGCCACGCGGCCGAGGATGAGCCCCGTCCCCTCCACCTCCACGATCCGCAAGAGCGTGCACTCCATCTGGACCGGGGAGTTCGCGAGCCGCGGCGGCTTGACCTTGACGGACGGCAGCGTCGGCTCCTTCGACAGCTCCAGCTCGCTCACGTTGGGGGGCAGCTCCTTTGCCCCCGTGATCACCGCATCCATGAGGTCCGGCACGACGACGTTCACGACGAACTCGCCGGTCTCCTCGATGTTCTGCCGAGTGTCCTTCCTCGATCCGTCCCGCCGGGAGGCGACGGCGATGGAGACGACCGGCGGGTGGGAGCTCACGCCGTTGAAGAAGCTGAACGGCGCGAGGTTGGAGACGCCCTCCTTCGAGAGCGTGGTGACGAACGCGATGGGACGCGGGATGATGCAGGAGATCATCAGGCGGTAGGCGTCCCGGGGGGAGAGCGCCGCGGGGTCGATCTGCATGGGGAGGCCTCGTTCAGTTGAGTCGAGAGAGGAGCTTGCGGAGGAGTTGGATTTGCTCGCGGACCTGGGGCAGGTCGGGGGAGCCGCTGGAAAGACGGACGTAGCGCTCGAGGTCCGCGATGGCCTTGCCGAATTCCTCCATCTGGACGTAGAGCATGCCCCGCTCTCGGAAACTGTCGCGCGAATCCGGGCGGAGCTCCAGGTCGAGGTCTACCCATCGGACCGCGCGGGAGTACTCTCCCTTGCCCGCATGGATGCGGCGCAGGTTGCTGAGCATCCTCGAGAGGATGTCGCGCGGCGGGGCGATCTCGAGCATGTCGTCCGACACGGGGGTGCGGCCCGGGCTGAACGAGTCGAGCAGCTCCTGGCAATCCTCCCGCGTGAGGATCCGGGCGTTGAAGCAGTCGATCAGGACTTCGCCCCCGGCGAAGACGCCCTTGGCGAGGAAGTGTCCGGGAAAGCCGACGCCGTGGGCGCGGAGGCCGGCCCGGCGGGCCACCTCGCAATAGAGGGCGGACAGCGTGATCGGGATC
>CAZSCC010000273.1:0-10601 GCA_964604905.1 uncultured Planctomycetales bacterium
AATCCGGGAGGCACCACGCCGAGGGGCCGTAGCGGCTGGCACCCGGCGACGAGGCCCAGCGGATCACCCGAGGGCTTCAGAGGGTCGAGTTCGGCCAGCGGCCGGAGCGGCCCCTTCAACGAGGTCTGCGCGGGAGGCGGAAGCTCGCGGAGGAGGCGCTCCACGTAGTCCCTGACCGTCTCCTCGCCCGCCTCGGTCGTGACCGATTCCGCGCCGAATTTCTCCGCGATCCTGGGGAGCTCGTAGCGCATCCGCTCCGGGTCCTTCAGCTTCCGGAGGATCTCCAGCAGCTCCTGCATCGAGTCCATGTTGAGGTCGAGCTTGAATCGGTCCTTCAGCTCGGCGTAGAGCGAGCGGAGCTTCTCGAACTTCCCTTCCTTGAGGAGGGCGTCGCGCATCTTCCCCCACGCGTCGCGGGCGGTCTTCGAGTTCGGGAAGCGGTCCATCACGTCCTTGAGGGCCTCGAGGCTCCCTTCCTTCGTCTTCCGGAGCGCCTCGGCCGCCTGCTTCTCGATCTCCTCGTACGCCTCGGGGGTCTTCGCGAGGATCGCGTCGATGCTCCGGCGCGCCTGCTCGGCCATCTTGAGGACCTCGTCGCTCTCGCGCTGGTAGAGGCCCCGCCCCTTCTGGACCAGCTCCTGGTACATGGAGACGGCGTCCTTCCACCGCTGGAGCTTCTCGAACGTCTGGGCCATCCGCTTCGCGCTGTCCGCGTCGGTCCGGGTGTCGTAGGCGAAGCCCCGGGCGAACTGGTAGTACTCGAGCGCCTTGGCCGCGTCGCCGCGCTCCGACGCCTCGTCGCCCCGCTTGACGAAAATCCCGTGAAGCTCCTTCTTGACCCGGAGGACCTCCACGCGGAGGGCGGGGTCGCTCTCGGCCGCCCGGATGTACCCCAGGTAGGCCTCCGCCGCCTCCTCGTAGCGGTCGTTCTCGCGCATCGTCTCGCCGAACTCGAAGAGCGACGGCGCGTGGGGCGGGCTCTGGTAGAGGCGCGCGGCGAACTCGTTCCGGAGCGTCTCGACATCGGTATAGACAGTCAACTTGTTCGTCGCGACCACCAGGTAGTTGCCCGCGACCAGGAGGTTCCCGTACTCGTTGGGCTCCTTCCAGCTGGGCTGGTCGAGACTCTTCCAGGTCCGGACGTCGTAGATCGCCAGCACGCCCACCTGGTTCCCACCCTGGTTGCTGGCGGCGGGGAGGTAGACGAGGTCGCCGTGGATGACGCCCCGGCCGGCGCGGGAGGTGTTCGACGAGGCCAGGCTGTAGGCCTGGAAGTCGCGGAGCCGGATCACGTGGCTGACCGCGCCGCCGATGACCATCCAATCGTCGACGATGCCGACCAGGTGGGTCATGTTCTTCCAGTCGAGCTCGCCCTCGCGGGTCTTCGGCGACGCGAGCTGGATCTCCTTCCCGCTGATCTTGTCGAATGCGGCGAGGTCCGCCCGGTCCTGCGGGAGGACGAGGACCTGTCCCTTCCAGACGATCGGCCAGCTGGCGGGCCGGAGGAAGCCGATCTCCTGCCCCATGTTCGGATTGCGCACGCCCGCGCGGCGGTACCGGGTGAGCCAGAGGATGTTGCCCGTCACGCCGTTGAGGGCGGCGACACAGCCCAGGTTGGTCAGGGCGTAGAGCGCGCCCCCCTGCTCGGCCAGAAGGGTCTGGTAGACGACGCCCCGCCCGCCTCCCCAGTTCCACGGGTTGCCGCGCCCTCCCGAGACGGAGGCGACGAACGTGCACCAGAGGGGCTTCCCCGTCCTGCGGTCAAGGCAGAGGACGCGGCTCTCCTGCTCTCCCACCGGCGAGGTGCAGATCCCGAGGTAGAGGCGGTCGCCCCGCGCCAGCGGCTGCGCCGAGAAGGAGAAGTTGCGGTCGAAGAAGTCCTTGCAGACGACCTTCATCTCGTCCAGGAGCGGCGACGCGTCGGTGTCCCAGACGAGCTTCCCGGTGGGGAGGTGGAAGCACTTGACGGAGGTCGTGCCCTCGAAGAAGTCGAAGTTGTTGGGGTTTCCGTCGCGCGGCCGGACGTCGAGGCGCGAGACCATCGTCACGTAGGCGAAGTCGCCCTCGATCGTGACCCCCGCGTAGGGACGGTTGGTGAAGATGCCCTGGCCGTTCGCGTTGGGGTTGGGCCGGAGGATCTGGCCCTCCGTGGGGAACTTCCAGTAGACGCCCGAGGTGGGCGACGAGCCCTTGACCTTCGCGGGATCGACGGCGATGACGCGGGTGCCGTCGGTCGAGACGACGAAGTCGCGCCCGCGGACCTTCGCATACGCCGGGAAGAAGGGGAAGTCGCCGAACTGCGGGGCGGGCATCCCGTCCATGCCGCGCCGGAACCGGCCGGGCACGAGGCGGTTGGGCTGCTCCGGCTCGGCCTTGCCCACCGGCTCGCCCTTGTCCGCCGCATAGTCGTAAATCCATCGGCGGATGTCGTTGCGGACCCCCATCACCTTGCGGCGGTCCCGGTCCTCGGGCCCCAGCGCGTAGGGGACCTTGAGCGGCCGGGGCGAGGAGAGGCGCAGCGGGACGGCAAGCCCCTTGAGGTACTCGCCCAGCTTGACGTCCTGGCCCCCGACGTTCACCGCGCCTTCCACCTTCCCGTCGGCGACGTACTGCCGCAGATCGTTGAGGGCGGCCTCGTTCTCGGCGATCCGGCAGGCGTTCCCGATCCGGGCGGCCGTGACGGCCCGCGGGATGCGGCTGTCGGGATAGCAGCGGAGCAGGCGGTTCCAGTAGAAGACCGCCTCCTCAACGCGCCCCTCGTCGAACGCCTGGTTGCCCAGGATGTCGAGCGCGTCCCCCGTGATGGTGGAGAAGAAGAACTCCTCGACGACCTTTTCGAGCAGGGCGCGGTTGTGCTCCTCGCGCGCCCGGTCGAAGAGGGAGCGCGCGCGGCCGTCATTCTCGAGCCGGTAGTATTCGTAGGCCTCCTTGGGGAGACGGGAGAGGCGCGCGGTGAGGAACTCGCTGACGCTCGTGTAGCGGTCCGGATTGGCGCCCTTGTCGATGGGGATGACCTTCTGGGCGTACCGTCGGAGGCCGTGGGCGTAATGGCCGAAGAGCTCCTTCCAGTCCTTGTTCTCCTCGCACTTCTGGATCTTCTCGATGAAGTCCTTCTTGACCTCGTCGATGAAGACGGTCTCCTCCTGGGCCTGCTGGGGTGCCAGGGGCTGCTCCGCGAACGCCGAGAAGGCCGCCAGGCTAAGGAGCGCGCTGAAGAGGAACTTCATGGCGGGCCCGCCTCCAGAAGAAACCGACAAAGGGAGTCTACAACCATATTGGACGCGCGGGAAGCGGGGGTGTTGACTTAAATCGGGCGGAAGCCCGAAGCCCGGAGCCGGAAGCTGGAAGCTGGAAGCTGGAAGCTGGAACGCCGAGAGGGGAGGGTACAGGAAGCCCTACAAGCTTCGAGCTTCCTTCCTATTTGAACTGGCGCAGCAGGTTGACCAGCTGCTTGATCTCGCCGTGGACGCGGCGGGACTGGGAGACGATGAGCATGCCGTTGGTCAGGGTGACGGAGGCCGCGGGGTTCTCGTCCCAGGTGCGGTCGCCGGTGTTGGCCTTGACCATCTCGCTGATGAACTCCTCGGTGATGGTCGACTTGGGCTCCTCGAGGGTGAAGGTGGCGCCGGTGAGCGGCCCGCCGCCGCCCTTCGAGGGCGAGACGAGTTCGACCTTGGGGCCCGCGAAGTCCTGGATCTTGACCAGCAGGTCGCGGACGTCGTAGATCTGGAGGTAGACCGCCTTGTCGGTCTTCCCCTTCGGCACGACCAGGATGACGCCTTCCTTGTAGGTGGCGGTGAGGTCGCGCGAGCTCAGCATGAGCTTGAGGCACGACTTCAGGAGCAGGTCCTTCACGCGGAGGGTGATCTTGAGCTGCTCGGGGTTGAGCTTCTGGCTGACCTCGGCGTCGACCACGATGTTGAGCCCGCTGACGTCGCGGATGTAGTTGAGGACATCGTCCAGGGTGCTGTCCTTGAAGTCGAGGTTGAGGCGCATCGTGTTGAGCTTGTTCACGACCTCGGCCTTCTTGGCATCGGTCTCGTTCTCGCTCGTCCCGTCCTGGGCGAGGAGCGGGGCCGCCATGAGCGCGAGCATCGCCGCCGTCAGCATCGTCTTCATAAGTCCTCGGTCATTCATTATACGCTGTCCCCCGGTCCGAACTCCACACCTTCGACGCCATCGGTCGTCCCAGGTAAAGCACAAAACTCACTTTTCGGGAAGTCCACACCGAAGGATCGCCCCCGCCGGGCCAAAGACCCAGTCTCCGCAGTGGCAGATCCTTGGGAGCGTCGCCAGCCTGAGGGCGTCCCACGCTAGAACCTCACGGACTTTGAAGCTGAATCCGGGACGATCCATCACGGCCTGAAGGGCGTCGCAGGCACAGCTCGTCGCCACGGGGTACCCCGTCCGCTCCTCGAGGATGCGGAAGAATCGCCGCATCGTGGAATCCTCGAGGGTGACGCTGACGCGGGTCGTCCGGTACGCCGCTTCGCAACTTGGCCTGGGATAAAACAAGGCGGGGGCGGCCGCCGCCGCCCCCGCCAGGAGAATCGAAAGCGCGATCTTCACGACCTACTGGTACTGCCCAAGCTTCGCCAGCAGGACCTTGATCTCGCGGTGCACCTTGGGGCTCTGGCTCACGACGAGCATGCCGTTCCGCAGCTCGATGACCGCGTTCTTGTTCTCCCAGCTCCGGAAGCCGGTGTTGTCCTTGATGAGCTCGACAAGCATCTCCGGAGGCACGATGGGGGGCTTGGGCTCGATGAGCTCGATCCCGGTGATCGGGCCCGAGGGGCCACCCGACTTGGGCGAGACCAGCTCCATGCGAGGCCCGGGGAAATCCTGAAGGCTCAACAGCTGCGATCGGACGTCGTACAACTCCAGCACCACGTTCTCCTGGAGGTCCTCCTGGGGGAGGACGACGAGCGCGCCGTCGCGGTACGCGACGGTGAGGCCCTTGCCGCTGAGCATCAGCTTGAGCGTCGACTTCACGCTCAGGTCGCGCGTCCGGAGCCGGACCTTGAAGTCCCCGTCCTTCTCCGCGGCGCGGGGCAGCAGCACGAAGTTGAGCCCCGTCACGTCGCGCAGGTAGTCCATCGCCTCGGAGAGCTTGATGTCCTGAAAGTCCACGGTGACCTTCATCGTCTCGAGCTTCCGGACCGCATCCTCCCGCCCCGTGTCGCCGGCGTACGCCAGCGCCGCCATCGCGAGCAGCCCCGCCATCGTCATCGTCTTCATCGCATCCTCCGTTGCAAACCCGAAGGTACGATGGCGGCGGGCCGGGAGAGGTAAAGCGAAATGCGCGGCTACGCGGGAGAAACGCCGATCTTGACGAGCGCCCCGCTGAGCTCCTTCTCGGAACCGAGGGGGTAGACCGTCGTCGTCACCAGCCGGCCGCGGACCCGGATCGAGCGCGTGGCGGGCTGCCGGGAGGCGAGCGTCGAGCGGACGAGCGCCGGCGTCGTCGGGTCGAACGAGCTGAAGTCCACCGCCTCGATCGGCTGGTGCAGCGCCGAGTGGAACTTCTCGCCCAGCACCTGCGGCGCGCTGCGGTTGAAGAGGACCACCTTGCCGTCCCTGTTCACCCCCACCATCGCCGCGGCCTCGTTCTCGAAGATCTCCTGGTAGAGGCGGAGCGTGGACATCCACAGCGAGAGCTGGCCGTTCCGCTTCTCGAGTTCCTGGACGGTGTTCTTGAGCTCGTCGCGCTTCTGCTCCAGCTCCGAGGCGTAACTCTCCAACCGCTCGTCCTTGGTCTTCAGGAGCTTGAGGACCGACGTGTCCGGGCCGGCGCCCTCCAGGGGCCCCGCGGGCTTGCCCAGCTTCTCCTCGAGCTCAAAGGCCCGCTGCTTAAGCAGCCTGTTCTCCCACTTCAGCTGGCGGAGGATGTCCTCGCCGTCGCTCTCGTCCATCGCCCTTTCCTCACTCTCGCCCAAACCGCCCGATCACCCGCGGGCGTACATTGTCACGACCGTCTCCCCGTAGCGCCGCTCGTCCACGATCCGCCCGCCCGGCACCTCGCCCAAGCCCTGCTTCGCCCGGTGTTCCGACACCACCCGACCCTCCGGATCGGTCACCACCCGGGCGAGCAGCGTCTCGACCAGCTTCCGCAGCTCCTCCCGCCGCTCGACGTAGAAGGCGTACGGCGGGTCGACGAACGCGATCGTCGCCGGCTCCAGACGGTCGACCGTCTGGAACGCGTCGGCGTACTGCGTGGATCCCCGATCCGCGAAGCGCAGCCGCTTCAGGTTCTTCCCGATCACCTCCAGGCAGCGCTTGTCGATGTCCAGGAAGAGCGCCCGGGCCGCGCCCCTCGAGAGCGCCTCGAGCCCGAGGCTCCCCGTCCCCGCGAAGAGGTCGACCACGACCGCATCGATCAGCCGCGCCCGCAGGATCTCGAAGAGCGAGATCCGCATCCGCGACAGCGCCGGCCGCACGTCCTTCCCCGGGACGCTGAACAGCCGGGCCCCCTTCGCGGTCCCGCCCGTCAGGCGGGGCCCCGGAGGGGCCCTCATCGGGGCTGCGCCTTCCGGATCTGCGGGATCGAGGCCGTGACGGCCGTGATCCCCGCCACGAAGATCCCGAAGAGGACCAGCGTGATCCACGCCAGCACCACGAACCAGGTGCGGCTCTTCGGCTTCGGGGCGGCCTCGGGAGCGGCGGGAGCCGGGACGACGGGATCGCTCATTCGATCAGCGCCTTTCTGCGGAGCAGGTGGTGATAGTGCTGCGCGAAACGGTGGGCCTCGTCGCGCACGTACATGAGGAGCCGGAGCGCCGGCGACGATTTCGCCAGAGGAACCGCCTTCCCGTCGCGGAAGAGCGTCTCCTCCTGCTTGGCCAGCGAGAGCAGCACGGGCGGCTTCAGCCCCAGGTCCGACAGGGCCGCCCGGGCGGAGTTCAGCTGGCCCAGCCCGCCGTCGATGAGCAGCAGGTCCGGGAAGTCGCGCCCTTCCCTTTCCAGGCGGCGGAACCGGCGGGTGACCACCTCGCGGATCATGGCGTAATCGTCGATCCCCTCAACGGTCCTGATTCTATATCTCCGGTACCCGCTTTTGAACGGAATCCCGTCGACGAAATGGACGAGCGACCCGACGCTCTCGTCGCCCTGCACGTGCGCGATGTCGACCCCCTCGATCGTCCGGGGCGGCGCGGGGAGCCCGAGAGCGGCGGCGAGGCCCTCCAGGCCCTCCTTCGGGTCCATCGGGGTGATGTCCCCCTCGAGGTAGTCCATGCCCGCGCGCTTCGAGAGCGCCTCCAGGGCCTTCAGCTGGTCGCGCAGCTCGGCGGCGCGCTCGAACTCGAGGCGCTTGGACGCCTCCCTCATCCTCGCGCGCAGCCCGGCGAGCACCTCATCGCGCTTCCCCTGGAGGAACGCGCGGAGCATCTCGATGTCGGCGGCGTAGCGCTCCTTCGTGACGCGGTCGGCGCAGGGCGCGGTGCAGCGGCGGATCGCGTGGAGGAGGCAGGGCCGGAAATGGCGGCGCTTCGGGTCGTCGGCCCGCATCTCGATCTCGCAGGTGGCGAACTTGAAGATCCTCTGGAGGGCGCGGACGGCGTCGCGGAGCTCGCCGGAGTTCGTGAACGGGCCGTACATCTCGGCGTCGGCGTCGTCCGTCTCCCGCAGCACCCAGACTTTCGGGAAGTCGTCGTGCAGGGTGATCGCCAGCATGCTGAAGGACTTGTCGTCCTTGAGCCGATCGTTGTACTTCGGCTTGATGTCCTTGATGAGCCGCGCCTCCATGAGGAGCGCGTCGACCTCGGAGGGAGCCGGGAGGGTCTCGATGTCGGCGACCTGGGCGACCATGGCGCGGATCCGCAGATCGCCGTAGGCCTCGTGGAAGTAGGTGGAGACGCGAGCCTTGAGGCTTTTCGCCTTGCCGATGTAGAGGACGCGGCCCTTCGCATCCTTCATGAGATAGACCCCCGGAGATTCGGGGAGAGTGTCCAGCACGGCCTTGATCCGATCCGCGGGCATCCGCCGATTATAGGGGGAATCACGAATCAGGAATCACGAATCCCGATGAGGAAGGACTTGAACCCCCGGGCTGACGCGGACGACGAGAAGGGCCTCGCGATCGACGGCGAGGCCCCCGGCGGCGAGAACGACCCCTTCGACACTCGCCCCTGATTCTTGATTCGTGATTCTTGATTCGTCTTTCATGATCCGTCTTTCTTGATTCTTCCCCCCCCTCTGCTAGAATCCCATGCTTATGGCCAAGGCCGCGCACGCCCACACGCACGAGGACGAGAAGAAGCTCGAACCCAAGTTCGAGATGCAGGAAGTGGGTCCCTGCAAGCACAAGCTCAAGGTCGAGGTCGCCGCCGACCGGGTCAAGGACCGGATCGAACACAAGTACCACGAGCTCTCGGAGTCGGTCGAGCTCCCCGGCTTCCGCAAGGGCAACGCGCCCCGGAACATCCTGGAGCGCAAGTTCGGCAAGGCCCTCCTGGACGACCTCAAGTTCGAGCTCCTCAGCGCCTCCTTCGAGGAGATCAAGGAGACGGGCAAGCTCGATCCCGTCGGGGAGCCCGACGTCGCCGAGGTCGAGAAGCTGGCCGTCGAGGCCGGCAAGCCCTTCGTCTACGAGGTCACCATCGAGGTCCGCCCGACCTTTGAGCTCAAGGGCTACGAGGGCCTCAAAGTCTCCAAGCCTCCCGTCGCCGTCGAGGAGAAGGACATCGAGACGGTCCTCAAGAGCTTCCTCGAGGCCAAGGGCGAGCTCGTCCCCGTGGAGGGCGGGGTCGCCCAGGCGAACGACCAGATGACCGCCGACTTCACGCTCCTGGTGGACGGGAAGGCGGAGGACCAGGGCGAGAACAACGTCCTCTTCCTCAACGACGACATCTCCTTCTACGGCATCGCGCTCCCCGACTTCCACAAGGCGATCGTCGGGCGCAAGTCTGGCGAGACGGTGGAATTCCCGACGAAGCTCCCGGCGGACTTCGGGAAGAAGGAGCTGGCCGGCAAGGACGCGGTCATCCGGGCCGCCATCAAGAGCATCAAGCGCAAGCAGCTCCCCGCACTGGACGCCGACTTCGCCAAGAAGCACTTCGACATGGACTCGCTCGACGAGCTCCGCGAGGACGTCACCAAGCGGATCTCCCGGGAGAAGGAGGCGCGCGCCGGCGCCCTCATGGGGGAACGGCTGGTCGAGGAGCTCGTCAAGCAGAACCCTTTCCCCATGCCGGAGGGCCTCGTCGTCGCCGGCACCGAGGAGGCGATCCAGCGCATCCACCTCGACCTCGCGATGAAGGGCGTCCCCGACGAGGAGATCCGCAAGGTCGTCGAGAAGCAAAAGGGCGAGTCGCGCGAGAACATGGAGAAAGCGCTCCGCTCCCACTTCATCCTGGAGCACCTCGCCCAGAAGGAGAGGATCTTCGTCACCGAGGACAACGTCGAGGAGCGCGTGGGACAGATCGCCACCCAGTACGGCAAGTGGCCCCACGAGATGCGCGCCTACCTCGAGGAGCACGGCCTCCTCAGCCAGCTGCGCCGTAGCATGCGGGAGGACCTGGTGAAGGAATTCCTGCTCTCCAAGGCCGTTATCGAGGAAGAGAAGAAGTAGGGACGAAGCCGGAAGCTCGAAGCTTGAAGCTCGAAGGCGGAGGGCCGCCGGCGGGGTTCAAGCCTCGGGCTTCAAGCTTCAAGCTCCGGGAGGAACATGGGATACCTGACGCCGATCGTCATCGAGAAGACCGGGCGCGGCGAGCGCTCGTACGACATCTGGTCGCGCCTGCTGAAGGATCGGATCATCTTCATCGGCACGCCCATCGACGACTACATCGCCAACCTCGTCATCGCCCAGATGCTCTTCCTCCAGATGGAGAACAAGAGCCAGGACGTCAACATCTACATCAACACCCCCGGCGGGTACGTCAACTCGGGCATGGCCATCTACGACACCATGCAGTTCGTCCACTGCGACGTGGCCACCTACTGCATCGGGCAGGCCTCGAGCATGGGGGCGCTCCTCCTGGCGGCCGGCACGAAGGGCAAGCGGTACGCCCTCCCCAACTCGCGGATCATGATCCACCAGCCCGCCGGCGGCGCCCAGGGCACCGCCGCGGACATCCAGATCCAGGCGGAAGAGATCATCAGCCTCAAGAAGCGCCTCAACGCCCTCTTCGCGAAGCACACGGGGCAGTCCGTCGAGAAGATCCAGAAGGACAGCGACCGCGACCACTTCATGTCCGCCGACGACGCCAAGAAATACGGGCTGGTCGACGAGGTCGTCGCGTCCCTCAAGGACGTCGAGACCAAGGGCGGGGGGGACATGGCCGCCCGCGAAGATCGCTAGTCCCGCGGAAAATCGGAATCCCAAACCCGTTCCCTGACGATATAATGCCGGGAGTGAGGGAACAGCCGAGATGACCACGTCGAAGAAACGCGGGACCGACGACCGCTTTTGCACCTTCTGCTCGAAGAGCCGGAGCGAAGTCCGCAACCTGATCGCCGGCCCCGGCGAGATCTGCATCTGCGACGAGTGCGTCGAGATCTGCAACCAGATCCTCAAGGTCGAGAAAAAGCCCGGCGCCAAGACCCTCAAGACCGCCCACCGGCCCTACCCCCTCAAGAGGCTCCCCACCCCCGCCGAGATC
>CAZSCC010000274.1:0-1833 GCA_964604905.1 uncultured Planctomycetales bacterium
CCAGAAGCATTGGCATCGGTCAGCGGGAAGCCCGCCCGACAGGAGCCGAACGCGATGCGGATGGGGGCGATCGACACCGCTGGCAACGTGCGGAACAGGCACGGACGGCTTCCTCCCGCGAGCGTGCGGTCGGGCCATAGCACGCGCCGCCCTCCGTCGGAGCTCCGGCCGGCGAGCTCGTAGCGGTACCAGGTATCGGGCAGCAGGCCACGGCAAGGAATCCAGGCGTAATAGCCGCCGCCGACCTGCACCGGCCAGGCTCGGGCCACCTGTTCCGGCCCGCTCCATCCAGGAAACTCGGCCCAGAGGGTGACCTCGATCTCGAGCGGCTCGGTTAGCTCAACCCACAGGACGGCCGCGCTGCCGCGAGTATAGCGCAGGAGCGGTCCAGTCCGCAGGATCGGAACCGGGTCCACGGTCACGGTACCGGTGGGACATCGGGGAGAAGGCAGTTTCCCGGTACTGCTTCGATATGGGTGCCCATGAACAGGTGCACCCGGCGCGTACGGGTATACTTCCGCAGCAGCGGGATGGCAACACGGGCCAGAGCGCCTCGTAGCGCGTCGTCCTTCGCCTTCGGTAGCGCCAAAGCCTTCCGGGCAGTATCGGGGTCACTGAGCGGAACGAATATACCCTTGTCCTGAACCCGGACCCTCGACCAAGCCAACGCCTTGCTCAGAGCTCGGGCATCGGTTTTTCCCGGACTCCTCCGTGATATCACGGCTTGCACCACGCTCTGCAGTGTGGAGACGTCACGCTGAGCCTGGAGGTGGAGCAGGTAGCGCTTGGCGTAGAAATCGGAGTTGGCATTGAGGTGGGCGCCGAGCGCGTCGGTTCCCTTCCGCTCCCGAACATCCGCGTCGAGGCCGAGGTCCGCCCCAGCGACGCTGGCGATTCGTGGATCAGACACTCGCTTCTGGATGAAGTCGCCCAGCTTGGCGCTTAGTTGCCGCGGAAGGAATCGCACGTCCCCCAGTTCGAAGACGATTCCAGGGACCAAGCGGTAGAGCGTGGTGGTCACCTCGAACTCGCGAAACACCGGGGTGAAGCGCAGCTGAAGGCTTCGGTCCCTGTAAGGATTGATGAATGTCCGACTCACATTACGTTCCGTCAGGGAGGACCGTGATGTAGTGGTCTCGGTGACGGTCCGCTGGCTATGCGAGCGGGTGACGCTGTCGAGCGTCTCATCCACAACGCTGAGGATCCGATCATTGCCGGTGCCCCCACCCCCGCTGCTGTCGCCTCCTAGGTGATCGTCCACCATACCGCCGAGCCAAGCGCCTACGCCGGCGCCAATCGGCCCTCCAAAGACCGCGCCCGCGACAGCGCCGATAACCTCGAATAGGGAGCCCCATTCGCCGACGACGATAGTGCTTAGGTCGACGGTGTTGCCGTCCCAGCTATTGTCCACGAGTTCACGTACTTGATTACGACTGTGGGTCTCGACTTCGGACGACTCCACCGCGTTCTGGACCGTGCGGGTGAAGTCCACCTGCTCCACTTGACGAACGTCGATGGTCATGGTCTCGGCCGGGGCCAGGCCGACGATGGATCGGACCGGTCCCGTGCAGGCCGCGCCTGCCTTCCACACCTGCTCATAGGAGACCCGGGCATATGGACGCAGGGCCGACCCCCGGGCCACCATGCTACCCAGAGGAACCTCCGCGGCTTCGATCGCGAGCGACGGGCCCTCCAGTGTCTGATTAATGAGGAGACGCCCATCCAGATCCTTGCATGCGTCAAACGGTTTGCAGTAGTCTTCGGTCATGCTTCCTCCTTAGCTAAGTGGTACGAATTTACGCATTTACTGTCCCATCCGGGGAAGGGGAAAGC
>CAZSCC010000275.1:0-9261 GCA_964604905.1 uncultured Planctomycetales bacterium
CGGGGGCGAGACCTGCCTTCCCAGCCTGTCCCTGTCGGGGGAGGGCCCGGGGCTCTCCTGGACGCGGACCGGGGCGCCCGTCCCGGCGGCGACGTCCCCCTCGAAGGTCTTCGCGAAGCTCTTCCTCCCCGATTCACCCGAAGAGGCCAGGGCCCAGGCCCGCCGCCTTGCGGACGGCCGGAGCATCCTCGACGACGTCGCCGCCGAGGCGAAGAAGCTCAGCTCCGGTCTCGGCACCGAGGACCGCGACAAGCTCGACGAGTACGCGACCAGCGTCCGCGACCTCGAGAAGCGGCTGGCGCAGGACGAGATCTGGTTCAAGAAGCCGAAGCCGAAAGTCGACGCGGCGCCGCCGAAGGACATCGCCCAGGCCGCCGACCTGATCGGCCGTACGAAGCTCCTGTTCGACCTCACCCACCTGTCGCTCATGACCGATTCGACGCGGCTCATCACGATCATGCTGGGCGGCTCCACCCATGCGCCGCCGATCTCCGGCGTGACGCTGGGGCACCACGACCTGTCCCACCACGGCAAGGAGCCGACCAAGCTCGAACAGCTCAAGATCGTCGAGCTGGAAACGATGAAGGCACTGCGCGACCTGCTGACGAAGCTCAAGGGGACGAAGGAGGAGGGCGCGAGCCTCCTCGACCGGACGACCGTCTTCCTGGGCAGCAACCTGGGGGACGGCAGCAGCCACGCGGTGAAGAACCTCCCGGTCCTGCTGGCCGGCGGCGGCTTCAAGCACGGGCAGCACTTGGCCTTCGATCCGGCGAGCCCGCCGCCCCTCTGCAATCTCTTCGTCTCGATGCTCCAGCGCCTCGGGCTTCCGGTCGACAAGTTCTCGACCTCGACGGGGACGCTGACCGGGCTCTCATGAGGGTCTGGCTGGGGGTGTGAATCGATTCAAGGGCCGGGAGTGGCACGCTGACGGGATTGCCTGGCTGACACCTTCAGACTTTCATGACCCCACCGGATGTGCAGGTGTCGTGAAACTCTCTTGATCGGCCCGACTAGAGGTTTCCGTCAGCCGAGTCTGGGTACGCTACGGGGCGCGCCGAATCTACCCCCTCCGCCCTCCGAAGCGCTTCCTTCTCCGGAGCCTCCGCCGGGGAGGAAGCTGGAGCGGGGGGGAGGTCGGCGCGGGATCCGGAGCCGGCGCGGGGAGGGGCGCTTCGACGGGCCACCCCGCGAGCCAGAGGCTCAGATCGTCCGCCAGGGCGATCGCCGTGGGGTACCGATCCGCCGGATCCTTCTGGAGCGCCTTGAGGGCGATCGCTTCCAGGACCGGGTCGCATGGGGGGGCCGCGTGGCCGGGGCGGAAGGCCGACGGCCGGGGAACGGGATCCTGGATGATCTTCGCCAGGACTTCCACTGCCGTCCGGCCCAGGAAAGGCACCCGTCCCGAGATCATCTCGTACAGCATCACCCCCAGGGAATAGACGTCCGTCCGCCGGTCGACGGACTTCAGCCCCCGGGCCTGCTCGGGGCTCATGTATCCCGGCGTCCCGAGCACCATCCCGTCGGCCGTCAGCGTAGCGCCTCCGCCGCGGTCGGCGGACCTGGCCAGGCCGAAGTCCGTGATGTGGGGCCGCCCGGTCCCGTCGAGCAGGATGTTCTGAGGCTTGAGATCGCGGTGGATCACCCCGTGCTCGTGTGCATGGTGCACGCCCAGGGCGACGTCGCGCAGAAGAACCATCTGGTCGTGCAGCGGGATCGCCCCTGACCGGCACCCTTCCGCCAGGGACTTTCCCTCGATGTACTCCATGGCCATGTAGCGCGTGCCGTCGATCGCGCCCGCGTCGTAGACGCTCACGATGTGGGGATGTTTGGGCAGGCGGGCGCAGAGCCGGGCCTCGCGGAGGAAGCGCTGCTCGTCGACCGCGATTTCCTCGGGGTTCATGCCGCGGGTCATCAGGAGCTTGAGCGCCACCTTGCGATCCAGGTCCCGGTCGAGCGCCTCGTAGACCACCCCCATGCCGCCCTTTCCAACCTTGCGCACGATGGTGTACTTCCCCAGGAGCTGCAGCCGAGGCTCTTTCCCCGCGCCTTCCCGGCTCCCCCCGGAGGATTCCTCCTCGAGGGAGATGATCACGGTGCTGTCGTCGACCTGGACTTTCTCGAACGCGAGGACCGGCTCCAGGTGGCCGGGACAGGTCGCGCACGGATAGGTCCGCGAGGGGTCGAACGCCTCCACGTTGCAGCGTGCGGCGCAGGAATCGCACGCGAGGATCGTCTTCTTCTGCATCGCCAGGGCCTGGGCGATGACCTCCGCCGAGGCGAAGCCCTGCTGGACGAGGATCTCGCCCAAGCGGGGGACGGCGCCCTCCTTCCGCTCGGCCGCCTCGGCCTGAAGGCGGAGGCAGCGGTCGACGTGCCTTGGGGGAACGGCCCCGATCCGGACCAGGAGGATGCCCAGGAAGGAATCCTCGCGGGCCGCAGGGGCGGGGCGGGAGAGCGCGGCCTTCTGGTCCCGGAGGAGTCCCTCGAGGCACGAGTCGGTCAAATGCCTTCGGGAGATCAGGATCTCGCCCAGGCGACGCGCCTGCAGTCCGATCCGGCTCCCCTCGAGCGACTGCTCCTCGAGCGCGCTCCGGAGTTGAGCGGAGCTGATGAGACCGCGCTCGAGGGCCAACTGTCCCAGGAGGAGGCTGATCCCCTGCCGGTTCACGCTCGTGCTGCTCACCATCTCCCGCTCCGATGTCACTCAGGGCCGCGTCCCTGACTCTCGCGAAGCCCCTAGAAAGAATATGCCCGACGGGGATGAAATCTTTCACAAGATGTTGAATATAGCGCATGTTCAATGGGGGGGGGGTGGCGGTCGCCTCCCCGGAGGCCGGACGGGAAGGGTTCATTCTATACTTCCGTGGCAGCGACCGGGAGGCCCGAGCCCCCGCCCAGAAACACGTCGCCGCTCGCGCCTTCCACGAGCGGCACTGCAATTGTGAATTCATCGTGCGACACGTCGGTGTCCCTGTCAGGATGCGCTCAATCCCGGCTCCCCGTGGATGAACTCCAATGGGGCGCGGGCGTACGGGAGGGTCGAGGCCGCAGGAGAGGCCGGGGTATCGCCCCGGGGCTTCCGGTTTTGAATCCGCCCCGTGATGGGATACAATGGTCCTGAAATGCTGATCCTCGCCCTCCTCCTCCTCGTCCAGGATCCCGACGCCGAGGCCTCGAAGCTCGTCGCCCCGGTCAGCGGACTCCTGAGCGATCCGATGAAAAACGCGGAGGAACTCGACCGCCGGTTCGAAGCGCTGAGGAAGTTGCTGGAGGGGAACCCGGAGTTCAAGTCGAGGGAGGCCGTCCTCAGTTGGATGCCCCGGCTGGCACGGAAGACCGGTCGCGCCGCCGAGGCCCTGCCCTTCGTGAAGGAACGGCTCAAGCTGAAGATCGACCCCCGCCACCTCGACGGGATCTACGGGGACGCCCTGTATACGGCGGCCCTTGCGCTCAAGCCCGACCTGCTCGTCTCCCTGGCGCGCGAGCTTGCCAAACTGTCCCCCACCTCGGCGCTCGGGCGGATGACCGACGCGCTGGAGAAGGACGCCGCGGCCCTGGGACGACCCGGCCCGGCCGTGACCGCCCCGCCGTACGACGGCGCGAAGTTCACCTGGGCCGGCGCGACCCGAGACCGGATCGTCCTCCTCTACTTCTGCGCCTCATGGTGAAAGGCCTGCGTCTCTTCCGTGGGAAGAACGGCCCAGACGGGACAGAAGTACAAGGGGAGCGGGGACGTCGCCACGATCCTGGTGAGCCTCGATTCGGAGAAGCCCGCCCTCTCCTCTTTCGCGCCGCGCTACGGCGACGCGTGGACCGTACTCTGCGACTACAAGGGATGGGACTCGAAGCCCGCGCGCGACTACGGAGTCAAGTCGATCCCCTCCGCCTTCGTCTTCGACGCCGTAGGCCGGATGCGGCTCGGACCCTCCCTCGAGTGGATGTCGGCCGAGATGGTCGAGGATCTCCGCATCGAGGCGGCCCGGGCGAAGAAGCATGAGCCGGCGGTCGCCCCCGTGGCCCCGCTTCCCGCTCCGGCCCCCGCGGGCGTGCAGTGGACGTTCCACCTCAAGAGCGGCGGCCGCCTCAAAGTGGTCTCGTACGAGGAGAAGGAAGGAAAGTACCTTCTCAAGCTGGCGGCCGGCAGCACCAGCGTCGCCAAGGAAGACGTCGACCGGATCGTCAAGTTCGATCCGGCGGAGAAGTAAACCGCTCCCGAAGCCGGGGCCTGGAGTGCGGATCCGGCTTGCGCCACCGGCCGTCGCGACCCACCCTTTCCCTCCCTCTGATGAATTCGGCCACGCCCAAAGGTCTGATCGGGCCCGTGATCCCCCTCATCCTCTTCGCGCTCTTCGTCTCGGCCCAGGACGCGGAGAACGCCTCCTCTTTGGAATCACTGCGATACCCTCACGGATTGGCTGCAGCGTCGCGGAGCAGATTTTCCAATCAGGACGGCTCCCCCTTTGCCCTTGAACAGGGAATTCAGGAAGGGGATCTTCCCCGTGTCTCTGCGACTCTGCGGCCCATCCGTCGTCCTGGACGCCGCGGGTCAGAGCCAGGGTCATGGGTGCCTGCAGGAGGTCGACGGCCGTCCCCGCGCTTCAGGGCGGGCGGGCGGCGGCCCGGATTCGGGGGCGCGAATGACAGATAGGCAATAGTTCTGTCTATCGGCAATCCTGCCGCGCGCGGGCGCGGGACGGGTATCTTGGAGAGACACGACAAGGAGGGCTCCATGCGTTTCCTCTGCGCCATCGTCCTGCTCCTGCCGGGCGGGCTCTCGAACGACGAGTTCAAGAAGCTCCAGCCGGAGCTCCGGCTCAAGAGCAAGGGCTGGGCGAGCCTGCCCTGGAGGGCGACCCTGACCGAGGCGCGCGAGGCGGCGCTCAAGGAGAAGAAGCCCATTTTCATGATGGTGGACACGGGGAACCCCATCGGGTTCGCCTGAGGGAACGGAGTGATCGCCCGTGAGGCGGCAGTGAACGACCCGGAGGTCCTCGAACTCCTCAGGACGCGCTTCATCCCCTACGCGCTCGACAACGTCGAGAACCCCAACCTGACGGCCGCGGAACGGGAGTTCCTGAGCGGCTTCGACAGCGGCCTCAAGGCGTCGACGATCGGGATGTCGGCCTTCACGGCGGACGGCCGGAAGCTGGCGAGCGGGGGCGGCTACGAGCCCGAGTCCGTGAAGAGCCTGATCCGGAAGGC
Organism: uncultured Planctomycetales bacterium; assembly: GCA_964604905.1. Taxonomy (GTDB): domain Bacteria; phylum Planctomycetota; class MHYJ01; order MHYJ01; family JACPRB01; genus JACQFK01. The sequence goes on from CAZSCC010000275.1 coordinate 5,203, forward strand.
GGTCGCCGACCTCAAGCCCGAGACCGTCTCCGCGACCGTGCCGCCGCGCGACGCGGCCGCGGTGGCGTCCCTCCGCCGGGCCCCCGAGGGAGGGCTGATCCTCTACGTGACGTGGAAGCTGCTCGGGGAGATCAAGGCCGAGGGCAACGCGACCACGGGCAACGGGAAGTACGACAAGGTGTTCCAGAACGCGCTCGGCTCGGACCGCCTCTGGGTGCGGAAGGACGAGGCCGAGGCGCTCGCCGGGGGCGCCTTCCCGGAGAGCCTGAAGGCGCGGATGCTGCGCTACCACGTCCAGTACGTGATGTCGAAGGACGTGAAGAGCCTCGATCTCTCGCTCCGCGGGGGCCGGCTCGAAGGCGCGTTCCCCGTCGGCGAAGCGGGTTCCCTGGCGGAGTGTCTGGGGTTCGTCGAGGCGAAGGATGGAAAGGTCAGCCGCTTCGAGCTGCTCATCCGGGGATTGGGTCGCCGGGTCGAGGACCACGGCTTCTCCGCGTGCCTCTCGGTGATCCCGAAAGGGACCCTGGCGCCGACCGCGCTCTTCTTCGAGCTGGCCGATCCCAGGGACGGGCTCGCCGGCGTCATCCCCCACCGGTCTCGGGACGAGAGGTACCTCAAGTAGAAGGCGGCTTGAGGGTAGTCTCTTGAATCGGCGATCCCTTCATCCCGTAGTGTACCCATACGCGATCGCAGGCCGGATCCGGCGGCACCCGGAGGCCGCGATCGAGGTGGGAGGCGCTTCATGAAGGCTGCATGCGGGATCGTCGTCCTCGTCGTCGTCGCCGCCTGGGCGGGCAGGAGCCTCCGGGCCGACGACTGGCCCCAGTACCGCGGGCCCAAGCGCGACGACGTCTCGGCCGAGAAGGGCCTGCTCCAGCAGTGGCCCGAGAAGGGGCCGCCGCTCCTCTGGACCTATGCCAACGCCGGCGTCGGGTACAGCGGTCCGGCCGTGGTCGCCGGCCGCTACTACACGATCGGCGGACGAGGCGACTCGGAGTTCCTGATCGCCCTCGACGTCGACAAAGTGAAGGACGGCGCGCCCGCCGAGGCGTGGGCGGCGAAGGTCGGGACGCTCTTCAACTGGGATGGGAACCACTGGAGCGCCGGACCGAGTTCCACTCCCACGGTCGACGGCGACGCGGTCTACGCGCTCGGCGGGAACGGCGACCTCGTCTGCGTCGCCGCGGCCGACGGCAAGGCGCGCTGGCGCGTGAACCTTCCCGCCGCGCTCGAGGCCGAGGTCAACCCGATCGGCGGCGGCCCGAAAAAGCTCGGGTGGGGGTTCACCTGGGCGCCGCTCGTCGACGGCGACCGACTGATCTGTCTCCCCGGCGGGCCGAAGGGGACCGTCGCCGCGCTCGAGAAGCGCAGCGGCAGGGTCGTGTGGCGGAGCGCCGAGCTCACGGACCAGGCGGCCTACACCTCTCCGATGGCGGCCGTGATCGACGGCGTCCGGCAGTACGTCGTCCTGACGAACATGGGAGTCCGCGGCGTGTCGGCCGCCGACGGCCGGCTGCTCTGGAAGCACGATCGCAAGTTCAACACCGAGGTCGTCAACTCGCCGATGATCAGCGGCGCGCTCGTCTTCATCACCGTGGGCGGCGGCCGGGGCGGCGATCTCCTCCGCGTGAAGCGCGCCGGCAACGCGTTCGCCGTCGAGGAGGTCTACACGAACAAGAACGTCTCCAACCATCACGGCAACATCGTGCTCTTCGAGGGCCACCTCTACGGGGCGTCGGAGGGGAAGGGGTGGGTCTGCCAGTCGCTCGAGACGGGCGAGCTCGCCTGGTCCGAGCGCGCGAAGGTCCCGGCCGGCTCGGTCACGTACGCCGACGGCCGCTTCTACGCCTATGGGGACCGGGACGGGGCCACGGCGCTCGTGGAGGCCTCGAGCAAGGCCTGCACCGTGCTCGGCCGGTTCGTCCCTCCGCGGGCGTCGACCCAGCGCAAGAAGAGCGGAGGCGTCTGGACGCCCCCGGTCGTCTCGGGCGGGAAGCTCTTCCTCCGTGACCAGGAGCTGGTCTTCTGCTACGACGTCCGGGCGTCGAAATGACGGGATTCACCGCGGAGACACGGAGAGCACAGAGAAGAAGAAGCCGAAGAGTCACCGCAGAGTAGATTCTTCGGAACGAGGAAGATCTTCTTTGCGGACTCGGCGATCTCCGCGGTCGGACTCTTTCGGCGCCTAATCCGCCTCCTCGGCCCCCTTCCACTTTCATGAAGACCTCCCTCAGTCGCCGCAGCTTCCTCGCCGGAGCCGGAGCCGGAGCGGGCCTCCTGGCCGCCGGCGCGAAGTTCGCCGACGAACGGCTCCGCCTCGCCGTGATCGGCGACATGTACAACGCGAACCACTTCACCACGTCGGCCCACGCGTACGGGAACGTCGACCTCGTGGCGCTCGGCCATCCCGACGCGCGGAGGATCCCCGACATCTTCAAGGGCTGGGAAAAGCGCGTCCCCGGCGCGGGGGCGGAGTACTATGCGCGGCTCCTCGAGCGCCGCCCCGCCGTTTTCGCCGATTTCCGGAAGATGCTGGCTGAGATGGGCGACCGGATCGACGGGGTCGTGATCTCGATCTTCGACCACCTGCACGGCCCGATCGCCGGCGCCGCGATGCGCGCGGGGAAGCACGTCTTCAGCGAGCGGCCGCTCGGCCTTTCGATCCGCGACGCCCGCGCGCTCCGCGTCCTCGCCGCGGACAAACGAGTCGCCACCTCCATCCGCAACCCCGGCAACGCGAGCGGCCAGTTTCGCCGCGCCGTCGAGCTGATCCGCGAGGGCGCGATCGGCCCGGTCGAGGAGGTCCACGTCTGGTTCCCCCGCGGCGGCCCGAGCCTCAAGGACCGGCCGCAGGGGACGCCGCCGGTCCCGGAAGGGCTCGACTGGGACCTCTGGCTCGGCCCTGCGGCGGCGCGGCCCTATCACCCGCAGTGGATGGCCTACGCCCAGTGGCGCGAGTTCTCCAACGGCGGGATCGGCACCTTCGGCCCTCATGCGGCCAACCTCGCGTTCATGGCGCTTAACCTCCGCGACCTCTGGGCCGGCGGGGGGCCGATCCGCGTGCGGGCCGAGGTCCCGGAGATCAACCGCGTCTCCTTCCCGCGCTGGGAGATCGTCCGCTGGAAGGTCCCCGCCCGCGGGGGGATGCCCCCGGTCGCGTTCACCTGGCACCACGGCCCGGCGCCCGACCTCGCCCCCGGCTCGCGCGCGAAGATCGAGGCGCTGCTCCGAGAGCGCGGCCTGCCGCGCGAGAAGGAGGAGGCGGCGCTCAAGGAGGCGGGCCTCCTGATCCTCGGCCGCGACGGCGCCGTGGTCGCCGACAGCCACAACGCGGGCGTCCTCTTCCTCCCCGAAGACAAATTCAGGGGAATCGAGAAGAACAGCCCGAAGAAGCTGCGGCCGTCGCAGGGCCACTACAAGGACTGGCTGCTCGCGATGCGCGGCGGCGAGGCGCCGTGGGCGAGCTTCGACTACGCGGGGCCGTTCAGCGAGTTCCTCATGCTCGGCAACATCGCCACGCAGATCGACGGGGAGATCGAGTACGACCCCGTCGCCGGGACGATCCCGAACTCCCCGGAGGCCGCGCGGCTCCTGGGGTCCGACTACCGCGAAGGATGGAGCCTCTGACATGAAGATGAACCGACGCCGCTTCCTGGCCGCGGGCGCGAGCCTGCTGATCCTGCCCTCCGCCCGCTCCGCGCGGGGCTATCCCGCCAACGAGCGGCTCAACCTCGCGCTGGTCGGCGTCGGGGGCTACGCCAACGCCGCGGCCTTTGTCCCCGGCCTGCACCTCTACGGGAACGTCGGGGTCACGGCGCTCTGCGACGTGGACGAGCGCCGTCTCGCCGGCGCGTACAAGATCTGGGAGGAGCGCCGCGCGACGGAGGTCTACGCGCGCCACCTGAAGGACCGCCCGCGCTTTTTCCCGGACGTCCGGAAGATGCTGGACGAGATGGGCGGCGCGATCGACGCGGTCGTGGTCGCCACGCCCGACCACACCCACGCGGCGATCTCCGCCGCGTGCCTCCGCGCGGGGAAACACGTCTTCTGCGAGAAGCC
>CAZSCC010000276.1:0-38221 GCA_964604905.1 uncultured Planctomycetales bacterium
GGGCGGCTACTTCGAGACGAAGTGGTCCGTCAACCCGTGGTGGACGCCGAGCTTCAGGGAGTTCCCCAAGCACCCGATCGCGCGCGGCGTCACGCCGTTCAGCGTCAAAGACGAGTGGTACTACCACATGCGCTTCGTGCCCGAGATGAAGGGCGTCACGCCGATCCTCTCCGACGTGCCGCCGATCGGCACCGTGCAGGAGAAGGTGAGCGACCGCGGGGGCAACCCCGACGTCTTCAAGGCCGTCTCGGAGAAGCAGCCCCAGCACATGGCCTGGGCCTACGATCGGCCCGACGGTGGCCGCGGCTTCGGCTTCACCGGCATGCACGCGCACGCCAACTGGGGCACGGACGGCTTCCGCGTCGTGCTCGTGAACGGGCTCGCGTGGGTGACGAAGCTCGAGATCCCCGAGGCCGGCGTCGCCTCGGCTCCCGTCGCGCCCGAGGAGCTCCAGAAGGTCATCGAGGAAGCCAAGACCGCGATCGCCGCGGGCCGGTAGGATCTCCCCTTTCCTATCACAGGTAGAGCAGGATTCGGAGCCGGTCCTCCGCCGCCTCCAGCGTCTTCCGTGCCACCGGGCCGCATCGCCGGATGAGCCGCTCCCTGGGAGGATAGCAACAAGGAACCGGGGGTGAGAAGGGAGGGAGAGGAGGGGCAAGAGGGAGGTGGAGGAGAGGGAAGGGGAATGGGGGAGGGGAAGCGGGGGGATCAGGCCTCAACGCCCGTCCGCGCCGAAGGCGCGGGCCGTTTTGAGACAGGGGAGCCGGGGGTGGGTCCGTGGCAGCCTTCCACCCTTCTCATTGGAAACGGATCTACAACAGCGCCGTCCTGATCGGACGCGACGGCCGCCTCTTGGCCCGCCACCGCAAGATCGACGAGCTCGAGATCGGCCTCGAGGTCTACACGCGCGGGACGTCGCTCGACGTGACCGACTTCGAGGGGCGGAGGGTCGCGCTGGACATCTGCGCCGACAGCTGGAAACCCGAGATCACCGACGCGCTCGCCCTCATGGGCGCCCGGATCATCTTCTCGCCCAATGCGCCTCTCGCCCGGCTTCCGGACGCTCTTCGCCCGCGGCTGCGAGTGGGCGGCCACCGGGAAGGTGACGATCCCCGTCCCCGCGAAGCTCGACGCGGAGCCGGCGAAGTAGCGCTACGGTTTGAGCGGACGCGCGCGGTAGGACGTGATCCGCACCGGCGCACCCGAGACCGTGAGGGTCAGCGGTCCCGGCCCGGAGGCCAGCGTCCGGGTCAGATAGATCCGGTCGTTCTCCAGCGTCGCGGTCCCGCCCTTCACGCGGAACGTAAAGCCGCTGAAGTCCCCCGCGTACTGGGGGACCGCCTCGCCCCTCAGGAGGTCCGGCTGACCGCGCGCCCCGAACGAGACGTGCGCCCCCTTCCGGCCCTGGAGGATCAGTTCCGCTTCGAAGTCCGCCCACGATTCCTGCATGCGGAGTTCTCCCAGCCCGGCCAGCTCACCGTTCTCGACCTTCCACGTCGCCGGGACCTCGAGGCCGCGGGCGTCGCCGGAGAAGAGCATATGCCACGCCTCCTGGGGAGGGATCCCACGGATCTCCTCCAGGGTGGCGTTGCGCAGGAGGAGGTTCCCGCCCCTCACCTTGAGGCGGATCCGCACCGCCGTCGCGTCGGTCCCGTTCGCCGTCGTCGATCCCAGATTCACCGCTCCGTCCACGGTGCAGCGGTAGAGATGCTCCAGGGCGACCACCTCGAATTCCCTCCACGCCCCCGAGCCGTCGACCGGCAGATGGAAGGTCACCTCCCGGTATCCCGCGCTCACCCGGAGGTCGACGATGGCCCGCTCCCCCTCGATCGCGTACTGGAACCGCAGCCGGTGGGTCCGGATCTCGGGGCCGTGGAGTTCGGTGGAGCCCACGGAGGCCTCGAGGCGCAGGGAGGTGTCCTTTCGCTCGCAGGTCCCGCTCCCATACTTCTGGAAGGCTCCGAGAGTGCCTCCCGCGAGGAGGTCCAGGGGCGCCGTCGTCGAATACGCCGACCCCACCTTCGCGAATTCCGCGAGCTCGAACGCGCGGGTCTCATCCCAACCCGCGCGGGGAGTCCCCGCGAGCGTCGCCGCGGCAACAACGACCGACGTGTCCTGCTGGGCATAGATCGCGGGAGGGAGCGGACGCGCCGGCTCCCGCAGCGGCTCGCGGAGCACCTCCTGGCCCCCGTACTTGGCGGAGACCCAATCCTTCCCGATCTCCAACTCCAGGCGTTCTCCCGCCACCGGTCCCGCCGCGGGCTTGGAGACGCTGCTCTCGGAGGGCGTCACCAGCGTCAGCGTCGTCGGGCCGCGCACGAGACGGTAGCCGCCGAGCGAGATCCCGTAGTGCGGACCGGTCGCCGCCGCGCCGAACGTCACGCCGAGCCGCGACGATCCATCGAGAGGGGCGAGGAACCGGACCTCCGTGTTTCGAAGGCGAAGCCCCGACGCGTCCACGCGAGCGTCGCCGGAGAGCGTCCCGCGGCTCGTCGCCGGCTGGACCTCCCACTCGCGGGCCTGCTTCGGATCGGAGAACGCATGGGACCACGTCCGAACCCGCGGCGCGACCCCGGGATCCGCGGATGGATACCCGGCAGTCGTCTTTGAAACGTTGCGTGGTGAGGGATCCCCGCCCCCCATCAGCACGACCAGGCCGACGAGGAGCACCCCCGCGGCGCCGGTCAGGACGAGGACGAGCGGCCGGCGTCGCGAGCGGACCGCCGCCTGCCGCTCCGGCTGACGCCGGCCGGGCTCCGCAAGGATGCGGGTCGGCGCCGGGGCCGAGACCTTTTCCCCGGCCAGCGCGCGGTCGAGGTCGGCCGCCAGCTCCTCCGCGGAGGCGTATCGCCGCAGCGGGTCCTTCTCGAGGCACTTGAGACAGACCGCCTCGAGCGCGGGCGGGGCCTTTCCGTTCAGAGATCGGGGCGCCTCGGGCGGCTTCCGGATGATGGCGTCGAGGAGGTCGTAGACCGAGTCCGCCTTGAACGGGGGGCGACCCGTGAGGACGACGTACAGCACGGCGCCGAGCGAGTAGAGGTCCGAGGCGGGACCGAGCTCGGCCTTCCCGCCGCGCGCCTGCTCGGGCGACATGAACGCCGGCGTTCCCAGGATCTGGCCCGTCACGGTGAGCGGGCTCTCGACGTTCAGCTCGCGCGCGAGGCCGAAGTCGGTGAGGTACGGCGTCCCGTCCGCGCCGACCAGGATGTTCTGGGGCTTGATGTCGCGGTGGACCAGCCCCTGGGCGTGGGCGTGGTGGAGCGCGCGGGCGATCGTGGCCAGGAGTCGAGCGCTCTCCACGATCGGGCGATCCTTCATCGCGACGTCGAAAGACGCCCCCTGGATGTGATCCATCGCGAAGAAGGCGTTCCCGCCCTCCTCGCCGTACTCGTAGACCGCAACGATGTTCGGATGGCGCAGACGCGACGCCAGGCGCGCCTCGCGGAGGAAGCGCTCCTTGAAGGCCGGATCGGTCCCCGCGGTGATCACCTTGAGCGCGACCGTGCGCTGAAGGTCGGGCTGCCACGCGCGGTAGACGACCCCCATGCCGCCGCGCCCGAGCTCGCCGCGCAGCTCGAACTTTCCGATCCTCGCCGTCGTGACCTGAGTCTCGGTGTATTGGTCGGCGCGGGCGACGATCTCGCGGAGTCGATCCTCGGGGACCGCGCCCTTCGACACGATCCATTCGAAGAGGGAGGTCGGCGGCTTCGTGGCCGACCGCTCCTGTTGGAGCCGTTCGATCGCCTCCCTGGAGAGGATCCCCGACTGGAGGAGCAGTTTTCCAAGGCGGTCGTCGTCGATCATGGGTTGGACGATTATATCCGCCCGGCCTCGGGGGGCCGCAACTTCCTGGACCCCGCGCCAGATCGCCTACGGCGCGGCGGAGACCTTGTTCCGGAGGATGCCGACCCCCTCGATCTCGACTTCCATCAGGTCCCCCGGCTTGATCGCGGAGGTCTGCGCGGGCGTCCCCATGAAAATCAGATCACCCGGCTCCAGGGTCACGTGCCGGGAGATGAAGCTCACCGTCTCGGCCACTTTGCTGATGTGGTCGCTCGTCCGCTGCTTCTGCTTCACCTCGCCGTTGACGCGCATCTCGAGGGCCAGGTCGTCGTAATTGATGCCCGTGACGAGGAACGGCCCGATCGGCCCGAACGTATCGCTGCCCTTGGCCCGCCACCACTGCCGGTCCCCCTTCTGCCAGTCGCGCGCGGAGATGTCGTTCCCGGCCGTGACGCCGAAGACGTGGCCCGTCGCCTCGGCCGCCGTCACGTTCTTCGCCCGCTTCCCCATGACGACCACCAGCTCCGCCTCGAAATGGACGTTTTCCGCGCCCTTCGGGATCACGACATCGGCGCCGGGGCCGACGACGCACGTGGAGAGCTTGAAGAAGATCTCGGGGTTCTTGGACTCGGGCGTCGTCCCCAGGTGGCTCCGGTAATTCCCCGCCAGCGCCAGGACCTTCCGCGGCTCGACCGGCGCGAGGATCTTCACCTCCGAGAGCGCGTGCGTCCGATCCGTCTTCTGCCACGACCCGAACAGGTCGCCCGAGATCGCGCGGATCCGGTCGCCCTCCACGATCCCGTGCGAGACGGCGCCTCCCGCCTCGAACCGGGCAAAGCGGGTCCCCTTGCCCCCCGGGGCCCTCATCGGGGGATTCCCCGGCCCTGCGCACGAGACGCCCGCCCCTACGATGAGCAACCAAGCGGCCAGGTTCTTCATGCTTTCCTCCGCGCTCCCTGCCTTAATTACGCCTTCTTCCGCTCCGGTTTACCGACGCTTGGAATATGTTAGGGGCTGCCGGACGTTGACCGGTCAATGTAAGGAGGGCGAGACCCTGCGTTCATTGGCGATTCTGGCCCTGTTCGCGGCCGGTTCGGGAGGATAGCAAAAAGAAACGGGGGTGAGAAGGGAGGGAGAGGAGGGGCAAGAGGGGGATGGAGGAGAGGGAAGGGGTATAGGGGGGAAGCGGAGGGGATCAGGCCTCATCCGGCGACCCATGCAGGGCGGGCAGGACCCTCGTCCCTTGCAGCTGAAGCCCACCACGGAGTCATGCCCGCACGCGCCGCAGTGGACCCGGGCGAAACCGTTCGCCAGCATCCCGCAGTCGAGATACCGCTCGAACTCCTGCCGCACGTAGGTCGGCAATCCCTTGCCGCCCCTGTCGTCCTTCCGGAACGTGCTTCCGCGTTGAACGGCATGAAGCATGACTGTGATCGTGGGCGTTTCCCTCGTCGCCCGCTCCTCACCCGACGCACTCCGACGGAGGAATCCATCAGGATCGGTGGGGCACCCCCTGGCGACTGCGAGGCAGACTTACTTCGAGCGCGGGGCCCGCGCGGGAGCGAGGCCGAGGACCTGCTCCATCGTCAGCGCGTTCATCAGCGTGGCGTAGACCTTGCCGCCCATCAGGCTCCAGCGGTCGTCGGGAAGCCACGAGCCGAGCGCGCAGGTGTCCGCCGTCTGCTGCAGCGTGAGCGACTCCCGCACCACCGCCTGCGTCCAGTTCGTCCACGCCGTCCCCTTCCGCTGGTCCCGCTGCGCGAGCAGCGTCGTCCCGAAATACCAGTAGCAGAAGTCGCGGCGCGCCGGGTCAGGGTTGGGGAGGTCGGTCGAGACCGTCCGCTCGGCCGCCGCCACCGTGGCGCCGGGCCGGCCTTCGATCTGCAGCCGCATCAGCCCGCCGAAGGCGCTCAACGTGTCGTGGTGCATGAAGGCCTCGCCCCCCGTCAGGTTCACCCGGCCCATCTGCCCGGGCGCGTAGCCGAGGTGGTAGTCCTTCTTGTCGGTCGAGCCGTCGAACCACTGGAGGATGTAGGAAAGGCTGAGCTTCGGGACGTCCACGCCCGCGTCGCGCGCGGCGAGCAGCGCGGCGGCGCCCCAGGCCGTGACCCACGAGTCGCTGGGGGCGGTCGGGACGTAGCCCCAGCCGGCGCCCTTGGCCTGGAGCGCGAGCGCCGCCTTGAGGCCCTTGAGCGCGGTCTCCCGGAGCGCCTGCCGGTCCTTCTCGGAGAATGCCTCGCCAGGCGCGATCGCGTTGACCGCGATGAAGAGCGCGTAGGTCGCCAGCAGGTTCTCGTAGACCGGCTTGATCGAGGCGCCGTGGGCGATGAGGCCGTCGGGCTGCTGCTGCGAGGATAGCCAGCCGATCGCGCGCCGGACGACCGATCCGGCGGAGACGTTCCCGATCTCGAGGTCGCTGTCGGGCCCGAGGCCCGCGCCGAGGAAGGCGACCAGGCCGAGGCTGGTCATCCCGACCTCGAGGACCCCCGCGGGGGCGGCCACGCAGCCGGGCTCGCGGCACTGCGCGTTCCACGCGGCGGCGCTCCAGAAGCCCTCGGGCGACTGGTGGCGCGCGAGCCAGCGGAGCGCGTTGAAGAGCGACCGGCCTTCGCGGCCGCGGAGCCAGACGGGGAGCTTCGCGTACTCCTTGAGGAACTGCTCGGGACTCCGGCCGTTGCCGTCGCACGCGGGACAGGGCCAGGCCGCCGACTTGAAGAGGCTCCCCTCGCCCCCGCAGGCGTCGCAGAGCCCCAGGTCGACCAGCCAGCGGACGGTCCCGCCCGAGATGCCGGGACGGGACTTCTTCCCGTCGCAGTTGCCGCACTTGAGGCTCTTCTGCCCGCTGCAGAGGGTGCAGAGGAAGCCGCGGCGGCCCTTGCAGGCGGCGCAGGTGACGCTCCCGCCGTCCATCGGGTCGATGATCTTGCCCGCCCCCTTGCACGGGACGCACGCCACCGCGCCCTGCATCGCGCACGTGGTGCAGGGGAACTTGCCCAGGCCCAGGCAGAGCTCGCACGCGGCGGACTGCTTGAAGCGGTCTGCGATCGAGTCGCACGTCTTCGTCCACGCCGGATCGCCCGCGCCCAGCTTCTTCCAGCGGTCCTGGGCCTGGAGGGAGTCGAACGTCGCGTCGTGGACGAGGCAGAGCGCGCCGAGGAGCCGCGTGGGGAAGTCCGCCGCGGTCGAGGAGGACTCGATCGCGCGCGCGAGCCAGAGGCCGGGGGTGCGGACGAGGAACCGCGCCATCTCGATGCGCGCCACGCTGGAGGACGGCCCCCAGAGGTCGGACGCCGGGGCCTTGCCGAGACGCGCCTGCATCAGGACCTGCGGGTCGACCTTGCCCTTCTTGGTGGCGAGGCTCTCCAGGTGCGCGCAGGCGAAGAACTGGAGCGCGTCGATCGGGACGTTCCCGCACGCGGCGGCCTTCTGCGCCAGGACGCCCAGCAGCTGCGCCTCCTGTTCGGCCGTCAGGGTCTCGAGCGTGGCGAGCTCGGGCAGGGCGAAGTACTCGTCGAGCGCCGTCCTGACCGGGCCGTCGACCTTCCACTCCTTCTCGTCCTTCGAAAGGAAGTAGGCCACGGCGCGGAAGTAGGGGGACTTTACTGCGGAGACGGCGAAGTAGGTGGCGGCCTCGGAGCGCTTGGCCGCGTCGGCGCGGTCGGCGGCGTTCGCGAGTCCCGCGAGGTGGGCCACGAGCTCGGGCGCCGGGGCGGCCCCCTTCGCGCCTTTCTTGCCGGACTTCACGAGGGGGACGGGCTCCTTCGCCGTCTCGGGGGGCGGGGCAACGACGACCGGCGGGGCGGGCTTTGCCGGCTCGGGCTTCGGCGTCTCCGCCTTCTTCTTCGCCAGGACCGACTCCTCCAGGACGCGCGCGCGCAGGGCCTCGATCTGCGGGTCGAACTCGGGGCGGATCGCGCCCGACTGGGAATCGAGCGCGAGAGAGGTCTTGAGCGCGGCGAGCCTGCTCGTCGCCTCCTCGAATCGTCCGGCGCCGAGCGCGGCGGTCGCCTCCCGCATTCCGTCGCGGAACCTCTCGTCGATCACCCGCTCGATCTCGAGGACCCGGGAGGCCACGCGGCTCCCCGCTTCGGTGCGCACGAGCTCGGGCGGGAAGCGGCGGAGCGCGCGGAGGGCGTCGACCGGCCGTCCCCCCTTCTGGGCGGAGTCGGCCTCGGCCAGGAGATCGCCCGCGCACGCCTCGGCCTCCTTCGACATGTGGCTCTCGAAGTCGAGGCGCCGCGCGGCGAAGAGCGGGCTGTGGGGGGTGCCGCGGAAGCGCTCCTCGAGCGCCTTCCACTTCGCGGTCACGGCGGCGTATTCGGACGGTTTCCCCTGGGCGGCCTTTTCGAGCGCGACGGCCTCGCCGAGGAGTCTCTGGATCGCGGGGTCGACCGCGGGCGCCTTTGCCGCGGGCTCGGGGGGCGGCGGCGGCGCGGGGTCCTCTCCTCCGCTCGCGAGGAGGATCGCGGCGAGCGTGACGGCGACGAGCGCCCCGGCGGCCGCGGCGACGAGGACGGTCTTCTTTTTCTTCGGGGGGGAGGCCGGGACGGGCGACGGCGCGGAAGCGGCGTTCAGGATCCGATCGATCGCGGCCAGGAGCTCGTCGTAGTCCTTGAACCGCTCGGCGGGCTGTTTGCGGAGCATCCGGAGGACGAGCTGGGCGGCCGCCTCGGAGACGGCGGGGTTGAGGCTCCGGGGAGACGGGGCCGGCTCGGTGACCTGCTTCATCATGAGCTCCCGCGACGTCGCGGCCTGGAAGGGCCGCTTGCCGGTGAGCATCTCGAAGAGGGAGATGCCGAGGGAGTAGAGGTCGCTGCGGTGGTCGATGCTCGCCTCGCCGCGGCACTGCTCGGGGGAGGCGTACGCCGGCGTGGTGTGAAGGAACTCCTCCTCCTCCTGGTCCACCGCGGCGCTCACGTCGCGGGCGAGGCCGAAGTCGCAGAGCTTGGCGGTGCCCTCGGCGGTGATGAGGATGTTCTTCGGCTTGATGTCGCGGTGGATCAGGCCGTGCTGGAGCGCGTGGCGGAGCCCGCGGGCGACCTGGCGGGTGATCTCGAGCGCGCGCGCCTCGGGGATCTGGTGCTGCTTGTGGATCTGCTTGAAGAGGGTCTCGCCCGCGATGTACTCCATGACGAAGTAGTAGCGCCCGTTGACCTCGCCGCAGTCGTAGGAGCCCATGACGTTCTCATGGCTGACCTTCGCGGCGGACCGGGCTTCTTTCAGGAAGTGCTCGACGTACGTCTTGTCCTTGGCGAGTTCGGGGGGGAGGAGCTTGACGGCGACCAGGCGGTCCAGGCTTTCCTGGCGGGCGAGGTAGACGTCGCCCATCCCGCCGGCGCCGAGCCGTTTCTCGAGCTTGAAGCCGGGGATCTGGACGCTGAGGTCGGGGGGAGGGGGGACGCCGGCGTGGCGTCGGGCGGTCTTCCTCTCGCCTCCGGCCGAGGGGGTGGCCGGATCCCGGCGGGGGGTGCCCGGCGTAGCGTCGTGCATAGATGCGATCTCTGCCGCCGAAGGCCCGCTCCAATCCCCTGCCAACTCCCACTATAGGTACGTTCCAGGGGGGCCGGTCGATGTTACATCAAAAATGGTGATCCGCCCGCGCGGGAACGCGGGTGCATCGTGGAAGTTTCTCCGGCGCCTACCGGCGCTTGGCGAAACAGTCGCTGCAGTAGACGGGACGGTCCCCGCGGGGCTTGAAGGGCACCTGCGTGGCCTGGCCGCACTCGCCGCAAACCGCGGGGAACATCTCGCGGGGTCCGCTGCGTCCGGCGCCGCCGCCGAACCCGCCGCCGCCGCCGCCGCCGCCCGCGCCGCCTCGGGCGCCGCCGCCGCCGCCCGCGGCCTTCTTCGCCGCGCGGCACGGCGCGCAGCGCTTGGGCTCGTTGGTGAAGCCGAGCGAGGCGAACTTCTCCTGCTCCGCGGCGGTGAAGGTGAACGCCGCTCCACAATCCACGCACGTCAACTGCTTGTCCTCGTAGGCCATCTTTACCGTCCCCGGGAAAACGTTTCGAAAACACCCTGCCGTGTTCGCGGCCGGACCTAGGTGATTACAATCGCGGAGCGGTCCGAACGCAATCAAAATCGTGAGGAGACAAGGAGATAGGGAGATGGGAGGAGATGGGATGACGAGGCCTGCGCACGTGACTCTCGCAACCCCTCCATGTTGGGGCAGCGAGCCGGACGGGATCACAACCGCTTGTGGCTACGGGAGTCAGGTGCATAGCCCTCAGGATGACAGGAAGAGAAAGGGGATAGGAGGAGCCCATCGGATCTCCTCATCTCCTCGAGTATTCGCCCTCCAGCTCCCGTAGCTCCGCCTTCGCGGCGTCGATCTCTCCGCGGATCTTCCGCACCTTCGCGGTATCCCGGTAGACCGCGGGCTCGGTGAGGCGGCCCTCCAGGCCCTTCACGCGGCCCTCCGCCTCCATGATCCGCGCTTCGAGGTCCTCGGTGCGGAGATAGGAGAGCGGGCGCGCCCCCTTCGGAGCCGGCGCGGGCGCGGAAGGCCGGGCCGCGGTACGGGGAGCCGCCGGCGGAGGGGCGGCGCGGCGCTGCCGGCGCTTCTCGAGCGCCTCGGCGAAGCCGCCCTCCGTCAGGTACCACGCGCCGTCCTCCAGCCAGAGGATCCGGTCGGCCATCTGGTCGAGGAAGTAGCGGTCGTGGCTGACGAGGATGAGCGTGCCGTCCCACGCCGAGAGCGCGAGCTCCAGCGCCTCGCGGCTGGGGAGGTCGAGGTGGTTGGTCGGCTCGTCGAGCAGGAGGACGTTTTCGCCCCCGACCAGGAGCTTGGTCATCAGCAGGCGCTTCCGTTCGCCGCCCGAGAGGGCCGAGACGGGCGTGTCCACCTGGTCGCCGGGGAAGAGCATCGCGGCGAGGAGGTCGCGGAGTTGCTGCTCGGTCCGCTTGGGTGCCGCCTCGCGCAGGAACCGGTAGGGCGTGGCCGACTCGTCGGGAAAGACCTCGTGCTGGGAGAGGACGCCTCGGCGGACGCGGTCGCCCCAGTGGACCTCCCCCGAGGCGGGGGCGATCTCGCCGAGCAGCGCGCGGAGGAGCGTCGTCTTCCCCGCGCCGTTCGGGCCCGCGATGCCGAGCGCCTCGCCGCGCACGAGTTCCAGCTCGAGGCCGCGGAAGAGGGTGCGGCCGCCCATCTCGACCGAGAGGTCGCGGGTGCCGAGGATCTTGCGGCCGGGGCGCTCGCCGGAGGCCAGGTCCATCGCCATCACGGCCGCGCGGTCCTGGGGGCGCTCAAGGCGCTCGAGGCGTTCCAGCCGCTTGAGCCGGCCCGCGGCCTGGCGGGCGCGCTGGCCGGCGCCGTAGCGGCGGATGAACTCCTCCTGCTTCCCGATGACGTCCTGCTGCTTCTCGAACTGGCGCCACGACGACTTGAGCCGCTCGGCGCGCAGCTCGCGCGCGCGGCTGCAGGGGGCGGGGTAGCGCCAGAGTTTCTCGCCCTCGATCTCCCAGGTCTCGGTCGTCACGCGGTCGAGGAAGCGGCGGTCGTGGGAGACCACGATCGCGCTCGCCCGGCTCTCGCTGAGGAACTCCTCCAGGAAGAGGAGGCCGTCGATGTCCAGGTGGTTGGTCGGCTCGTCGAGGAGCCAGAGGTCGGGCTCGACCATCAGGAGCCGCGCGAAGGCGACGCGGCTGCGCTCGCCTCCGCTGAGGGTGTCGATCGCGGAGTCGCGGCGGTCGGGCGGGATGCCGATGCCCTCGAGGATGCGCTCGGCCCGCGGGGTGACGTCGTAGCCGCCGCGCTGCTCGAGGCGCGTCTCGAGGTCGGCGAGCTGCGCGAGGAGGCGGTCGGAGGACTCGCGCTCCAGGCGGTCGTGGATCTCGTGGATCTGGCGCTCCAGGTCGGCGCGCTCGGGGTCGGCGCTGAGCATCGCCTGGAGGACCGTGAGGCCTGGGGGGAAGCGGGGGTCCTGGTCGAGCGTGGCCATGCGGAGTTCCTTGCGGCGCGTGAGGCTGCCGTCGAAATCGGTCGCGCCGAGGATGATGCGGAAGAGGCTGGTCTTGCCGGTCCCGTTGGCTCCGATCAGGCCGACGCGCCGGCCTTCGGGGAGGGTGAACTCGGCGCCGTGGAAGCAGGTGCGGGTGCCGTAGTGCTTGCCGAGGCCGGAGGCGGCGAGGAGGCTCATGAGGGGCGTGCCGTGGGGGTTTCGGGGCGGGGAATCGGCCCGTTCCTAGTCGTCGCCCTGGTCTTCCTTCCCTTCCTTCTCGTCGTCGCCGTCCTCTTCCTCGCCATCGCCCTCGGCCTCCCCCTCCTCCTTGGCCTTCACCGCGGCGGCCGCGGCCTTCTTCTTCTTGGCCTCGGGGGTTTCGACCTTTTTCCGCTTGGGCTTGGTGTCGAGGACGCCCGAGGCGAAGGTCTCGAACGCCTTGGTGCGCCCCTCCGGAGTGGGCTCGAACTCGATCACGGGGGTGTCGAGATCGATCGGGACGAGGTACCAGCCCTCCTTCTGGCGGTAGGACATCAGCTGGACGCGGACTCCGGTGGAGTGGATGTAGAGCTTTTCGGAATCCTTCTCCCATCCCTTCGGGGTGCTGAAGCTCATTCTTTTCCTCGGTGCTTACGGGATCGTCGGGCCGAACTCTATTTCCGCTTCCACGAGAACCGCGAACGCTGCGGGGGCGCGTCCTTCTTCGGGGGAGGCGGAGGCGCCGCTTCCTCGTCGGGTCCGGAGATGAGCGGCACCGCGTCCTCGGGCTCGTCGGTCTTGACCGGAAGCGGCGTCGCCTCGGCGACGCTGATCCGGTCCTCCGTCTCCTCCTCGAGGGCGGGCTCCGGCTCGGACTTCCGGACGGCCGGGATCCCGACCTCCGAGGGCGCGTCGACCTTGCCCTTCAGCTCCGTCAGGGGCTCCGCCTCGGGAAGCTCCTCGATCGCCTCCTCTTCGGGGGCGGCGGCGGCCGGGGGCGGGGCGTACTCGAAGCCGGCCTGGGAGAGCACGGGGCGCTCGGGCTCCGGCGCGGCGGCGAACGTCGAGGCGAACGAAGCAGAGGAGAGCGCCGGCGCCGCGGGCTCGGCCTCGGCGGACGCGGCGAGCGTCTCCTTCAGGCGGCGCATCCGGTCGCGCAGCTGCGAGAGGAGCGCGTCCACGCCGTCCATGTTTTGATCGAGATCGGAGGCGAAGTGGCCGGCCTCCTCGAGGCGGGCGCGCAGCCCCTGCGCGCTCCGGACCCGGGCGGCCTGCGCGTCGAGGTCCGAGCGGCGGTTCTGCTCGAGGTCGTTGACGCGCCGCTGGAGCGCCTCGGCCTTCGTCTTGAACGAGGCGAGCCCGGTTTCGACGCCCTTGAGCGCGGCGTCCTTCTCCTTCAGCATGCGGTCGGCGGTCTCCTGGAGGCGGGTGAGCACCTCGCTCAGGCGGCGCCGCTCGGCGGCCTCGCGGTCGATGACCTGCCGCTGGTCGGTGATCTGGCGGTCCTTGTCGTCGATCTTGCGTTCCAGCTCGACGCGCAGGGTGGCCAGGGCGTCCTGCTGGCCCTTGGCGACGCGGTCGAGCTCGCTGCGGTCATGGCTGTCGCGCTCGCGGAGCCGGTTCTCGAAGGTATTCAGGTCGGCGAGCCGCTGGAGCTCGGTGTTCTCCTGCTGCTTCTGGAGCTGGTCGAGCTTGCTGCGGTAGCTGGCGGCGCCGGCGTCGAGGGCGTCGATCGTCTTCTGCTTTCCTTCGATCGCCCGGGCGTGGGAATCCTCGAGGCCGCTGAGGCGGGATTCGATCTTGCGCCGCTCGGCCGCCTCGCGGTCGGCGGACTCGCGCGCCTGGGCGAGCTCGCGCTCGCGATCCTTGATCTTCCGCTCGGTTTCCGAGCGGAGGGCGAGCAGCTCCCGCTCGAGGCGGTCGGCATTCGCGGCGTCGGCCGATTCGCCGTCCGCGGAGGCGGAGCGGGCCGCGCCGACCTCCTTCTCCAGCTGAGCCACGCGGGTGCGGGCCTCGTCGCGCTCCCGCTCGACATCCTTGGCGCGGGTGTCGGCGGCGGGGAGGTTCATGGACGAGCCGCCGGCCGCGCGGAGCACGCCGCCGCAGGCAGGGCATTTCGTGGGCGGGTTCGCCGCGTCGTCGCGGACGCGGAACATCTTCCCGCAGCTGCATTCCAGGATCATGACCCCACCTCCCGCTGAAAGGCGAATTCCCCTGAGTCTATCAAGCGACGGTGCCGGGCGCAAACAAGTACCGTCCGAAAAGGGCGGTCGAGCGGGCCCCGGTCCGGGGGCACCCATGGATTATCGAAAGCGGGCGGCGGCGAGCCTCACCTCGAAGGGATGGGGCGCGTAGTCCACGCCCTTCCCCAGGCCGAAGATCGCGTGGGCGTGGACGAGCGGGACCGTGGGAATCTCCTCCCGGTATCGCCGGAACGCCTCGGCGTAGAGCGCCCTCCGGCGCGCGGGGTCGCGCTCGGTCTGGGCCTCGGTGACCGCGCGGTCGAACGCCGGATCGCGGAAGAAGGAGCCGTTCTGGTTCCCCGCGTTGTCGCCGTGGAGGAGGGGGAAGAGATAGTTGTCGGGATCCGGGACGTCGCCCTTCCAGCCCAGGAGGAACATCGGATGCTCCGGGTCGCGCGTCTTCCCTTCGTAGGCGCTCTTCTCGTAGGCCGTGAGCTTGAGCTCGAGGCCGATCTTGCGCAGTTGGTCGCGGAGATACTCCGCCACTCGTGAGGGCGAGGGCATGTAGGGCCGCGGGATCGTCACGTGGATGAGCTCGACCTCTCTCGAAGGGAGCTTCGCCCGCGCGAGCTCCTCCCGCGCCCGGGCGAGGTCGAATTCGGGGTCCGGGAGCGGGTCGAGGTCGCGGCGGAGCGAGGGAGGGACGACGGCCGCGGCGGGTTCGGCGAGCCCCTCGTAGGCAAAGGCGATCAGGGTCTTCCGGTCGATCGCCAGCGACACCGCCCGGCGGAAGTGGACGTCGTTGTAGGGGGGCTTCGTCATGTTGAACCCGAGACAGCAGATGTTGACCGAGGGCGCGATGAGCGCGCGGGCGGCGGGATCCGCGGCCAGCCCCTTCGCGTCGGCGGGCGAGAGGTGGTCGACCCCGTGGACCTCGCCCTTTCGGAGCTTCTCGAGCGCGGTGGCGGAGGAGGGGACGGGGAGGACGAGGAGGCGGGCGACCGGCGCCTTGGGCCCCCAGTAGGCGTCGAAGCGTTCGAGCTCCATGCGGACGTCGCGGTCCCAGCGGCCCAGACGGAGGGGGCCGGTGCCCGAGGGGTTCTGTGCGAACCGGGCGCCGTGCTTCCGCGCCGCAGCCGGGGAGACGATCGACCCGGCAGGCAGCGCGAGCGCGTGGAGGAGGAGCCGCGTCGGCCGCCGCAGGCGGAAGACGACGATCGAGGGTCCGACCGCCTCGACTTTCTGAAGGTCCTTGAAGTTCGCGGCGTAGGGGCGCTGGGACTGCGCGGGATCGAGGAGACGGGCGAACGTGAACGCGACCGCCTCCGCATCGAAGGGCGATCCGTCATGGAACGTGACGCCGCTCCGGAGCTCGAACGTCGCGGCGAGGCCGTCCTCCGAGAACGTCCACTTCGTCGCGAGTCGCGGCTCGATCTTGCCGTCCGCGTCGAACGAGACGAGCGGCTCGTAGAGGGCCGCGATCACCTTGAGATCCTCGCCCCACTCCGCCTCGGCGGGATCGAGGGTCTTCGAGTCGGCGCTCCGCGCCCAGATCAGGGCGCGTTCCCCGGCCGGCGTTCCCCCTCCGCAGGCCGCGCAGAGCAGCCCCGGGAGGAGGGCATGAAGAAGGAGGCGCATCAGGGCTGGCGCAGGGCCGCCTGGTACTTCTGCGCGATGCTGAGGGCGTGCTCCATGTAGACGACGGCCTGGCGGTGGTGGTCGTCGGGGTGCTCGATCCACAGTTGGGCGCGCTGGCGGCCCTTGGGGGCGGAGACGAGAAAGCCGAGGGCGATGTCCAGGGCCTCCCGGTCGTGCCCGCGCAGGCCGAGCCCCTCGACGTATTCGCGCGCGCGGCGGACGAGGGCGCCCGACACGGAGCGCACCTTGAGGACGTTTCCGAAGAGTGCGACCGCGCCGTCGTGGAGCGCGGGGGAATCGCCCTCCTCCTTCAGGCGGACGAGGCGTTCCATCTCGCGGCGCGTGCCGTGGGCGTCGCCGGCCAGCAGGCAGAGGACCTCCCACGTCTCGATCTTCTGCGCGGTGACCCCGAAGATCGAGCGGAGCTGCTCCACGCGCCGGAGGTCGAGGAGCCTCTCGAGGTCGATCCCCGGGATGAGGGCGCCCGGCGTGCCGGGGACGAGGACCGGGATGGCCTCCTTCCGGTCGCGCACGGGCGCGAGCACGGCGATCGCGGCCGAGCCGTTGTCGTCCGAGGTCGTATGAGAGGTCGTCGTGATCGGCGAGTACGTGTCGGAAGGCAAGGACCCGGGCAGCGGGGTCGGGGTGGCCTCCAGGGGCGGGGTGTCGGGGCTCTCCCCCGAGGGATTGACCGAGCGGATCTTGTAATAGTAGGTCGTGCCGTTGAGAAGCGCCGTGTCGGTGTAGGCGGGTTCGGTCGGGGTCGCGATCGGGACGTACGGGCCCGCGGCGGAGCTGCCGCGCTTCACCGTGTAGCACGCCGCGCCCTCCGAGGCCTTCCAGAGGATCGTGACGTGGGAGTCGCCGGGCGCGGCCGTCGGGTCGGACGGGATGGGCGGCGGGCCCTGCGGGACGACCTCGCCGCGCGGGGAGTCGGCGCTCTCGCCCCCCGTGTTCGCGGCGCGGACCGCGTAGGCATAGCGCCGGCCGTTCAGGACCGCCGTGTCGATGTAGGAGGTGCCCGCCTGCTCGGCGAGGCGCGCCATCGCGCCGTCGGGGAGCTCGGCGCGGAAGATCCGGTAGGCGGTCGCGTCGGGGACGGCGGTCCACAGGAGCGCGACTCTCCCGTTGCCCGGCGTGGCGGCGAGCGCGGGCGGCGCGGCGGGCGGGGCCGCGGGGGTGGCGGTGGCGCGGGGCGAATGGGTGCTCGCGCCGCCGGCGTTGAACGCGGTGACGATGTAATGGTAGGTCGTCCCGTTGGCGACCTTGCGGTCCTCGTGGCCGAGTTCCGCCGTCACGGCCACGGGCGTGTAGGGGCCGCGGCGGTCGAGCGAGCGCCTCACTCGGTAGCGTCGCGCGCCCTCCGACGCGGTCCAGGCGAGCGAGACCCGGCCGTCGCCCGCCGTCGCGGCCAGCGTCGCGGGCGGGGGGGGCGGGGCGATGGGGAGGCCGCCCATCCGGGAGGAGCGGTGGCTCTCGCCTCCCGCGTTGACGGCGGTCACGATGTAGAAGTACGCCGTCCCGTTCTCCAGCCCCTTGTCGACGAACGAGGTCCCCTCGACGGTCCCGAGGGCGAGGAAGGGCCCGCGCCGGTCGAAGGCGCGCTTGACGACGTACCGAACGGCGCCCGCGGCGGCGGTCCAGGCGAGCTGCATCTGCGTGTTGCCGGGCGTGCAGGTGACGCCGGTCGGAATGGCCGGCGGCGCGACCGGCTTCGCCTCGGCGGGCAGGGAGTCGGGGCTCTCGCCGCCGGCGTTCATCGCGCTGACGACGTAGTAGTAGGTCGCCCCGTTGGTCACGCTCGCGTCATCGCAGTGCGGGTCCGAGCAGCGGGCGAGGTTCGCATAGGGGCCGCCCGGGGCGGTCGCGCGCTTCACGGCGTACTCCGCCGAGCCCGGGGCGGGGCTCCACGCGAGCGCCACGTGCGCGTTCCCGGGCGTGGCGGCGAGCTTCGTCGGGGCGTCGGGCGCGGAGAGCGGCGTCACGTTCGCGGGCGCCGAGTCGGGCCCCTCGCCGCCGGCGTTCACGGCGCTGACGACGTACGCGTAGGACCGCCCGTTCTCGAGATCGGCGTCGGCGTACGATGCGCCCGCGGGTCCCGCGATGGAGACATAGGGGAGGCCGGGGCCGTCCGATCGCTTGATCGAATAGGTCAGCGCCTCGGAGACCGAGACCCAGGAGAGGGCCACCTGCCCGTTGCCCGCGACGGCGCTGAGCCCGCTCGGAGCCGCGGGGGGGGCGAGCGGGGCGGCCTGCGCGGGCGGCGAGTCGGGGCTGTCGCCGCCGGCGTTCGTCGCCCGGACCGAGTAGGGGTAGGTCTGGCCGTTCTGGAGGCCCTCGTCCTCGTGGGAGGTCGCCGCGGTCCGGGCGATCGTCTCCCACGGCCCGCCCGGTTTGGCGGCGCGCTGGACCGTGTAGGTCAAGGCGCGCGGGGCGGGGGTCCAGGCGACGGTGATCTTCCCGTTGCCCGGAGTGAGCGAGAGGCCGGCGGGGGCGGCGGGCGGGGCGATGGGCGAGGCCGGCGCGGGGGCGCTCGGCGCGCTCTCGCCTCCCACGTTGATCGCGGTGACGGCATACCAGTAGGTCATGCCGTTGGTGACGGTGATGTCGGCGTACGCCGGAACGGTCGGGGAGGCGATTTCGGCGAACGGCCCCGCGGGCGCGGGGGCGCGCCGGACGCGGTAGCGCGTCGCGCCCGTGACGGCGGCCCACGAGAGCGCCACGCGCGCGTTCGCGGGGGACGCGGCGAGCGGGGCGGGCGCAGGGGGCGGAGCGACGGGAGAGGCCTCGGCCGGCGTCGAGGGGGCGCCTTCGCCGCCGGCGTTGAGCGCGCCTACGGTATAGAAGTACGTCTCGCCGTTGGAGAGGCGGGTGTCGATGAAGCACGTACCCGAAGGCGTGGCGATCACGACCCAGGGGCCCGCGGGGTTCAGGGAGCGGCGCAGCGAATACCCGGTGGCGCCCGGCGTGACGCCCCAGGCGAGGGCCACCTGCGCGTTGCCGGGCGTGGCGGCGAGCGCGCCCTGGGCCATGGGAGGCGCGACCGGGGTCGCCGACTCCTCGAGGGAATCCGGGCTATCGCCGCCGGCGTTCGCCGCGCGGACCACGTAGAAGTACGCCGTGTCGTTGGCAAGTCCCATGTCGACGAAGGAGGGGGTCGCCGAGGACGCGATCGCGACGTACGGTCCGCCCCGTGCGGTCCCGCGGTGGATGGTGTAGGTGGAGGCGCGGGTCGATGCGGTCCACGTGAGGGTGACCTGAGCGTTGCCGGGGGAGGCGGACAGACCCGTGGGCACCGCGGGGGGCGCGAGGGGCGCCGCCTCGACGGGCGAGGAGTCCTGGCTCTCGCCGCCGGCGTTCACCGCGGCGACGACGTAGGCGTAGGCGGTCCCGTTCGTGACCCCGGTGTCGACGAAGGACGTGGCCGCCGGGGCTCCGATCGGCGCGAACGGCCCCCGCGGGGAGGTCGCGCGCCGGATGACGTAGGAGGCCGCCCGCGCGGAGGCGCTCCACGTGAGCAAGACGCGGGCGTTGCCGGCCTGGGCGGCGAGGCCCGCGGGCGTGGCGGGCGGGGCGACGGGCGCGGCCGAGGCGACGGGCGAGGGTCCGCTCTCTCCTCCCGCGTTCGAGGCCGCCACGAGGTAGTGGTACGTCGTGCCGTTCGCGAGGTTCGTGTCGAGGAAGGGCGGTTTGGCCAGGGTCGCGATCGTGGCGAACGGCCCGGCCGGACTCGCGGCGCGGCGGACGAGGTAGGATCCGGAGCGAGGGGCCACGGCCCAGGCGAGTGTGATCCGTCCGTTGCCGGGCGTGGCGTAGACCTCCGCGGGAGCGGCGGGGGGAGCCACGGACGTCGCCTCGGCGACCGCGGACGCGGGCCCTTCGCCGCCGGCATTCGTCCCGGCGACCGCGTAGATGTAGGTCGTCCCGTTGACGGCGTTCGTGTCGGTAAAGGAGGTGCCGGCCGTGCTCGCGATGGCGGCGAACGGGCCTTTCGCGAAGGGGCTGCGCTTGACCACGTAGCCCGTCGCGCGGGCGGAGGCGGCCCAGGAAAGCATGACCTGGGAGTTCGCGGCCGCGGCGACGAGGCCGGCGGGGGCGGCGGGGGGCGCGACGGGGCTCGCCTGCGCCTCCTCCGAGTAGGGCCCCTTGCCTCCGGCGTTCACGGCCCGGATGACGTAGTAATACGTCGTGCCGTTGGACACGCCCGTGTCGAGATGGGACGCCTCGACGGGGCTGGCGATCGCGGTGTAAGGCCCGCCCGGCGTGGTCGAGCGCATCACGCGGTAGTTCGGGGCACCCGGGACGGCATTCCAGACGAGGGCGACGTTGGCATGGCCCGGCGTCGCGGCCAGGTCGGTCGGGGCGGGCGGTGGGGCGACAGGCATGACGGAGGCGGGCGCGGAGTTCGGGCTCTCGCCTCCGGCGTTGAGCGCGCTGACGGCGTAGAAGCAGGTCGTCCCGTTCACGAGACCCGCATCCGTGAAGGTCGGTCCGCTCGCCGCGGCGAGGGGCGCATAGGGACCGCCCGGCGTCGTCGAGCGTTTGACGGTGTAGCCCTTCGCGCCCGGGCTGGGTTTCCACGTGAGCGTGACCTTGGAGTTGGCCGCGGCCCCCTCGAGCCCCGACGGAGCGGGGGGTGGACCGACGGGAGCCGCCTGGGCGGGGGCGGAGTCGGCGCTCTCGCCGCTCCCGTGAGTGGAGGCGACGGTGTAGTAGTACGTCGTCCCGTTGATGAGACCGGTGTCGGTGTAGGTGGGCGCCGCGGGGCGAGCGATGGGCACGAACGGGCCGCCCGGGGCGATGGCGCGCTTGACGACGAATTCGGACGCGTCGGCGTTGCCGAACCACGAGAGCTGCACTTCGCTGTTCGACGGATGGGCGGTGAGGGCGGTCGGGGCGACCGGCCGGGGGGCGCTCCCCGGAGTCTCCGCGACGGGAGCGACCGCGTCGAGCGCGGCCACGGCCGGGACGGACCCCGCCTCGATCGCTTTCCGGTAGCGTTCGACGATGCTCTCGATGATCCGGAACTTGCTCGAGGACTCCTTGGCGTGCTTCGCGGGTTCGGCGACCCACCGCGCCGCGGCGTCGCGCGCGGCGGTGGACATGCCGATGAAGCCGAGGATCATCTCCTGGCGTTCGAGGTCGGCGGGCGTGCCGGCTCCGACGGGGATGAGCTTGCGGAGTTTCGCGAACAGAGGACCCGCCTGGTGGCGGAGGTTGCGGAGCTTCTCGAGGAAGTCGGGCGAGAGGTCGGCCTTCCCGTTTCCCGCGAGACGGCGGAGTTCGCGGCGGAAGAGGGCCCGCTCGCCGGCGGCGAGGCAGTAGCATTCCCAGAGCTTGACGGGCGACCCGGCCGCCTCGAGGCGGGGCAGGGCGGCCGAAGCCAGGCGGAGGTCGTCGAAGACCTCCTGGCTCAGTCCTGCGTCCAGGGTCGGCATGGCGCACGAGTTTCGGCTATGGGGCAAGCGAAGTCAAGGCCGGCGTCGAGAAAACTCCGACCATATCTCATGCTATCTTTATGCATGGCATGACCAATACGTGGCGAAAATCGGCACAAAACAGCCAATCCGAGCGTATGCATAAACTTCGGTCTCGCGACTTCTCGGAGGCCGTCGGGGGGCTCCCGGCATGAATCGCGCGCGGGGGAGGTTTCTTTCAGAGGGATCGGGAGGCTACTTTCCGCAGCACTTCTTGAACTTCGCGCCGCTGCCGCAGGGGCAGGGATCGTTGCGGCCCACCTTGGGCTCGCTGCGCCGGAGGGGAGGGGGCGGCGCGTCGGAGCTCGAAGTCGCGGCGTCGAGGACGTCCGCGGCGGGATCGGACGGGAGGATCCCGCCGGGATCGAGCGGTTCCTCGTCGTGCTCGTGCTCGTGCTCGTGCCCGGGATACCCCTCCTCGTCGGCCTCCCGCTGCCGGGCCTCGATCGCGTCGGGATCGTAGAAGTCGAGGACGTCCGCGAGGTCCACGGTCTGCGCCCTCACGCCCTCGTCGAAGACCTCCTTCACGTACTGCGGATCGAAGAAGTCGTTATCCCCGAACGAGAGGAGCAGCGCGCGGTCCTGCGGATCGGCATGGTCCAGGAGGAGGCTCGCGGTCCACGTGCGGAGCTCCTCGTCCTCGCCCGGGTCGGCCGCGACGCCGCGGAGGGCGGCGCCGACGGTCTCCCGGAGCGCCGGATTCTTCTGCGCGAGGCCCAGGAGGGCCATCCCGGCGTTCTCGCGGACGACCTCGGCCCTCTTGGGGTCCCGCAGCAGCGAGGGGAGCGGCTCGAGTCCCTCGCCGGCGAAGCTCGCCAGGATCGAGGGCGCCTTATCGAGGAGATAAGCCCAGTCGTACAACTCCGCCCGCTCGAAGGCGAGGAGGGTCTCCTCGAGCGCATTCGCCGGCTTGAGGGCGGCCTGGAGGAACGTGGCATGGATCGCCGCCCAACCGCGCGGGGGATCTTCTGCCCAGAGATCCTCGTCGCGGAGGATCTCGAGGAGCCTCGGGGCCAACGTCGCGCCGCGGCGGAGGATCTCGTCGACCGCCTCGCGCGGAAGCCGGTCCTCCTCGGTGAACAGCCGCTCCAGGAGTTCGTCGTCGGTCATGACGGGGGACATTAAATCTCGGGGACGATCGTCCGGACAGGAAAATCCTCCCTCGTGCTACACTGGGAGGCGATGGATCGATTGGGCGAGGTGCTCGAGAAGTGCTCCCGCGACGAGTTGCTCCAGCTCGCCGCGACCGTACACCAGAAGGCCGAGCCCGCGGCGGAGTGGACCGCGTCGAGCGAGGCCGATCTCGGCCTCCTCGTCGCCCGCGAACTCCGCTACCAGGGCTCGTCGAGCGTCGCGTTCCTGTGGCGCAAGGTCCGCCAGGGGGGCGACCAGGCGGGCGTCCCCTACGAGCAGATCCTGGACGACCTGATCGGGACGACGAACCTGAACCCGCGGGTGGTGGCGCGATTGGGGGAGCAGCTCGCCGACCACGTCTATGCCAAGGAGATCCTCTTCACGATGCTCTTCTCGCCCGGGGCGGAGGGGGTCAAGGGAGGGGGGATCTCGAAGCTGCTCCAGTCTGGGCTCGCCGCGCTGCGCGGTCCGGGCGCCTACGCGGTGCTCGCGCAGGCGACGACCGCGTCGCTCAAGGCGGCGGGGAAGGGACTTCCGGCCGTGAAGGTCGCGTCGGGGATCCTGGGGCCGGTCGCGACGGCGCTGGCGGCGCTCGACGTCGGCCGGGCGGTGCTCGCGATGCAGGGCCCCAACCTCGGGGTCTGCGCGATGGCGGTCGCGCTGGTCGGCTCGCTCCGACTCAAGTACTTCCCGCTTCCCGAAGAGAAGTTGCGGGGCCTGGAGACCTTCGTCGCCTCGCTCGATCGCGAGTGCCGTGAGTGCGGCCGCCGGATCGAGAAGCCGGGGGGCGCATGCGTCCTCTGCTGGGTGGCGCTGCACGGGGACTGCGGCTCGCCGATGAAGCGGCTCGACACGAACGAGGAGGGGCGCGTCTGCACCGACTGCCGCCGCAAGGACCTCGACCAGGGGGGGATGCTGGTGCCGCTCGCGGGCGGGCTCTCGCCCGGCGCGTGGGTGGACGCGCTCGGCTACCGCGCGCAGGTGCTGAACAACCGGCTCGACCGTTCGGCGAAGGACATCGAGAAGGCGCTCCTCGGCGTGGTCGAGAACGTCCAGTCGCTCCGGAAGGAGACGATCAGCGACCTCGAGAAGATGCTGAAGAAGGCGTTCGGTTACATCTACGTGATGTTCTTCACGACGGTCTTCCTCTCGCTGCTCGGGATCGCCTACTTCCAGTCGGCGAGGTCGGGGCCGAACGCGACGTTCAACCCCGGGGTCTTCTTCCGTTTCTCGCTGCTCATCACGATCGTGCTGCCGCTGGGGATCTGGTTTGCGGGGGCGCTGCGGCGGGCGTCGGTCAACCATCGCCGGGAGGACTTCGAGAAGAGCGGGGACGGACGGCGGCTGTCGCTGAAGGACTACCTGTTCGGCTTCCTGTACTACGACCATCCGATCGAGAACATCTGGGGGCCGATAGCCCTCATCGGAATGACGGTGGCTGGAGTCATGTGGGTGTTGTTTTTCTGAGGAGATAGGGAGATGACGGAGATGGAGTGATGGGTTCGGATGGCCATCACCCGATCTCGGTCATCTCCGGATCTCCTTGAAATGCTGGGCGGCGGGTCCCCTGGGAAGTAGAGTGGACCGCCATGACGGTCAAGGAACTCGCGCGGTCGATGGGGTACAAGGCGGACGCGCTCGTGGCGCTCGCCAAGGAGAAGGACGTCAAGCTCCCCGGCGCGGAGGCGGAGGTCGACGCCAAGCTCGCCGCCTCGGTGCGCGCCCAGGTGCCGCACCGGGCGAAGCTCGCGGGACCTCTCCTCGAGATTTTCTCGAAGCTCGCTCCTGCGGCGGCGAAGCCGAAGCAGCCGGCGCGCGCCCCCAAGTCCGCGGAGCCGAAGGCCGCCCCTAAGGCTGCCGAGCCCAAGCCGGTTCGGACGGGAGGGCTGGCGGAGGCGCTCAAGGGGAAGCCGTCGAAGATCGCGGTCGACACCTCGAGCCTCATGATGGACCACGCGGTCCGCGTCTACAGAGCGCAGGTGCGGCCGGCGCTCAAAGGGTCGGGCTGCACGCTGCTCGTTCCCGCGAAGGTGGTGGAGGAGTTGCGGCGGCACGGCTCGCGGAGCGACGACGCGCTGGCCGAGTCGGCGATCCAGGGTCTCGGGGTGCTCTCGTTCCTCGGGGGGGAGGGGCTGACGGAGGAGGTCAAGAGCGCCGCCGACGTGCACGCCGACGAGGACATGCTGGCGCTGGTGAACCGGTTCCGGTCGCGCTACGCGGTGAACGTGCTCACGCAGGACGTCGCCCTCATGGTGGACATCTATTCGATGGGAAAGGCCGAGTCGGTGCGGGAGATCAAGCCGCCCGCGGTGTGGGAGATCAAGGGCGGGCAGCTGCGGCACGTGACGGAGGACGAGGCGCTGCAACGGCGCAAGCGTCAGAAGGGGCTGCGGTCTTAAAGAAAGGCGGCCCCGGAGACGCGAAGCAGATTACCCCGGATCACTTCGCCTTGAGGTCGTAGCAGACCATGTTGTCCCAGTCGCGGAGGAAGAGCTTTCCCGCCGCGACGACCGGGTAGGCCCAGGCGGACTCGCCTCCGCTCTTGGGGAGGTTGAACGTCCCCTTCTCCTTGAACGCGGTGGGCGAGGCTTCCACGAGGGCAACTCCGCCGCCCTCGCCGCGGAGGATGAGGTGGCCGTCGGCCAGGGTGATCGATCCCTTGCCCGCGGAGCGGCTCTGCCAGGCGAGTTTCCCGGTCTTGAGCTCAAGGCAGGTCAGGGCCTGCTGGCTGGTCCCGTAGACGTGCTCCCCGAAGATGACGAAACCCCCGTGGTGGCTTTCCAGCTCCTTTCCCTTGTAGGCCTCCTGAATCTGGAATTGCCCCCCGGCACTGGCGATTTTGAAGGCCGTATGGCCAACGGTGTAGCCGGAGGAGACAAAGAGGGTTCCATCCTTGTATGCGGGCATGGAGGCGATGGCGGTCTGCCCGGGCCGGTCGGCGGTCCAGGCGAGCGCTCCATTGCGCGAGGCGATCCCCGCGACGCACTGGTCGTTGAAGACGAGGTACTGGCGGATCTTGCCGATCTCCGTCACGGCCAGGGAGGTGTAGTGGGCCCCGCCCTTGATCTTGGTCTGCCAGACGGTCGCGCCGTTCATCTTGTTCAGCGCGACCACGGAGCTGCCCGGCGTGAAGACCACCTGTCCGCCGTCCAAGAGGGGGGACTCGGACCAGCCCCATCCGGGTGTACCGCTGCCCCCGATCTTGCTCATGCTCGAGGCCCAGACCACTCTGCCTGTGGCCGCCTGGGCGCATACGATCTCGCCCATCTGGCTGAGCGCGAAGACGAGGACTCCGTCGGTGGCCGGCGTGCAGCGGGGGCCTGCTCCCTTGGCTCCGGGATCGCCGCCCTTGCCGACCTCGGTCTTCCAGAGAATCTTTCCGTCCGCAAGGTTCAGGGCCACGAGGTAGGACTTGCCGCCGGTCTCCCCCATGGTGAAGCCGCGGGTGCCGCCGACGCTGATGGCGGAGTAGCCGGTGCCGATCCCCGCGGTCTTCCAGAGCTGGGGAGGGCCGCCGGAGGGCCACGCCTGGAGCAGGCCGGTCTCGGGCGAGATGCCGTCCCGGTTGGGGCCGCGGAACTGGTTCCAGTCGAGGCTCTTGGGGTCGGTCGCCTTGCCCGCCTGGGCGGAGAGGTGAAGGGTCGTCCCGGTCACCGCGAGGAGGACGATCGCCGCCGCGAGGAGTTTTACACGCTTCACGATCCCGTTCTCCAACTGATGGTTTCCACGACCCGCCGACTCGGTCACTATATATACGTAAACTGGAGCCCGATATATCCAACCCAGAGATCGGAATAGACCCCCCCGGGCGTATCGTTGGTTGAGTAGATTCGGAGGACGATGATGAACGCGAACCGGTGGGGCGTGCTGGCGGCGGTGTTGGCGATGGCGGGTCAGGTCGCGGCGGACGACTGGCCGATGTTCCGCGGCCCGTCGGGCAACGGGATCTCCACGGAGAAGGCCGCGCCCGCCACGTGGGCGCCGGACAAGAACGTCCTGTGGCGGGTCGCTCTGCCGCAGCAGGGCAACGGGAGCCCGATCGTCTCCAACGGCCGGGTCTTCGTCACCTCGGCGGAGGACGACGACGGCGCGCGCCGCTCGCTCTACTGCTTCGACCGGAAGGACGGAAAGCAGCTCTGGGTGCGCACGCTCGAATTCGGAAAGCGGGAGATCACCCACAAGACCAACCCGTACTGCGGCACCACTCCAGCCGCCGACGGGAAGCGGGTGGTCGTCTGGGAAGGTTCGGCGGGACTCCACTGCTACGACTTCGAGGGCAAGCCGCTGTGGAAGCGCGACTTCGGCGAGTTCCGGCACATGTGGGGATACGGCACGTCGCCGGTGATCCACGACGGCAAGGTCTTCCTCAACTCGGGCCCGGGGGCGCGCGTCTTCGTGACCGCCCTGAACCTGGGCGACGGGAAGACGATCTGGGAGACCTTGGAGCCCTCGAAGGGCAACAACGACAACAACGAGGGAGGCAAACCCAAGGGATCGTGGTCCACGCCGCTCGTGGTGAAGAATCAGATCCTCTGCTCCATGCCCACCCGCGTGGTGGCGTACGGGGCGGCCGACGGCAAGATCCTCTGGGCCTGCGACGGCCTGAGGTTCGACAAGGGGGACCTGGCCTACTCCTCTCCCGTCCTGGCCGGCGACATCCTGACGGTCACCGGCGGCTACAACGGCCCGCGAATCGGGCTGCAGCTCGGAGGAAAGCCCCTGTGGAGGATCGATTCGAAGGAGAATCCGCAGAGCATCGGGTCGGGAGTAGTCATCGACGGCCTGATCTACCAACCGTTCGAAGATCCCAACGCGATCGACTGCATCGATCCCAAGTCGGGAAAGATCGTCTGGCGCGAGGCCCGGGCAGGGGGGGCCTTCTGGGGGTCGATGGTCCTGGCGGCGGGGCGCGTCTACGTGACGGACAAGGGCGGGACGACCGTCGTCTTCAAGCCCAATCCCCAGAAGTTCGAGCTCGTCGCCCGGAACGAGCTCAAGGAGGAGAGCAACTCGACGCCGGCGGTCTCGGACGGCCGGATTTTCATCCGGACGTTCAAGGCGCTCTATTGCATCGGCGAGTAGCGCGCTTTCGGGCCCCCGGTCCGCCGCGGGCGGCGTGGAACTCGAGGCGGGATTTTGCTCCCGGGGGCTTCCCCTTTTTCGCGCCGGGTCTGTATCTATTTGTAGTCCGAGTCGAGGGTGCATGCTACGTTTCTCATCCGTGAAGGCGGGACAATCATGAAGAAGCTCCTTCTTGCGGCGGTCCTGGCGCTCTCCGCCGCGGCGCCGTCGTTCGCGCAGGAATGGACCCGCTTCCGGGGTCCCAACGGCACGGGCATCAGCGACGCGAAGGGCGTCCCGGTGACCTGGACCGAGAAGGACTTCCGCTGGCGGGTGGCGATCCCCGGCGAGAGCCACAGCCAGCCGGTCATCTGGGGGGAGAAGATCTTCCTCACGACCGCCCTGGACACCGGGAAGGAGCGGGCGATCGTCTGCCTCAACAAGGAGGACGGCAAGGAACTCTGGATCAAGAAGTACCCCCTGCCCACCCACAAGCCGGGCAACAACAACGCGGGCTACGCGAACGGGTCGCCGGTCGTGGACAAGGACCGCGTGATCGCCTGCTTCGTCTCGAAGGAGCACTTCTACGTGAAGTCGTTCGACCACGCGGGCAAGGAACTCTGGAGCCGGGACTTCGGCACGTTCGAGTCGCAGCACGGCCACGGCGCGTCCCCCATGTTCTACGAGAACACCGTGATCGTGACCAACGATCAGGATGCGGACAGTTTCGTGATCGCGCTCGACGTCAAGACCGGGCAGCCGGTCTGGAAGTCGTCCCGCCGTCAGGGTCCCCAGGGGACGGCGTACGGGACGCCCTGCATCCTGCAGCGGCCGGGGGCGAAGCCGGAGCTGCTCCTGACCAGCAAGTCGCACGGGGTCTCGAGCCTCGACGCGAAGACGGGGGCGCTCAACTGGGAATCGCCGGTCTTCAAGCTCCGCATGTGCGCCTCGCCGGTGGTCGCGGGCGATCTCGTGATCGGGAGTTGCGGGCAGGGAGGCGGCGCGGGCAATGTCCTCTCGGCGGTAAAGGTGGGCGGCCGGGGGGACGTGAGCCAGACGCACGTGGCGTACACGATCAAGAAGGCGACGCCCTACGTGCCGACGCCGCTGTTCCTGGACGGGCGGCTCTACCTGATCAGCGACGAGGGCTTCGCGACGGCTCTGGAGGCCTCGACCGGGCGCGAGATCTGGACGGAGCGGCTGGGGGCGCAGTTCTTCGGCTCGCCGGTGCTGATCGACGGGAAGATCTACTGTCCCTCGACGAAGGGGGAGATGGTGGTCATCGCCACGGGCGACCAGTTCAAGCAGCTCGCGCGAAACCCGATGGGGGAAGGGAGCCACAGCACGCCCTGCGTGGACGGCGGGCGGCTCTACCTCAAGACGTTCGCGCACCTTGTTTGCGTGGGGGGCAAGTGACGCGCACGTTCTGCACCTTGATCGGTCTCCTTGTTCTAGGGTGTTCCTCCCTGCGCGGCGACGACTGGCCCATGTGGGGCGGCCGGCCGGATCGGAACTACGTCTCCTCCGAGAAGGGCCTGCCCGTCGTCTGGGATTTCAAGACCAGGAAGAACATCAAGTGGGCCGCAGAGCTGGGGAAGGAGTGCATGTCGACTCCCGTCGTCGCGGGTGGGCGGGTCTACATCGGGACCAACAACGACAAGCCGCGCGATCCGGCCATCAAAGGCGACCGGAGCGTGCTGATGTGCTTCGCCGAAGCGGATGGGAAGTTCCTCTGGCAGGCGGTCCATGAGAAGCTTCCCAAGGAACCGAACGAAGACGAAGGTAATTTCGGACTTCACTCCAATCCTTGCGTCGTCGGCGAGCGCGTGTACTACGTGAGCAACCGGGCCGAACTCGTCTGCCGGGAAGCCAAGGACGGGAAGGTCGTCTGGAGCCTGGACATGCGGAAGGACTTGGGTGTCTCCCCGCACCGGGCGTCGTCCTCGTCTCCCCTGGTCGTCGGCGACCTGGTCTATGCGCTGACGGGTCACGGAAAGGACTGGACCGCCAACAAGGTGAAGAACCCGGACGCTCCCAGCTTCATCGCGGTGCATCGCGAGACCGGCCAGGTCGTCTGGAAGGACAAGTCACCGGGAGATCAGATCCTCAACGGCCAATGGGGTTCCCCGGCGTACGGCGTGGTCGAGGGCCGGCCTCAGATCGCCTTTCCCGGGGGAGACGGCTGGCTCTACGCCTTCGAGCCCCTCACCGGAACGCCGATCTGGAAGTTCGACTGCAAGGCCCACGAGAACGCCTCACCCCATGGGCGTGGGAAGGAGACCACGCTGGTCGCGACTCCGGTCTATTCGGGACACCGCATCCTCATCTCCGTCGGGGTCGGGCCGGGGGACGGTCACGACGGCGAGCCCGGATGCCTTCGTGCGATCGACGCCCGGAAACGGGGCGATGTGACGAAGACGGCCGAGCTCTGGCGCCATGAGGGCGAGAAGGAGTTCGGCGTCAGCATCTCGAACGTGGCGGTCCGGGAAGATCTGGTGTACGCCGTGGAGCTCAACGGTTATCTGCATTGCATCGAGTTGACCACCGGAAAGCGGGTGTGGCGTCAGGACCTGCTGTCGGGCACCTGGAGCTCTCCGCTGGTCGTGGAAGGGAAGGTCTACGTCCGCACCGGGGACGGCGATGTGCGCATCTTCGAGGAAGGCCGGGAGATGAAGAAGCCCGTCAAGGTCGACGGCCTTCCCGATCTTGAGAATGGATCCGTGGTAGCGGCGAACGGGGTCCTCTACCTCGCGGGGAAGAGCACGCTGTACGCGGTGGCCTCGGGAAAATAGGTCGAACCGGAGACCCAGTCATGAAGCACGCGTTCCTCGGACTCATCGTTTCGGTCGCCCTCGCGGGCGCGGCGCAGGGCGGCGAGAACTGGCCGCAGTGGCGCGGGCCGTCGCTCGACGGCACCAGCGACTCCACCGGCCTCCCCCTCAAATGGTCCGAGACCGAGAACGTGAAGTGGAAGGTCAAGCTCCCGTCCTGGAGCGGCGCCACTCCGGTGATCTGGGGCGACCGCATCTTCGTCCCCTCCGCCGGCGAGATCGTCGACGGCGCCGAGGCGAACAACCTGAAGGGGCTGAAGAAAGAGGGCAAGGACCTCCTCCTCCTCTGCCTCTCCAAGAAGGACGGCAAGGAACTCTGGCGCACCCAGGTGGCCGGCGCCAACTACCAGGTCCAGAAGCAGAACATGTCCAGCCCCTCCGCCGTCACCGACGGACAGATGGTCTGGTGGAACACCGGGACCGGCGTCCTGACGGCGCTGACCGTCGAGGGCAAGCAGGTCTGGCAGGAGGACCTCCAGAAGAAATGGGGCAAGTTCGGCCTCAACCACGGCTACGGCGCGTCCCCGCTGCTCTACGAAGGGATGGTCATCGTCCCGGTGCTCCACGGCATGAAGACCGACGAGCCCTCCTACCTCGTGGCGTTCGAGGGGAAGACGGGGAAGGTGGTCTGGCGCGAGGAGCGTCCCACCGACGCGAAGAACGAAAGCCCCGACGCCTACACCACCCCGATGCTGATGAGGGTCGCGGACCGGACGGAACTAGTGGTCGTGGGCGGCGACTACTTCACGGGCCACGAGCCGAAGACGGGCAAGGAGCTCTGGCGCTGCGGCGGGCTCAACCCCAAGCAGGACCCGTGGTTCCGCGCCGTCTGCTCGCCCGCCATCGTCGGCGACATGGCCTTCGCGCGCATCAAGCAGGGGCCGCTCGTGGGCTGTCGGGGCGGCGGGAAGGGGGACGTGACCTCGACCCACACTCTTTGGACCTCGAAGGACGGCTGCGACGTCCCGACCGCCGTCTCGGACGGGAAGCTCCTCTACGTGCTGCACGACGGCGGCCTCATGAGCTGCTTCGAACCCGCGACCGGCAAGGCGCTCTACGAGAAGCAGCGCCTGCCCCAGGGGACCTACTGGTCCTCGCCGCTCCTCGCCGACGGTCGGATCTATCTGACGAACCACGGCGGCCGCACGACGGTGATCGCCCAGGGCCCCGAGTTCAAGGTGCTCTCGGAGAACCCGCTCGACGACACCTACACGCTTTCCTCGATCGCGGTCTCCGGGAAGGAGCTTTTCATCCGCACGTCGACCAGCCTCTACTGCATCGCGGCGAAGTAGGAAAAGGAGGGCGCGGTGGCTCGCCGCTCGTCGTCCCTATTCCTTGGCACATGTACGATAAGGCCGGGGAGCGCAGCGATAAGGGACTCATCACCGACGGCAACCTGAGGGAGATGCGGAAGAACATCTGCGCCAATGTTGAGAAGTAGGTTCTCCTTCGCGGTCCTCGCCGGAGCGGTCGCGCTCCTGCTCGCGGTGACGATGTGGATGAGGCGGGATCCGCACGCGCCGGGAGGCCCGTCGTCCGCGCCGGCCCGCCCCTCGACCCCTTCGGGAACCGTTCAGGGGCAGGGCGGAAGAGCTCCTCGCGGCGCCGACGTGAAGATCCCCGACCCCCTTCGTCCGGCGGATTCCCAGGCCGCTCCACGGGAGGCCCTTGGCGCGTGGCTCGCGTCCATCAGCGGACACCCCGACCTCCTTTCGGCCTACAGGGATGCGCCGGCGGGGGACCTGGATGCCGGCGTCCTCCTCCAGCCCGTGGTCCACTGCATCGCCGCCTTCCCGGATATCGCCCTCGAGCACTACTCCCGGATTCTGGGGGATCCAAAGGCGCCCTACGAGCGCAAGGCGCTGGCGCTCGACCACCTGTCCGTCCTGGCCCGGAAAGCGGACCCTGAGATCCGGCGCCTGTACCTCGAGACGATGAAGTCGGCGGAGGCCCGTCTGAAGGAGCGTGCCGCCGCCTGGGCGGGACGCTACTTCTGGGGGGAAGAGCTGCGAAACGCCCTTCTGGAATGCGCCTTGGCCGGGTCCGACGCGGCGCGCCTCGCGCTTTCCCACGAACGCGGGACCGATCCGGTCACGCTCGGACTGAAGGGAGCCGGGGAAGAAGGAGTGGCGGCGATCGTCCGAGCTCGACTCGAGCTTCTCTCGGGCCCGGACTATCGGCTTCGCCTGGCCGATGTGCTGAAGGGCGACCGCACGTTCCCTGGGGATCGTCCCCGGGAGACTCTCCTCTGGGCCATCTCCTGCGCTTCCCGCCTGGAGTGTGCCGAGCTCGCCGAGCATATCCGCAAGGCCGCGGTCCAACTGGGAGTGCCGACCACCGCGGGTCCCGATCAGTGGACGTATTGGGAAATGCAGCACGACCAGGGACCCGTCGCGTCCGCCGTCCGCGCCCTCGATCGGCTGGGAGCCGCCTCGGACCTCGAGAAACGCTTCCTGGCCGAGTACGGCTGGGACGGGACTCGAGAGTCGGCGCGCCGGGCCATCACCGCGCGCCGGGAGCAGCGCTACTACCGCGACATGTTCGCCTGGACGAAGGATTAGGCCTTCGCGAGGCGATCAGCACCGTGCCCCCGCGGCCCGGACGATCCGCTTCACGGCGGCGTCGATCTCGTCCTCCGTCGTGAACCGCCCCAGCGAGAAGCGGATGCTCCCCTTGACCCGCGCCTCGTCGCACCCGAGCGCGCCGAGCACGTAGCTCGGTTGGAGGAGCGCGCTCGTGCAGGCCGAGCTCGACGAGGCGGCCACCTCGGGCATCCGCTTCATCAGCTCCTCGGCGTCCGCGCCGGGGAAGCTGAGGTTGCTCGTGTTGGCCAGCCGGCGCTCCGGGTCGCCGTTCACCTCGACGCCGGGGATCGCCGCTCGGATCCCCTGCTCGAGGCGGTCGCGGAGCCTCCCGATGCGCTCCCGGTCCGCCGCGCGCTCCTTCCGGCAGATCTCCGCCGCGGCGCCCATCCCCACGATCGCCGGCACGTTGAGCGTCCCGGACCGCAGCCCCTTCTCGTGTCCGCCGCCGTGGAAGATCGGCTCGCAGCGCACCCGCGGATCCCTCCGGCGCACGTAGAGAAAGCCCACCCCCTTGGGGCCGTGCACCTTGTGGGCGCTCGCGCTGAGGAGGTCGATCGAGTCGGCGTTCACGTCGAGCGGCTCCTTGCCGAACGACTGGGTCGCGTCGGTGTGGAAGAGGGCCTTGTGCTTCCGGCAGAGCGCGCCGATCTCGCGGATCGGGTGGAGCCCGCCGGTCTCGTTGTTGGCGTGCATGACGGAGACCAGGATCGTCTTCGGCGTGAGCGCGGCCTCCAGGCGCTCGAGGGCGAGGCGGCCGAGGCGGTCCACCCTCAGATGGGTCACCTTGAAGCCCTGGCCCTCCAGGTGTTCGCAGGGATCGAGCACCGCGCGGTGCTCGGTGGTGACCGTGACGATGTGGTTCCCCCGGGTCGTGTACGCCGGGGATGCGGCGACGCCCTTGAGAGCGAGGTTGTCCGACTCGGTGGCGCCGCTCGTCCAGACGATCTCGCGCGGGTCGGCGCCGATGAGCGACGCCACCTGGGCGCGGGCGGTCTCGACGGCCTCCGCGGCCTCGGAGCCGAGGCGGTGGTGGCGGCTGGCCGCGTTGCCGAACTGGTCTCGGAAATAGGGGAGCATCGCCTCGAGGACCCGAGGATCGACCTGCGTGGTGGCGTTGTTATCGAGATAGATCACGGAAGGTCCCAAAATCACGAATCAAGAATCAAGGGTTGGCCATCCCAGGTCCAGAGGCGCCACGAGGCTCGGAGTGGCCATCCCTTGATTCCTGATTCTTGATTCCTGATGCGCTCCGCAATGCCGCCGTGGTGAAGATAACAGGATAGAGGCGCTCCCAGTACCACAGTTTCGCAAAGTAGAGGCCGATGGGGGAGGGCTGGAAGCGGGTCCCTTCGGCGGTCCGCTCCGCGAGCCACGTGGCGCCGCGGGAGGAGGCCTCGCAGGGCCCCAGCGCCTCGAGGGCCAGGGCGGTCTCCTCTATCGACGAGCCGAAGGAGCCGTCCCCGTTCTGCGCCGCGAAGAGCCACGTCCGCCCGCGCTTCCACGCCTCGTTCGCCGGGTCGACGGACGCGCAGAGAAGCACGCGCGAGGTGCCGTAGACCGGGTTCTCCAGGCCCTTCGCGTGCTGGTTGCCGAACCAGAGGGGGACCCACGAGCCGTCCGCGCGCTGGGCGTTCACGAGGTATCCGATGGCGCGGTCGATGGCCTTCCGCGGAACCTCCTCCGGCCATGCCGCCCAGGCACGCAGCGCGTGGGCGGTCAGGTCGGGACAACTCTGGTCGAACGGCAGCTTCCCCCATCCGCGGCAGAAGGTGGGAATCCCGCCGTCGCGGTTCTGGAGGCCCAGGAGCCAGCGCACGCCGTCCCGCGCGGCGCGGCAGACCTCGGGATCGTCGCCCTCCCGGAGCGACGAGAGCGCGAGGAGGGCGCCCGAGGTGTCGTCCGCATCGGGCACGCCGCCCGGGAGGTCGGTCCACGCCCAGCCGCCAGGCTCGGCGCCCGTGTAGGGATGGATCTGGCGGTACTGCTGCTTCAGCAGCCACTCGCGGATTGCGCGGCGGTCGGCCTGCGGCAGCGCATCGCCCAGCGCCTGGACCGAGAGGGTGGTCACCCATGTGGCGAGGTTGCTGTCGATCGCCCAACTGCCGTCGTCTCGTGCCGAGGCGGCGAGAAAGTCCGCTCCCTTCCGGGTGACCGGGTTCGCGACCTGCCCGCTCCCGGCGAGGCTCATCGTGACGAAACTCGTGAGGGGCGTCGCCTCGAGGAAGCCGCCCGAGGAGGGCTGGATGGCCTCGAGCAGCCGGAGCGTCCTCTTCCGCGCGAGGGCGCGGAAGGGATTCCACGAGCCGCGGTGAAGGTGGATCGCCTGCCCGATCGCGATGAGGGCCGGGAGCGCGTAGCTGACGACGCGGAGGCCGAGCCAGCCGAACCACGCGCGGGGCAGAGTGGCGAGCTCGAAAGGGAGCGGCGGGATGTGACGCCACGCCGCGCGGCCCTCGCCCAGCCGCCCCGCGAGCGCGCACATCGTGAGGATCGGGACCGAGAACGTGCGGTCCTCGCCGTACTGCCGGGCGATCGCCTTCGCGAGCGCCGGGGCCGAGAGGTCGCCCGTCTCCCGCTTGATCCACGCCTCGGCGCGCGCGACGGTGGCCGGTTCGCTCCCGAGCCCGAGCGTGGCCCAGCAGAGGACGCTGGTGCTGATGTTGCTCGGGCTCTCCGGCGTGTCACCGAATCCGCCATCGGGATTCTGATGCGCCACGAGCCACGCGAGGCCCTTCTTCACGAGGTCCGAGCGGTCGGCGCCCCTGTTGCGGCGCACGATCTCGAGCGCGCAGGACGCCGTGGCCGTGGAGAGCGCGCTGGGCGAGAGATGACCCTCCCAGTGCCCGGAGGCGACGCGCGCCGCAAGGAGTTTCTCGCGGGCCGAAGCCAGAGCGGCGGCGATGGAAGGGGATTGGATCACGCGAGGCTCAGGTGGCCGAGGGCTAGAAGTCCGTAATAGGTGTACTCCGCATCCGGCTTGTCCTCGCTCCAGGTGCCGCAGAAGCCCTGCCCCGTCCACAGCGTGTCGACGAAATCGAGCATCGGCTCCCGGAGTGCCCCGATCGTCTGCTTCGCCGCCGCGAGCGCGTGCAGCGCCGTCGCCGTCGACAGCAGGTCGGGCACGGGAGCCCCGGGCACGGCCAGGAAGCCGCCGGTCGGGAGCGCTCGGGAGAGGAGCCAGTTCACGGCGCCTGCCGGGACGTCGGCCCCCAGGTGGTGCAGCAGCGTGACCGCCCCCGCCGTCGTGGGCGTGGTGCTTCCGAACGATCCGTCGGGCGATTGCAGCTTGAGGATCGTCTCCGGCGCAACCCCCTTCATCGTCCCTCCGAGATCCTCGGCCGCGCCCACGCTGAGGAATCGGTTGTAGACCGAGTCCTTGGCCTCCCGCTCGATCCTCGCGCCCAGCCGGGCAGAGATCCCGGCGTCCAGCCCTCCTTTGGGAAGCGCCGCCCAGCAGCGCGCGAGGCAGGTCTGGTGGACCAGGTCGAGGCCCTCGCCGTCGCCGAAGCGCTCGAGGTAGGGGCGCACGAGGCCGACGGGCGGGTCCTGGCGCAGCGCGATCAGGCCTTCCAGGGCGAAGACGGTGTAGTAGAGGTCGCTCTTGCCGGATTTGTCGCGGGCCCCGCCGTCCTCGTTGAACTGCGCGCGCAGGAAAGCGGCGACGCGCTCAGCGGCTTCCTGCAGCAGGGCGGGCGCCAGGCGCGCGACCTGCAGCATTTCGAGCCTCAAACTCACTGCAGTACCCTTCGATGAGCTGTTCGCCGAAGATCTTGCCCACCACCCGGCGGAGCAGCCCCTTCAGCGTGGGGTTCGAGAGGAACCGCAGCGATCGGATCGCTTCTTCCTTGTAGGCCTCCAGGAGGTCCTTCGCCTTTTCGATCGCGCCCGCCTCCGCCAGCGCGGCGTGGAGCTCGCCGTTGAGCTGCGAGGCCTTCACCTCGCCCCGGAAGAGCCGCCCGATGAGCTCGTGCGACGCCCCCTCGGTCCGCTTGTGCGCGATCGCGAGGATCACCGACGGCCGCAGGTCCTCGAGATCGTTCGAGTCGCCGCTG
Organism: uncultured Planctomycetales bacterium; assembly: GCA_964604905.1. Taxonomy (GTDB): domain Bacteria; phylum Planctomycetota; class MHYJ01; order MHYJ01; family JACPRB01; genus JACQFK01. Next base: position 36,664 of record CAZSCC010000276.1, read on the forward strand.
CCGTCCCAATCCTCGAGGTCGTCCTTCACCTGGTAGGCGATCCCGATCGACTCGCTGTATTTGCGGAGCACCTCGTGGGTCTCCGCGTCCGCGCCGCCCAGGAAGGCGCCGAGACGCAGCGCCACCTCGAACGCGGGCGCCGTTTTCTGCCGGAAGATGTCGAGCGTGTCGATCGAGGTGAGCGGGGCGGGCTTCTTCGACCAGAGGAGTTCTCGGCCCTGGCCGCGGCTGAGCGTCAGGTGGCCCGCCGAGGCCGCGCGGAGCATCTCCACGCGGACGGCCGGCTCGACCTCGAGCTCCGCGATCAGGCGGTATCCCTCGCCGAGCAGGAAGTCGCCCACGTTGAGCGCCACCGGCATGCCGACCTCGACGTGCAGCGTGCTCTCGCCGTAGCGCTTCGCGTCGTTGTCCTCGATGTCGTCGTGGATGAGCGAGGCCTTGTGGAAACACTCGACCGCGACCGCGAGCTTCTTGAGATCGGCCGGCGCGGGGGGCGGATCGTCGTGCCGGTCGCTCTGGATCGCCATGTAGGCGCAGGTGGCGAGGTAGGGCCTCCAGCGCTTGCCGTCCTTGGCGAGCCAGTCGCGCGCGATCTTCGAGGTCTCGTCCTCCGCTGCGCCCATGATCGCGGCGAGCGAGTCCTTCGCGAACCAGCCCTGGACCTCCTTCTTCATCGCGTCCAGGTCGAGGCGGTAGGTCTTGTCGTTCGAGGTCAGGTGGATGAGGTCCCAGACCCAGTCGAGGTCGACGGTCGTGTTGACGCAGTCGTCCTGGAGGAGCGGGATGGCGACGCCGGGGATTGCCGCCGCTTCCATGTGGGGGAAGCACTTCTCGAGGACGTTGATGCAGCTGACGCCGACCACCGCCTCGATCTTGCCCGTCTCGATCATCGAGCGGACGATCGCCGACCCCTCCGCCACGAGGACCGCGTAGCCGAGGCGCTCGGCCTCGACGGTGAGGTCCTGGATCGAGCAGAGGCCGCACTCCTTGCAGAGGAGCCCGAACTCGTCGAAGGGCGCGGGGCACTTGTCCTCGATGCGGAGGCACTTGGGGAGGAGGAGGAGGCGGCGCTCGTAGGGGATGCTCGCCACCGAGTCGCGCCACGCCGCGTTGCTGACCAGGATCGCGACGTAGTCCTTGAACTTGAGGTCGGTGCCGGTCGCGAGGAGCACCGCGGCGGTGTGCTCGCGGAGCTCGTCGAGCGTGAGGGGCGGGATCGCCCCCGTCCTCTTGATGTGGTCCTCCGCCGTCTTCTTGAGGATCGCCCGGACGCGCTTGTCGTCGGGGATGTTGGACTGCGACGGGCGATACGCCTGCTTGGGGACCGGCGCGGGAAGCGAAAGCTTCGCGGCGCTCCCGAAGCGGAGGGTCACCGGGGCGGCGGCCGCTTCGCCGCTGGCGTTGCCATTCGATTTGTCGTGGCAGCTCATAGTCTTTGTCTAGCTAGTTCCTGTTGCTTAGCCGGGTGAAGTGCTCGTAAAACGCATCTATTTGGCAATTCGGACGCGATTCTTGAATGAGGCCCTCCCTCGCAGCGGTTCTTAAGTGTGAGAGCACA